>JAHDWH010000187.1 GCA_023384455.1 Caldilineaceae bacterium | reverse complement strand
CGGCTTTCCCGTCATCGCCTGGCCGATTCCCGGAATCAGACCGGTAACTTATTTCCCGTTTTGGTGCGTCGCACTGTCCAGATGACAGTGCGACGCACCGGATGGAACTTATTTCTTGACGAGTCCTTAGACGCCGAAGTACATCACAAACTCGTGGGGATGGGGGCGCAGACGCACCGCGTCCACATCGGCCAACCGCCGGGTGGCGATGTATGTGTCCAGCAGACCCTGGCTGAAGACGCCGCCTGCCGTCAGGTAGTCGTGGTCCGCTTCCAGCGCGTCCAGCACAGCGCTCAATGAGCCTTCCACCGTGCGCACTTTGCGCAGATTCTCATCCTCGAACAGGTCCATCTCCGACGGCTTGCCGGGGTCAATCTGGTTTTTGATGCCGTCCAGACCGGCCATCACCATCGCGGCAAAGGCCAGATAGGGGTTGGCCGCGGCGTCCGGGCAGCGGAACTCGATGCGCTTGGACTTGGGCGAAGAGAGACCACCAGGAATGCGACAAGCAGCCGAGCGGTTGCGTGCGCTATAGGCGATGACGACGGGCGCTTCGTAGCCAGGAACCAACCGGCGGTAGCTGTTGGTGGTGGGGGCGCAGAAGGCCAGCAGGCTGTTGATATGTTTCAGGATGCCACCAATATACCAGATCGCTTCCTGGCTGACCCCCGCATATTTGTCGCCGTGAAAAATGGGCACGCCATCTTTCCACAGGCTCTGGTGGGTGTGCATACCGGAGCCGTTGTCCTCGAACAGAGGCTTGGGCATGAAAGTGGCGGTCTTGCCGTACTGCATGGCCACATTCTTGGCAATGTACTTGTACAACTGCACATTGTCGGCCTGCTGCAACATTGGCCGGGATTTCATATTGATTTCGGTCTGGCCTGCGGTAGCAACCTCGTGGTGATGCTTCTCAATGGGCAGACCAGCCGCGAGCATCGTGCGCACAATCTCGGAGCGTACATCCTGCAGGGTATCGAAGGGGGAAACCGGGAAATAGCCGCCCTTATAGCCCACTTTGTGGCCCGAACCCCATTCGCCCGAATTCCAGGGCGCTTCCACACTGTCCACCGCATAGCTGGAGGAGAAGCGGCCTGTCTCATACTTCACCTGATCGAAGATGAAGAACTCGGCTTCCGGCCCCATAAAAGCGGTGTCGGCAATGCCTGTGGATTTCATATAGGCTTCGGCCATCCGCAGTACATTGCGGGGATCCCGGTCAAAATTTTCCCTTGTAATCGGGTCGATAATATTCCCAATCAGACAGAGGGTGGGATGCTCGGTCACAGGATCAATAAAGGCCGTCGTCGGATCGCTGACCAGCATCATATCGCTGCTTTCAATCGACTTGAAGCCGCGAATGGACGAGCCATCGAAACTCAGACCAGTCTGGAAGATATCCTCCTCGTCGTAGGCTTCGACGGGGAGGGAGAAGTGCTGCCATTGGCCGTAGACGTCGGTAAAACGCAGGTCGATAATCTGAATACCATTTTCCTCAACGGCCTGCACGACATCCGCTGCAGAGGTACAATTCAAAGGCATATGCGGAATTCCTTTCCTAAATGATTACAGATGATTCCATCTGCCCAATCCGAAAAAACAATGGATGTCCCCACGGACATCGTGAAGAATTATACAAACAGAATGGCAAAAACGCCATTGTTACATCTGCCCAGACATATTCCCGGTTTCTTGTGCAAGTTGCACAGGGAAGCCCGCTCTTGACGAAGACTACTCTCTGTTGATACACTCACGGGAAGTAGGGGTTGGGGGTTGGGGGTTGGGGACTGGGGACTGGGGATCGGGGGTCAACTATATGAACCGCGTCTCCCAAGCCCGGCACATGCCCTCCCTCGCCGATCTTATTCGGCAAGCCGCGGTCCCAACCTGATTCTCATTCCCCTACCCCGGTTTATTGAGAAGATACGAAAATACCTCCTAAAAAATCCGTACTCATCTGCTCAATCAGCGCCATCCGCATTCTATTTTTCAATCCGTGTCCATTCTTCCAGGAGACAGACAATGACGTTTGCGACGATTCGCGACGAAACCAATTTTGACGAAGTGAAAGCCGGGGTCTTTGCCGCCCTGGGATTGCAAAGTGTCAACTCCGGTCTCTACGACGGCGTGTGGGCCGACACCGCCGGACGAAAGACGATTGCCGTCCACTCGCCCATCAACGGCGAGAAGCTGGCCGATGTGGCCGTGGCCGGGGAAGCCGACTACGACCGGCTGGTCGGCAACGCTTGGGACGCCTACAGCGCCTGGTCCCGGGTGCCCGCGCCCAAGCGGGGCGAAGTGGTGCGGGCGATTGGTGATCGTCTGCGGGAATACGTGGACGCACTTGGCCTGCTCGTCTCCCTGGAAGTGGGCAAGACGCCCAGCGAGGGCAAGGGCGAAGTCCAGGAGATGATCGACATCGGCGACTTTGCCGTGGGTCTCTCCCGCCAGCTCTACGGCGTGACGATTGCCAGCGAGCGCCCGGAGCATCGCCTCTACGAGCAGTGGCATCCCTACGGCGTCGTCGGCGTCATCACCGCCTTCAACTTCCCCTGCGCGGTCTGGTCGTGGAATGCGCTGATTGCTTCCGTCATCGGCAACGTCGTCATCTGGAAACCCTCGCCCAACGCCGCTCTGACCGCCATCGCCACCACAAATATCGTCAACCGCGTGCTGGACGAGATGGGTCTGCCCCCCCTCTTCCTGCTGGCTGTGGACGAAGGACGCTCCATCGGCGAGAAACTGAGCCACGACAAGCGCATTCCCCTCCTCTCCTTCACCGGCTCCATCCGTACAGGGCGGCGGGTGGCCCAGGCGGTCTCGGCCCGGCTGGGGCGCTCCCTGTTGGAACTGGGGGGCAACAACGCGGCGATTGTCACCGCCAAAGCCGACCGGTCAATCGCGCTGCGCGGGGTGGCCTTTGGCGCGCTGGCGACCGCGGGCCAACGCTGTACCACCACCCGGCGACTGATTTTGCAGGAGAGCATCTACGACGAATTTGTGGACAAACTGGTGCGGGCCTACGAAACGGTGAAGGTGGGCAATCCGCTGGAACCCGGCGTGCTGGTTGGTCCGCTGATCAATCAGTACGCGGTGATGGCCTACAAACAGGCTATCCAGCGGGCGTTGGACGAGGGCGGGCGGGTGCTGGCGGGCAATCGGGTACTGACACTGTCGGGGCTGGAGGGCGGCCATTACGTGGCCCCCGCGCTGGTGGAGGGGATGCCCGATTTCGAGATCGTCTGTGAGGAGACCTTTGCGCCGATTCTGTATGTGCTGAAATATAAGGAATTGGACGAAGCCCTGGCGATCCACAACGGGGTGGATCAAGGCCTCTCCTCGGCTATCTTCAGCACGGATTTGCGGGAGGTGGAGCGCTTCCTCAGCGTGCGGGGCAGCGATTGCGGGCTGGCCAATGTGAACACAGGCACAGCCGGCGCGGAGATCGGCGGCGCCTTTGGCGGGGAAAAGGAGACCGGCGGTGGCCGCGAAAGCGGGTCCGATTCCTGGAAGGTCTACGCCCGCCGCCAGACGGTAACGATCAACTACGGGGAGAGTCTGCCTTTGGCGCAAGGCGTGCGCTTTGATGTGTAGGATTGGTGTGTGGTGCGTCGAGCAGAAAGTGATGCAGCGTCCCGGACGGAGCGCTGCATCTTTAGTGTAAATCATTTGTTACCACTGGTAATGGTTCAGTGTCCAGAAACCGTTGCTCAGGTCTAAGTGTATCTGTATTAGATTGCTGATCGCGCGAATGATGTCCGCGTGGGTCATATCTCTGGTCGGGTCATTGTCCCGGTAGAGTGCCAGAATGCCGGGATGCTGGAAAAAACGCTTGTGTAGGGCCAGGAAGTCCTTTGGATTGTATGTGAAGATCACCAATCCGGCGGACCGGACGTACGCAAAGTGCAACTCGTCAGCAACGCCGGTCAACGGTGGGTCTATGTCGGCTGGAACATAGACTGTATGGCCGGCCTCGATCAATTCCTGTCGCAGCCGATGAGAAAATGCGCAGTCATCGAGATAGATGGAGAGGTTCAAGAGATATCCCCGCATCTATGAGATGTTGTTTTTCCTCGTCGGCTTCCTGCTCGATCAGCGCCCGGTTGATCTGATAATATACCTGCGCCTCACGCACTTGCGCCAGAGGCAGGTCCATATCGGCGGCAGCTTCCTCAGCGTTCAGGCTGTTTGCGCGCATCGTGTAGATTAACTGCCCAACCCGCATATTGCGCCCGCGCAGATAAGCCTGTCTGTAGTTCGATTCCGGGCGCACCACCAGATGCTCGTAGTGGTCAAAGAGCAGTGGCTCAACTGCCGGGATGCTCAGTTCCTTATAGCGTTCGAGCTTGTCCACATTTGCAGAATCGACGCTGACAATCCGGTTTCCTGACAGACGCTCCGTCAGCACCCATAGAAATGTCCCATACGCCTGTTGCAACAGGTCGGCACGGGAACGGACCGAAAGCCGTTCCGTCAAATGGTTTATCAACTTCGCTTCGGTTTCGCTCAGATCGACCTGAACCCGAACCTTTTTGGCTGCAATTGTCATTTCAACTCTCCTTTGTCGATTTTCCCGCACACTCCAATTGTACTCAAAAATGGAGTATGCGTCAATGGCCGACAAAGACCTCAGCATCCCATCATCCCACCTACTCCGCCCCAAAAGGATAACTCTTTACATCCTTCTCAATCGCCGCGATCAGCCGGGTGAATTCCCGGCGGTCGTCGGCGTCCAGGGCCTGTTTGCCGGCTGGCGCGCGCTCGACGGTGGAGGTGAAGACCCCCCGCCGTTTGAGGATATAGCGCATCATTGCGTGATTTTCCAGGATAATCAGCGGCAGCAGACGGCGGTGCAGTTCCCGCGCTGCCTCCTCATCCCCGGCCCAGAGCAGTTCCATCACCTGGGCCAGCAGATCGGCGATCTCGCAGGCGGGCATACAGCCGTTGGCCCCCCGCAGATATTCGTCGGTCATCACTTTGCCCGCCGCACCGCCAAAGATCGTCTTTATCTGACTTCCCACCAGTTTGTGAACTTCGGCGATGTGCTTTGGCCCCGGCTGGCGCTCCTCTTTGATGTACTCAATCGACGGCACATCCGCCACCAACTGGGCGATCTGTTCGCCGGTGAGGGGGGCGTAGGCGTCGGCGTTCTGCACCACCAGCGGGCCGTCGTAGACATCGGCCATCCGTTTGTACATTTCGATGGCTGTGGCCGTATTCGTGCGGGCCGGGGCCATGGCGATAATCGCATCCGCGCCCGCTTTCTGGGCCTCTTTCGCAAAATAGAGAACTTGCGGCACAGAGACGCCGGAGCAGCCGAAGATCAGCGGCAGCCTTCCGTCAATGGCATCCATCACTTCATTTAGGCCGCGCACCCGCTCCTGCTCGCCGAGAAAATAGAATTCGCCCACCATCACCGGCCAGACAATCCCGTGCTGGCCGCTGCGGCAGCAGAAGTCGGCGACGGCGCGCAGGTCGGGAATGTGGATTTCCAGATCGTCCTGATAGGGGGTGGGCAGCAGGCCAAAGACGCCTTTGAGATGATCGAAACGGGCCATGGGGTTTGTCTCCTTGTGTGGGTGGAAGCAGAAAGTCTCAGTGTATCACTGGGGGATGGGGAAGGCAATCTACTCGTCGAGATGGGGCGAGATGCGCCCGTCGAATTGATTCGGCGACTACTGCGGAAAACTCGTTGGACAATCAGCCTCAGTGCGTTGAAACGCACTTTCCATAGCAGGGGGCGGTTTGCAACCGACGCAGCCCTTCCGCGAATCGGGAACGCGCCTGCCCACAGGGAGACATCCGGTCAACTTCTCATAGCTGCCAAAGTTGCCAGTACCATTTGTTCCAGGCGCACGCGGGCCACATCCATCGCCAATCGGTTCGCTGGCTCAGGTGACTCGATGCCCAAAGCCTCCAACAGGCCCTGGGCACGGGTACGGGTTTCGTGGGTGGTGGCCGGGTGTTGTCGGGCCAGGTCCAGAAGTTCGACAGCCGCTTCCCGCTTTCCTTCGGCGGCATAGAGTTCCCCGACACTGACCAGAATATCCAGCAGATCGGGCGGGGCCTGCACCTCTCCCGCTGCGGTTAGGGAGCGCGCGAAGTAATCCCGCGCACGCTGCACATTCCCCTGTATCAGTTCCACCTCTCCGAGACCCCGCAAGGCTATTGGCACATTACGCAGGCGGCTGATTTCCTGAGCAATGACGAGGGAACGGCTGAAGTAGTCACGGGCCGGCGCTGATATGCCAAATTGAAGCGCTGTGAAACCCAATTCGATCAATAATTCCACTTGAGCTGGGCGATCTCCTATCTCTTGGGCACTGGCGAGACCCCGTCTTAGAAATTCCTGAGCCTCGGCATTCTGACCTACCCCACGGGCTACTATTCCCAAACCGATCAGCCCGTGTACTCGTCGTCGTTGATCAGCCTTTGCATAAGCCTCCTCCCAAATCTGTCTTGCATCGTCATACTGCCCCTGTCTCGCCAACACTCTTGCCAACCCCCCCTGAGCAATCAGTTGAGTTCTACCTATCGGTTGGGCGAATGCAAGTACGCTACGCATAGACCTCTCGGCGTTTATGAAGTCGCCTATACGGTCAAAAAGCAGCCCCCACAATACGAGGACAAGGGCTTTTGCCTTCTCATCCTGTAACCGCTGGAACTCTAAATATGCCTCTTTATAGAATTTCTCTGCCTCACCGAACCGGCCTGCATAGTAGTTGGAAAATCCAAGATTCATTGTCACGAGTGCGTACAGTAAGTCCGTTTCCCGGCTGCGTTGTCGATGTCTGAATAGCAGCTCGCGACTTCGCGTCAACCATTGAATCGACATCCCAGAGTTGCCCAGATGGTTATGGAATTTTCCGCTTACACGGAGTATCTTTGCCAAAACCGTTTCAATAAGCTCCCGTTCCATTCCATTTTCTACAGAATCTGCTTGCAGTTCATCATCCATTCGTACCATCGCACGGTCCAATTGTGAGATGGTTTCCGGATCCCACCAGATTTCCATCGTAATTTCGATGAAGCCAGTGAGTTGACCCAATGCGTGCCAATCGCGCTGCACTAAGGCCGTCTGCCAGGCCAATTGCACATTCTCTACATCTATCTGAGAAATGATATCTTCCGCGGCAACGAACTGCGCTTCCAGCGACATCTTCGCAGCGTAGAAAAGGCAATGGCGGTGCAGTACATCACTTACGGCTTCGTTCGTCAACGTTGAATGCTCGCCGTGCAACTTTTCCAGCGCGTACTGCTGGGCCAGCGGATGCATTGCGTAGCGACCGTCGCTGGTCAGCCGAGTCCAGGACTTGTCCAACAGAACAGACAGGTCAAGCAGCGACATACCAGCCACGGCTTCGGCTCCTTCCCGGCTGAAACTGTGGCGGAAAATCGACAACTGGCGCAGCGCCAAACGCTCCCGTTCTGTCAATAGCTGCCAGGAGTGATCAAAAACCGCGCGGATGCTGCGGTGGCGCTCGGCCATATCCCGGGCAGCCGTAGAGAGAAAGGCGAGACTTTTCTCAATTTCGGCGGGAATCTCCGCAATAGGCAACGTCCGTACCCAAGCCGCGGCCATCTCCAATGCCAGCGGCATCCCGTCCACCAGTTGGCAGATGCGAGTGACCGGCGACAAATTTGTCGCATCCAGCATAAAGGCGGGCTGTGTGCGCTGGGCACAGATTTCAAAGAGAAGCAGTGCGCTGTACTCGCCTTGCACAGCGCTTTCAGCTTTGGCATCCGAGGGATAGGTCAGGTTGCCAAGCATCAGCAGCCACTCGTCCCGCAGGTTCAGCCGCTCCCGACTGGTGACGATAAGTTTGACCTGCGGACAGGCGCGCAGAAGCTCCGCAAGCATCTCGGCAGCGGGCAGTACATTTTCGAAATTGTCCAGAATCAGCAGAGAGTGCTTGCGGCGCAGGTAGACAAGAAGCTGTTGGCGCGCAGAGTTGCCTGCGCTGGCAGGCGCTTCCAGCGCGGCGAGAATGGCGTTGGGCACCTGCTCGGCTGACTCCATCCCGGCCAGGGCTACGAACCAGACGCCATCGGGAAAATGTGCTTCCTCCGCCCGGCCCGCCTGCACGGCCAGCGTGGATTTGCCCATCCCCCCCGGCCCCACAATCGTCAGCAGACGCCCAGAAGGGTCGGCCAGCCGCTGGGCGATCTGGGCAAGCTCTGTCTGGCGACCCACAAAAACGGCGGAGATGGGCGGCAGATTGCCCACAGTCGTCGATACAATTGCGGGGAGTTCGCTTTCGTTGGCAGGTGTATGGGGGATTTCCTGAGAAGGCAGCGGGAAACGCCGGTTGCGAATCTGTGCGTAGAGTTGTTGCGTCTCCTCGTCCGGCTCAACGCCGATCTCCTCCTGCAAGGCCAGGCTGCAACGGTGAAACTGACGGATGGCAGCCTCGTTTTGACCGGACCAGGCGTAGAGTTTCATCAGCGCCCGGCAGGCTGGCTCGTGAAGTGGGTCAAGCGCGGCCCAACGCCGGGCGTAGCCAATGGCCGCGTCGTAGCGCTGCCCGACAATCTCCTGCTCTACCAACCCCTCCAACCCCGCGGCCAGCCCCCGGCGCAACCCCTCGGCCTGGAAGAATTGCCAGTCGTCAAATTGGGGGCTGTCGTCCAGCGTAGAGCCTTGCAGAAAATCGCCCCGGTAGAGTTGCGCTGCTGCTTCAAGCGACTCTACACAGACGGCGCAAAACTGACCCGTCGGATGCGAATGGCCGCGCCATTCGTCCAGATGTCGTTGAAAGTCCTCCACATCCACCCGGACTTGCCCCGGGCCAGCCAGGGCGATACGATCCCCGTCCGTCTCCACCCATTCCTCGCCCACATTCTTGCGCAGAGACCAGAGAAGATAGCGCAGGTTGGCCCGTGCCCGCTGCTGGTCGTGTTCCGGCCAGAAGAGTGTGGCCAGGGTGTCCCGGCTTTGGACCTTTCGCTCCACGGCCAGATAGGCCAGCAGCGCAATGGCTTTGCGCTCGCCCAAGATTTTCTCTTTCCCGTCCACAAATATCTGGGGCGATCCCAATAGAGAGAGACGAAGTTCCCCCACAGGCTCCATTCCTTTCCTCATTACCAGCAGATTTCATTCATTATCCCATACCCGGCCACGGAACTCAACACCTTCATTTTCTCGGGTGCGCCCCAGATTGGGGAAACGCAGCATCGGTTGCAAACCGATGCCTGCTATGGGAAGTGCGTTGAAACGCACTGAGACCCGATACCCAACCCGTTTCTAACGGGTTTCCCGTAACAGACGCCGAATTGATTCGGCGGGCACATTTGCCCCAATTCTGGGATGTACCCGTTTTCTCCCACAGCGCGCGTTTGCTGATCCAATTTTCAACAAACGCACCCCCAACGCATCCCCAGCCGCGCTGCCAGCCGACCACCTGACGCGCCCTGCCTATTCTGGAATCAGAACGCTCTAATCCAATTTCCAGACAAAAGGACGGGCCAAAATGGTACAGCTACGCAGACTCTTTGTGATGATTGCAATTCTACTGGCACTGGCCGCGGTGCAAACTCAGGCCGAGTCGAACGTCAGTCCCCAATTGCCCCTGTTGGGCCATTTGGGCGGCCCCAGCCTGGCCGTGGCTGTGCAGGATTTCTACGTCTATCTGGCCCTGGGCCACGAACTGGCAGTCATCGACATTTCCGTTCCCCAGCATCCCCGTCGGGTCGGTTTTGCGATTCTGCCCGCCTACGATCTGGCGGTGCAGGGGAATTTTGCCTATGTGGTATCGAGGGACAGCCTGCGCATCGTTGACATTGCCGACCCCCACAATCCCCAGATCGTCGGTCAACTGCCCGTGGGCTTCACAGCCCTGGGCATCGCCGTCCAGGGCAACCGGGTCTATCTGGCCAACGAGCGGGGCGGCCTGCTGGTGGTGGATATCTCCCATCCCAATGCCCCCCGGCAGATCGGCGCGGCCGACGCCATCGGCAGCGCCTGGGATGTGGCGATCAGCGGACAACACGCACTGGTGGCAGGCAACTACAGCGGCCTGACAATTGTGGATGTGGCGAACCCCAGCCAACCCCAGGTGGTTGCCCGGCTTACCTCCCCCAAACGGGACCTGGCCGTGGCCGTGCAGGGCCATCTGGCCTTCATTGCCAGCGACAGCGACGGCCTGCGCATTCTGGACATCGCCCAGCCGGAACGTCCCGTAGAGATCGCCAGATTGCAAGGACCGGGCTGCGCCTGTGGTCTGGCGGTTGCCGGGGATCGGGTCTACGTCAGCGGGGAGAGCGCAGGGGTCTGGGTGGTCGATCTCTCCCAGCCCACATCGCCCCAACTGGTCGGCAGCTATCCGATAAAAGGGATGGCGATGGGTTTGGCCCTTGCGGATGATTCCCTTTTTGTGACCGACGGCGAGGGTGGCCTGCGCATTGTGAATATCTCCCAACCCCAGCAGATGGCTGAAGTCGGTCTCTACCACTCGGCTGGAACTGTCTGGGATGTGACGGTGAGTGGCGTCTACGCCTATCTTTCGGCCAAATGGAACGGCGAGTTTCAGATTGTGGACGTGGCAGACCCGGCCCAGCCTGTGACGCTTGGCTCCCTGCATACACCTGGGCAAATCTGGGAAATCGCCCTTGCGGACAACCTGGCCTATCTGGCCGACTGGAATGGGCGGCTGCATATTGTGGATGTCAGCGACCCGGCCGCACCCCTTCCCCTGGGCACGCTTGGCTTCCCCGGCGAGGGCTACGGCGTGGCCGTGCGCGGCGGGATTGCCTATATCGCCGCGGGCAAGGCGGGTTTCCTGCTGGCCGATGTGACTGATCCAAACCAGCCCCGGCCAATTGCCCAATTTCCCATCAGCGGCGAAGTACACGGGGTGGCGCTGGCTGGAAATGTGGCGTATGTAGCCGCTGGCAAAGCCGGGCTGTATACGGTGGAGATCAGCAATCCCGCACAACCCAAACCACTTGGCAGTATCGACACCCCCGGCTCGGCCTGGCGTGTGGCTGTGGCAGACGGTCTGGCTGCTGTAGCCGATTGGGAAGGCGGCGTACGGCTGATCGATGTCTCGAACCCCAACGCTCTGCGAGAAGTTGGGTCCGTCGAATCGACGGGGACCAGCCGGGATGTGGCGCTGGACGGTGTGGTGGCCCTCATTGCCGATGGGGGAAACGGGGTGCGGCTGCTCGATCTGTCGGACCCGACCGCGCCGGTCGAAGTGGGGTATTTCGACAGCCCGGATGCGGCCTACGCCCTCGACGTGGCCGGGGATCGGATTTACGTGGCGGACCGGCTGGGTGGATTGTTCGTCCTGGGCAGATGAAAGGTGGACAAGATATAGTAAACCGTCCGTATTTGCATAAATACGGACGGTTTACTATGCTGTTTTCACGACGATATAGGCCATTTCCCGAAATTCGGCTACCAAACAGGAGTCAAACCCATGCTATACCCACAACAGAACGACAGACGCAACCTACTTGACCTCTCCGGCATCTGGGATTTTCAGATTGATCCGGACGGAGTGGGCGAGGCCCAGGGCTGGTTCAACGGGCTGGCTGACGCCCGTCCGATGGCCGTGCCCAGCAGTTGGAACGACATCTACGACGATATCCGGGACTATCTGGGCGTGGCCTGGTATGTGACCCGGACATATGTGCCCCAGGGCTGGCAGGGAGAGCGGGTGATGCTGCGCGTCGGCTCGGCCAACTACGCGGCCAAAGTCTGGGTCAATGGCGCGCTGGTTGGGACACACGAGGGCGGCCATCTGCCCTTTGTGCTGGATGTGACCGGGCTGATGCGCTGGAACGCTCCCAACACAATCGCTGTCCAGGTGGAGAATCACCTGCTGCCCAACCGAGTGCCCGCCGGCAATGTGGAGGGCGGCCTCGGCGCGTTTATGCGGATGTTCCCCGCGGCCACCTTCGACTTTTTCCCCTACGCCGGTCTGCACCGGGCCGTTCAGCTCTTTTCCATCCCCCAGAGCCACATCCGGGACGTGACCGTCACTACCGGCATGGACGGCGCAGACGGCATTGTTACAGTGTCCGTGGATGCCACCAGCGCGGAGAAGGGCAGCATCCACTTGGACGGTCAGGCGCTCCCCCTTGTCTTTGACAACGGCACGGCCCAGGCCCAGGTGCGGGTAGCGAACGCCCGGCTGTGGGGACCGGACGATCCCTATCTCTACCTCCTGACTGTCATTCTGGGGGACGAGGCCAGCCCTGCGGATCGCTATACGCTGGATATAGGCATTCGCACGGTGGCGGTGGCAGGCGGGCAGATCCTCCTCAACGGTCAGCCCATTTTTCTAAAGGGTTTTGGCCGCCACGAGGATTTCGCGGTCTCCGGACGGGGGGACAACCGGCCCGTGACAGTGAAGGATTACGCTCTGATGAAATGGATCGGGGCCAACTCCTACCGCACGGCCCATTATCCCTACTCGGAAGAACAGATGCGGATGGCGGATCGGGAGGGCATTCTGGTTATTGACGAGATTCCCAACGTCAGCCTGCAATTCGGCGGCGGGGATGAGGCAGTGGCCGAACGGCTGCGGGTCTGCAAGCAGCAGATGTCTGAATTAATCGCCCGGGACAAGAATCACCCCAGCGTCATTATGTGGTCGATTGCCAACGAACCTATGCCCTCAGACTTTGGGCGGCGGATGATGGGGGGCGGTGAAGGGTTGCCCATCGACCCGGCGACGACCGCCTTCTTTCAGGAACTCTACGATCTCTGCCGGGCCGAAGACCCCACCCGGCTGGTGACGCTGGTAGGTGTGGGTGGCGGCCCGGTGGAATGGCTGGCAAGCTCAGATGTGGTCTGCATCAATCGCTACTACGGCTGGTACAGTCAGAGCGGCCAGTTGGATGCGGGCAAGACAGCCCTGGAAAGCGAACTGGACGCACTCTACACCCGTTTGGGCAAACCCATTATCATCACCGAATTTGGCGCGGATACTCTGGCGGGCAATCACAGCCATCCACCGGCCATGTGGAGCGAGGAGTATCAGGTGGAGATGTTACGGGGCTATCTGGACGCAGCCGCGGCGCGGCCTTTTATGGCCGGGCTGCACATCTGGAATTTTGCCGATTTCAAGACAGCCCAGGGGATTATGCGGGCTGCCAGTATGAACCACAAGGGGGTCTTTACCCGGGAACGTCAACCGAAGATGGCCGCCCACTTCCTGCGCGAACGCTGGAGCCAGCCGGGTTCCGAGCGGCCTGCCCTCCAGCCCTAGTACAGCCTGGCAGAAATAGCTGGATAGTTTCTGGCGGAGTGCGTGGTACGTGAACTAACATCCCGACCAGTTTACTCCATACCAGCGAGGGACTAATCCATATGCGTTAGTTCCTCGGCCAGACCGGTGAAACGTGAAACGTGAGGTGTCGTCACCTGATCTCACGTTTCACGTCTTCACGTTTCACATCTTCCCATTTCCGCATATGGGTTAGTTCCTCGGCCAGACC
>JAHDWH010000186.1 GCA_023384455.1 Caldilineaceae bacterium | reverse complement strand
CGGCCTTTTAAGGCGTGGGTTGTGGGTTCGAGCCCCTGGGGGCTCAATCAATTAACCAGAAGGCCGGTTCGATATCCATGGAACGGGCCTTCTGCTTCTTTGGGGATCACTCCATTGCTTCACAAACGACACTTTACAGATATGCCTACTATGCGCTATCTTTAGGGTGTCGTTCTTTGCACGATTCCACATTACCCTCTGATTGCGCCGATGAACAGCCGCAGACCCGAAGCAACCACAAATCAATATGGCCGGGGTGTGAGTTGGCATCTGCCTGTGCCCACACCGACCGCGCCCCTTTACGCCAAAAGCCGGGCGTTGATCATCGGCATTAACAGCTATCAGCGCAGGGCAGATCAGCCATTAAGATTTGCCGGTGGCGCTGAATTTCTCGATTTGCGCAACGCTTTGAACGATGCCAGGGCCGTGGCTGCCTTGTTGCGCGATGAGTTCGAATTTGATGAAGTGGTTGAACTCCCTGACGGGGAGGCGACCAGAGCAGCCATCGAGGCGTATCTGAAGGATGATTTGCCACACCGCGCTGGGCAAGAGGACCGGCTGGTCATCTTCTTCGCCGGACACGGACACACCCAAAAAGCCACGCATACTGAGGATGTGGGCCATCTGCTCACCTACGACGCGCAGAACTTCTCCCAGGCCATTTCCATGGACGACCTGCGCAACTGGTTCAGAACGATCCCCGCCAAGCACATTCTCCTCCTGCTCGACTGCTGTTTCAGTGGCAGTGCAGCATTGACCGAGACATTTCCGGCCAAGCGGATTCGGGAAGGAAATGGCTATTTGGAGGCCGCAACAAGCAAAACGTCCTGGCAAATCTTGACAGCGGGCAGAAAAGACGAGGAGATTCCTGACACCGGGCGGGACCCTAATCACTCGGCTTTTACAAGCGTGCTGCTTACTGCCATGCGAGGGGGAGCAGATTTTCACTTCGATGGAGTCATCACAGGAAATGCACTGGGAGAATATGTGCCCAGACACATAATTGATGAGACCGAACGGTACGGGCGTAGTAGACAGGAACCAGTTTATCGACAACTCCTCAATGGCGAGACAGGGAATTTTGTCTTTCTTACCCAGAAACGCCGATTGCGGGATGCGATCGGGCAAGCCCTATTGGCAATTGTGCGTGAATTCGACATCCCACCCCAATCATTAGCCCGATGCTACAAGACAGTCTGTTCGGCATTTGGTCGTGATCCTCTCTTTTCTGACGCCAATCCTGCATTCTCTTTGTCCGAACTGTGGGATATTACAGCACACCCAGACTACCCAAGCCCCATTCTGCACTTTGCCGCCGAACTTGCAGGGCTACATCCCGCCCTTGTACAGCCCTGTGAACTTTGGCGGCAGCAAGCCCTGGCCGAACCTCGCTTGGGACTGCGCTGGCCGGAAACGCCACTTCCTCTGATGGCCCCGGGGGACGATCCCGAAGAAGTACCCTTCCTCACTGTCAGCCTGGACCCGGTGGACCTGTCGCCCGACACCCCGCCAGAGCGCAACATCTACAAAGTCAACTTTTATTATTGGCAGAACCCGCGTCCGCTTGGGGACGAAAAACTCTATTCCCTGCCCGATGCGAAGGCGGAGGTGGACCGGGTGATCCGGGCCATCAGCCACAAATACCCCGCCCAGGGCAGGAAGTTGGCCGTCGAATTCTGTCTGCCTGTGGAGCTGCTTTCCAGTGCTTTGGAAGCGTGGCCGAAGCGCAAGGACCTGATGGGATCGGTCTATATCGGCGATGACCACCCGGTCGTCGTGCGCTCGATTGATGGGCTGAAAAGCGTCAGTCGGCGGCCCTATTGGCAGGAGAAATGGGAGAGCTTCAAGGCGTGTCGTAACGGCCACCCGCCCCAGGTGGCACCGGCTCTCTGCCGCGGCCACGAATACCAGCCGGGCAGCATCTACAGCCACTACCACCAGTCAGCCGTCCACTGCCTGGCCCTGACCGGCACACCATCCACCCAGTTGAATCGCCCCACACCCCTGACTGAATTGCTGGAAGCGGGCATTCCCATTGCCCTTTGGCCTCGTCAGGGCGCTGCGGGACCGCCTGCGGAAGATAACATCCTTCAGGCCCTGCAGACCCTCCTGCACGGCGGCACGCTGGAGAGTCTGCCGGTGCGGGTGCAACGTGCGCGCAGCCTGGCCGGAGAAAACGATGTTCCCCGCCATCTGACCCTTCTCTGGGATGACTACGACCGCATCCCGCCCCAATACAGCGCGCTGGAAGAAGAGGCATTTGACGATCTGAATCTGTGACAATTGTTGTGATCGGGCTGATGGCGAAAGAAGCTGGACGCAGATAAACGCTGAAAACGCAGATTTTTTGTAGTGATCAGCGTGATGGTGAAACGCAAAAAAACCGCTATTTCGTAAAGCCGCCTCTGGTATCGCGCGCAAATGGGGCTTTCTTCATTTCACGCTCATCCTGATCACTACAAAAACGCAGATTTTTTCTCTGGATCAGCGTCCATCCGCGTGAATCAGCGTCCCATTTTCTGTTTCAGATTCGTCCTGATCAGCACAATTTGTAGCGAAAGCCGAGGAGAACCTGTGAGCGAAGAGACAACCCCAAGCGCCTGGCCCATCTTTCGAGGCAACCGGGCACCCCACGACGGCATCGCCAACCGCCCGGAGCCACCCCCCTGGCGGCGCTATGAAGGCGCTGTTACCCACGAGGAGACGCTGGATGCGCGGGCGGCGAGCCAGCCAGAGAGAAGTCAAAAACGGGGGCGCACCTTCTATTTTAGGCCGAATGATCCGATTATCCAGCGCATCAACACCGCCCTCTTTCTGCGCCGCCCCCTGCTGGTGACGGGCAAGCCGGGCACGGGCAAATCCTCCCTGGCCCACGCGGTGGCCTATGAACTGAAGCTGGGGCAGGTGCTGGAATGGCCCATCACCTCCCGCTCCACCCTGGCCGAGGCACTCTACCGCTACGACGCTATCGGTCGTCTGCAGGAATCGCAGATGGCCGTGGACAAGGAAGCGGGGGACAAGCAACCGGATGAAAAGACGGATGACGAGAACGGGAGGGATGAGAAAGATGCGCCTGCTGACAGCAATCGCAAGCGGGAAATCGACATCGGTCGCTACATCCGGCTTGGCCCGCTGGGGACTGCCCTGCTGCCTGGAAAGTACCCCCGGGTTCTGCTCATCGACGAGATCGACAAAAGTGACATCGACCTGCCCAACGATCTACTCCACGTCTTTGAGGAGGGGGGCTACGAGATTCCCGAACTGACCCGCTTGCAGGAGCAGACGGCCCCGGTGTATGTGCGCCTGCATGAGAGCAAGCGTACCGCGCCCGTCGAGCGGGGCCGGGTCCAGTGCAGCGAGTTTCCCTTTGTGGTGATGACCAGCAACGGCGAGCGGGAGCTGCCCCCGGCCTTTCTGCGCCGCTGCATTCGTGTCGAGATTCCAGACCCATCCGTAGACGATCTGATGGCGATTATTGCCAACCATTTCGCCGATCTGGATGGCAATACCCGCGCCACGATGGAAGGTTTGGCCGAAGATTTTGCACAACGCATACGATCCGGCGACCTCTTGGCGACGGACCAGCTTCTCAATGCGACCTTCCTCATCGGTCAGGGGATCGCCTGGAATCAGGAGATGGCAGCGACTGTACTGCGACCCCTGAACCAGTTCCGAAGCGAATAGATGCGCGAATTCATCGAATATTTGTTGCCCCCTGGCGGGCACGCAGCCAACCACATAAACGCCGAAGAGATTGCAGATATTCTGTGGCTGGCGGCTCAATTGCCCCCGCCAACAGATGAAGGCGCGCGCCGGAGCGAAGGGCGCAGGACGGACACAGGGCGGGATAGACAGGCACGCGACGCTGGCCCAGAAAGACAGCCCGACGATTCCGGCGCGCAACCCCCGCCACCCCAACCGACTGACGAAAAACGGGCCGATGCCTTTCTGCCCGGCAGCCAGCGGGAAGACGGGACAGGACCGGGCATCGCCAGCCTGCCATTCTCCAGCCCCCGGGTGACCGCCCTGCCCCAACGGCTGGCTCTGGGACGAGCGCTGCGTACGCTGAAACGCACGGCCCCTTCCCCGACCCGCTTTGTCCTGGACGAAGACGCCACCGTCCAGCGCATCGCCGACGAACGCAATTGGCTGCCTGTGATGCGCCCGGCCCGGGAACGCTGGCTGGAACTGGTGCTCCTGGCCGACGAATCGCCGTCGATGACCGTCTGGTATGCGCTGGTGGGGGAGTTGCAGGACCTGCTGGAACAGAGCGGAGCCTTCCGCACAGTGCAGCGCTGGGGCTTCTACGCCGACCCGGAGCAGGCGGCAGCGCTGCGTTTCTACGCGGGCAGCCGCTTCTGGGAGGGGACGGCCCGCTATCGCTCGCCCGCTGAACTCAACGATCCCCGGGGGCGGCGGCTGATTCTGCTGGTCAGCGATTGCGTCTCCGCGGCCTGGCGACAGCCGGGTCTCAATGGGTTTCTGGCGGACTGGAAGGGTACCCCGGCCACGCTGGTGCAGGTGCTCCCCGAACGGCTGTGGGGGCGCACGGGTCTGCGCTTGGGACGGGAAGCAGCCCTGCGCGCCCGCCAGCCCGGCCAGCCCAACGCCGCTCTGCTGGTCCAACCCCGCCGTCGTTTGGACGGCGACCGGCTGCCTCCGGGTTTCCCCCTGCCCGTCGTCACTCTGGAACCGGAAACCCTGGCCCTCTGGTCTCGGGGACTGACGGCCAAAGGCAGCTCTTGGATGCTGGGTGTCCTCTTTCCCCAGCAGATCGCGCCTCCACCGTCTGTGCCTTCTCAGCTACCCAGCCAGAAAGCTGATCCGGTTCCCCAGGGACTTCTCAGTAGGATTCGTGCTCGGATCCAAAGTGTGATGTTTCCGCAGCAGAATGTTGCTCTGCCTACACCGATCCAACCAGCAAGTCAGAAGGCTGCGCCGGATGTCCAGCGACTTCTTGATAACTTTCGCAGGAACGCTTCCGAAGATGCGTTGGCTTTGGCCCGTTATCTCTCTGCTGTGCCCCTCAACCTGCCGGTCATGCGGCTGGTGCAGCAGGTGATGTTCGACGAACCCCGCCAGAGCCATCTGGCCGAAGTGCTGCTCAGCGGGCTGCTCCAACGCAAACCCGACCAGGCCCGGGAGACCCATCCCGACCGGGTGGAGTACGACTTCATCGAAGGCGCGCGGGACCTGTTGCGCCGGGCCGCGGGCGAACGGGAACTGCTCATTGTCCTCTCCCGCACCTCCGCCTTTGTGGACGCCAATACTGGACTACCCGTCGACTTTCCCACGCTGCTGGCTGATCCTGGCCGGGCGGGGTCTTTGCGACTTGATGAAAATAGTTTGGCCTTTGCTACTATCGCGGCTGAAACGCTCAGGCAGATTGGTGGGACGTATACGCTGCTAGTACACCCCGGCGTAAATAGACCAATAGTTCCTGCTCCCCGCTGGCCCATGACCAGCGACAGTTCCCCTCTTGGCAGCACCGGGTTCGTGACCCGGCGGGAGCAGTCATAGGTATTGGTCTATTTACGCCGCCGTGTACTAGTGGAAAGTTTGGTAATACGCACGCAAGGGAATACTTCAATCCCACAATTGCTCACCGTCCCCAATCCACCGGTACGAGTACAAGGGAATATTACTTTCCAGTCGGATGACACCGCACACCCGATACAGCTTACTGTATCCCAAGCATTTGGCGCATTGCGGGCTGAAGACGAACCCTGGCTGGAGCATTGCTTTATTGCCCCGGCCAATTTTGAGCGGATTGTCAGCAACCGCTCCGAAGTGGTCTTTGGGAGTATCGGTTCTGGCAAGACAGCGCTCTACGAGACCATCAAACACCAGAATGTGGGGCCTACTGGCGAACCCATTCGGCTACTTATCGATTGGCGAATTGCTGCGCCCGCCGCGATCGACCCAGAACAGACATCATCGGTCGTTCACAACCAGGTTCAGCGCATGTTTGACCTGTGTGCGGTGCAGTTGGCTACGCACATCGCCTACTTTCCCGGACAGTTTGCTGCTGCACCCGAGCGGGTGCAGCAGCGTATCAACTGGTTTGTGCAAACGTATGTGGTTGGCCATCCAGAGATTCGTCTTGGTCACCTGATCGACAGAAACCTGCCTGGGTCGTTGGTGCTGGGCGCTTTGTTGGCATCCAAGCCACCCAGTATCTTACACCCGGATGCCGCCCCACAAGAGACGATTAACGAGTTGACTATCGGCCTGGAGCGGATCGGATTGCAGGGAGTCTGGTTTCTGATGGATGACATTGAAGTCAATATTCAAAATGATGAAAAGTTGATGTTGGATCAGATTAATGCGCTATTAAGCACTTTGCCACTCTTTGAGAGATCAAACTTTTCTTTCAAAATCTTCATCCCTGAACGATTCGAGGGCGTGATAAGCCGGATGAGTGGCTTCGAGCGCAGGCGCATATCGAGTCTCCGCTTAAAACTGGAATTGTCTGATTTACAACGCATTGTCAACAAACGTCTTCAGCTTGTAACTGGCATTTCAGACTTCCATTTGGGCCGCCTTTATCCCGAAAACGAAATCATGACTTGGTTGCAGGCTGTTGGAGGAAGTTCACCTCGAGTCTGGCTTGATCAGGTGTATCCGTTGATCAATCACTATTTGGCACGCGGTCTCGATCGAATGTTAACGCAGATGGAATGGGATACATTGCGCAAAGAGCATCCACCCCAATTTTTCTACTTCCCAGACAGAAGACAACTTTTTGTTGGCGGTCAAGAGAAGTCATTGGATATAGTGCCACCCAATGTTCTTAATATGCTGGCTTATCTTTGGGACCACTCTAACCTTATCATTTCTCGTGAGGAACTCTATTTCCTGGGATTTAAGAGCGGTCTGCAGTCGATTCCAAAACCGGGTGATAACGACTACGAATCTCCCCAAGACTATAGAGGTTCTCTTGACACAGCAGTGTGGCGTCTGCGCCACGCCATAGAACCAGACCCCAAATTTCCTGTGTTGATTGAGTCTAAGCGCGGGCATGGCTTCTTACTCCACGTAAGATTCTAAACACCTTCGGTGAATCCTGCAATCTGTAACCTACCATGCACTTCTGCTCGCCCTGTACCACTCCCCTCTGGGCTACCACAGCCGCTACGGCTGCGTCAACGACATCGACGGGCTGGAAGAACTGCTCCTGGGCGAAGCGGGGGTGGGTCTCCAGGCTGGCGGCCCAGCATCCACCCTTTCCACTTGGACATCCCGCCGAAAAACCAGTACACTTGACGTATGAATGTACTGCATGCCCACTGGCAACCACCCCAATCCCCGGCAGAGACCGGCACATTTTCCCTGTGGTCCGAGACGACGGACAGCCCGCCGCCGACGGCCAAAATTGACCGGCGCGCGCGCACGGCCCGGCCCCACCCCTTTGCCGGGAAGGCTGCGGACCTGCCCCGGCAGATTGTGGCCCTGACCGGTCTGCACCTGCCGGGCACAGCCGCCTCCCTCAGCCTGCGTCTGCCCACCCTGCGCACTGCGCCCCAACCCTCGCCCCACCTGACGCACAACTGGGATTTGGACAACGCCACCCCCGTCCTCTTGCCCTGGCAGATGCCCTGCCGTACTCTCGCGCCGGCCGACGCGCTCTTCCTGCTTCTCAATCTGCCATCTGCCAACGACCTGCCCCACGATGTGCGTCTGGGCGATGACCTGCTCTTTTGGCAGGTTGCCGCCCGGCTGGCCCTGGAAACCCTGGCCCAGCAGAAGGTACACCCGGCCCTGGTAGCGGACGCCGATGGCAAGAGCCTCTATGCCCGCTGGCTGCCGGTGCTGGACGGCCCCCGGGATGGACCCCGGCTGGCCCGTCTGCGCCAGGCCATGCCGCCCCTCTGTCGGGCTGCGGCGGAAGGCGAAACCCAGCCCCACGCTCTGCTCGACTCCTTTCTGGCCGGCCTGACCGATGACCTAATGCGCCGCTGGAACCGGGGCAGCCGGGTGGCCCAGTCCGCCCAGACCGACGGCGCGGCCTGGCTGAACGCCCTTTGCCAGGACGACGCGGCTGTGCAGATATCCCCGGCCCAGGCGCGCCGACTCCTGAGCAGCTATGGGGCCTGGCTGCGCAGCCTGCATGTGGCCGGGGATGGCAACTTCCGGCTGGCCGATTCACCCCGGCTGCTGCATCAGCCCCATCACATCGAGCTTGGCCTTGAAAGCCATATAGCCGCTGTCGATGGGATAGATGCCGCCGGTGACATAGGCCGATTCGTCGCTGGCCAGATAGACGACAAAAGGGGCGATGGCCTCGGGTCCCGGCACGGGCAGAATGTGCAACTTGTCAATCATCCGCCGCGCGGCTGGCGCGGAGAGCCAATCCATCTGGGATTCAGTGGCGACAAAGCCGGGGCAGACACAATTGACGCGTACCCCGTGGGGGCCAACCCCGGCGGCGAGAGAACGGGTAAGAGCCACCACACCCCCCTTGGCTGCGGTGTACGAGTCCAGCCCGGCAGTGCCGATGAGGGCATCTACGGTGGCGGTCAGAATCATCGACCCGGAGCCCTGCTCGCGCATTTGTCTGCCCACATACTTGGCGCACAGAAATGTGCCGGTGAGATGGATGTCCAGCATCCGTTGCCAAGTCGCTTCGGGCAGGTCAAGCAGGCAGCGGTCCTGGGTGTTGATGAAGTGTACATCCGCCGCGCAGTGATAGAGTACGTCAATGCGGCCAAATGCTGTTACTGTCTCCGCCACCAGCGCCTGCACTTGGGCGCTGTCGGCCACATCGACCCGCGCGACCCGGGCCTGTCCACCCGCCGCAATAATTGACTGCACCACCTGCTCGGCTTTGGCTGCGTCGATGTCGGCCACCACCACAACCGCCCCTTCGGCGGCAAAGGCTTCACCCCCAGCTCGGCCCATCCCCGAACCGCCGCCGGTCACAATGGCTATCTTTCCCTGCATGCGACCGCTCATCCTAACTCCTCCCGGCCCAGCATCTCGGCCTGATAGGGCAGATACTGGCCTTCCGCCTGATAGCGGGCGTGGGCCTCTGCCACCGCGTCTTCGCTTACCTCAATGCCCAAGCCAACCCCGGAGGGCACACCCCAGACCGGACCATCGGCGATGGGCAGTGGGTCGGTCAGTATATCCGAGGCCATGTGCTGGGCCGTCTGCTGGTTGCCGGTCACCAGATTGGGCAGGGTGAGGAGCAGATGGTGGCAGGCGGCCGCGGCTATGCCCAGTTCGCCGTGGGTGTGCTTGCAGACCTGCAACCCCTGCCAGTGGGCTACGTGGCAGAGGCGGTGAAAAGCGGCCAATGAGCCGACCCAGTAGGGGCTGAAGCAGTAGACATCGGCCACCCGACCGGTGATACGGGCATAAGCGTCGGCCTCGCTCCACAGCCCCTCGTTGGCGGCTACGGATACGGTCGAGCGCGCCCGAAATTCGGCCATCTGGGCCAGGGGGTGTTCGCGCACGGGCTGCTCCACAAAGTCGATGTCGAATTCGGCCAGAATCGCCATACTTTTCAGGGCCTGGGGCATACTCCAACTACCGTTGGCATCCAGACGCAGACGGGGAGCGGAGCCCAGCGCCTCGCGCACGGCAGCCACCATCGCCAAATCGTCTGCGAAGTCCAGTCCGACTTTAATGTAATAGTCCGTGTACCCGGCGGCCAGGCCCGCCATACACTGGGTTTGCAGGTCCTCGGCGCTACCCCGGGCCAGGTAGTAGAAGTAGTTGACCTGCTGGCGGCGCAGCCCGCCGAAGAGACGGTAGAGGGGTTGCCCCGAGGCTTTTGCACAGATGTCCCACAGAGCCATGTCGATACCGGCCCAGGCGTAGTTGCCAGTCATAGCCCGGTGCTGCCAGAGGCCGTGATGGAAAACTTCGGCCTGCATGGCCTCCCGGTTCCAGGGGTTGCGGCCCAGCACAAAGAGTGTCATAGCGGTCAGCGCCTGCCGCACAGAAACCACATCCGCGCCACTGCACGCTTCGCCCCAGCCCACCAGCCCGTCGTCGGTGGTGACTTTGACCAGCACATCGGTCACGCCGTCCCGGGCCACCACCGAACTCACCTCCCGGCGTCTGTAGGGCACATTCACAATCGTTGACTCGGCAGATACAACTTTCATAGGGCTTTCCTTGCAAAGGGTTTGATGTCCTCAGGTTGCTCAGGATAGTGGATAGCGGGCAATGATGCGCGGTTCGATGACGGACCAATCCAACGAAACCCCCAGACCTGGCCCGGACGGTGCCCGCACACAGCCGTCGCTATCCAGGGCCATGCCCGGTGTGATGCCGAAGTTGTCGATAGGCACGGTCAGCTCCAGAAAGCGGCAGTTGCGCACCCCACAGGCAGCGTGGAGATTGGCCAGGTTGAGCAGAGAATGGATGGCCAGGTGAATCTCGCAGTTGATGCCGAATGCCTCGCACAGATGGGCGGTCTTAAGATAGCCGGTGATGCCCCCTTTCCAGGAGACATCGCTGCGCACAATGTCCACCGCGCCGCGCACGATATATTCAGCGGCCAGGTGGTAGCGACCCGCGGCCCACTCTACCCCAGCGATGGGGATATCCAGAGCCTGAGCCAGCCGGGTGTAGCCGTGGATGTCATAGTCGTGGAGAGGCTCCTCGAACCAGAAGTAGTCCAGCTTTTCCAATGCACGCCCCACGCGCATGGCGTCCTCAAAGTCGTATGCCCCCACCGGGTCGCTCATCAGCACAAAGCCGTCACCCACCGTCTCCCGCACTTTGCGACAGCACTCGATGTCCAGTTCGGCGCTGCCGGGCGGGTGCAGTTTGTAGGCCCGGAAACCGGCAGCCATCGCCCGGCGCGCCTCGTCCACGTACTCCTCTGGCGTGGCGTACTTGGGGCCGGTAGCGTAGGCTTTTACCCGGTCACGGTAGCCGCCGATGAGTTTGTAGAGGGGCAGTCCCGCCTGCTTGGCGGTGATGTCCCAGAGTGCGATGTCGATGGGGCCGTGGGCGGTGATGGGCAGGTGTCCACCCCAGCGGTCGGCCTGGTTGAGCTTGTGATAGAGATACTCCCGGTTGACAGGGTCTTGACCCAGAATTTCTGGCACAATCACGGCGGCAATCTCCTCAGCCAGCCGCTTGCCCCCTTTGGCTCCCCAGCCCATGGCGTGGCCCTCAATCCCCGCATCCGTCTTGACCGTCAGCAGCACCAACTCCTGCCCCGGCTGCTTTTCGACTACCAGCAACTCCACTTCTGTGATAATCATTCTTTCTCTCCTTTGTGAGACGACGATGAGTTGCTGTCATTTTCACCCGTGTCGTCTGCACAGTCAAACAGGATACACGCCCTCCCCCGATGGTCGGCGGGAAAAGCGGTTTGACGGGCTGATAGAGCGAACATACAATGAGGGCGGTCGAGCTCGATTTCATGTCCAATTCATTCACCACCGACAAGTGATTGGGACTCGTTTCCGTTTTGCTCGAACATTCCCCACCAGGAGGAGAAAACCATGTTGAAAATCGCCATCGCTACGCCGCCCCAGAACGGCCAACAGTGGACACTCATGCGTCAGTGCGGGGTGGAGTGCGCCGTCGGCGGCATCAGTCTGCACCCGCAATCCGATGCCGAGCCAGACGCACAGCCCTGGAGCTACGCATCCCTGGCAAAGGCGAAAGCAGCCTATGCGTCGGGGGGCATCCCCCTGGCCGTGATTGAGTCCCGTCCGCCTATGGAAAAAATCAAGCTGGGACTGTCGGGCCGAGATGAAGAGATAGATGTGATCTGCCAACTCCTGCGCAATATGGGCAAACTCGACATCCCCGTCTGGTGCTACGCCTGGATGCCGATTCTGGGCGTCATCCGCACTTCGATGTCCATCCCAACCCGGGGCGAGGCTCTGGTCAGCGGCTTTGACCTGGCCGGGCTGCCATCAAGTGAGCGGCCCATCCGTAACATCGACGGCGTGCCTTTGGCAGAGCAGGCGGCAAGGGATGTAAAAACCACGGAAGCAGAGCAGTGGGAGAACCTGAAATACTTCCTGGAGCGGGTTATCCCCGTGGCGGAAGAGGCCCATGTGAAGCTCGCCATGCATCCCGACGACCCTCCCCTGTCGCCCATCAACGGCATCCCCCGCATTATGAGCAGCGTGGGAAACTATCAGAAGCTCGTGGAGCTGGTCCCCAGCCCGGCCAACGGCATCTGTCTGTGCCAGGGCAATTTCACACTGATGACCGACGACCTGCCTGGGGTCATCCGCCACTTCGGGGAACAGAAAAAGCTTCACTTCCTACACATTCGTGACGTGCAGGGCACGCCTGACAACTTCCAGGAGACATTCCACGACGACGGCAAGAGCGATCTGGCCGCCTGCTTCCGCGCCTACCGGGACGTGGGCTACGACGACGTCTTCCGCCCCGACCATTACCCCAAGATGGGGGATGACTCCTTTGCCGACGAATTGGGTATTGCCCGGCTCTTTGCCGTGGGCTATCTGAAAGGGCTGCGCGAGGCGGTCTATTCTGAGACCCATTGATGCCAACAGGAAAGAGGGAGATACGATGAATGCCCGCAGACTCATCAGCCGTCAAGTTCGCCAGATTGAGGTGGAGAGCTTTGACCCAGGACCCATTCCCGACGACGGGATATTTGTGCGCAACGACTTCAGCGCGGTCAGTGTGGGGACGGAAATCTGGAACTGGGTCCACGGCGTAGAGCCGGGCCGGGAACCGTCATTCCCCCGCACCAGCGGCTACTGCAACTGCGGGACAGTCCTGGCCGTGGGCCGCAACGTGACCGATATCCAGCCGGGCCAGCGGGTGGCGGGACAGGGCAGCCACGCCAGCCACAGCATCCTGCGCAAACCCTATAACCGGGTTCCGGAGGAGGTGCCCTCTCAGCACGCGGCACTCCTAACAATGGCCGCCATCGCCCTCCACGGCATCCGGGTGGCGCAGGTCCAGTTGGGAGAGGAGGTGGCAGTTCTCGGTCTGGGGCTGGTGGGCCAGTTCGCCCTCGCCCTGGCCGGGCTGGCAGGGGCCATGCCCCTCATCGCCATCGACCTGGACCCGTTTCGCCTGGACAAAGCTGTGGAGCGGGGCGCAGATGTGGCGATTAACCCAGCCAACACCGAAGACTTACCAGGGTTGGTACGCTCCCTGTGTGCGGGGGATGGAGCGGATGTAGTCCTGGAATGTACGGGCAAGCCGGGGGTCTATCCCATGGCCGTGCAACTGGTGCGCAGTGCTGGACGGCTGGTGGCGGTGGGTTCGCCGCGTGGCTCGGTGGACTTCGACTTTCTGCGGGATGTCCACCTGCGGGAGGTGAGCATCCTGGGCGCATTTCATCCAGCCACGCCCCAACAGAGCCACATCTATTACCCCTGGACAAAGGAGCGGGACCGAGACCTGATCTTACAACTCATGGCCGTGGGTCGCCTGCCTGTGGTAGACCTCATCACCCACATTGTCCAGCCCGACGAGTGCCAGTCGGTCTATGCCATGCTGGCAGATAATCCCCAGGATGTGCTGGGCGTCCTCTTTGACTGGCGAGGATAGAGATGTCATGGGCGCAATGCGAAAAATACGGTTGCGAAGATAGTTGACAATAGGAGTCAAATG
>JAHDWH010000185.1 GCA_023384455.1 Caldilineaceae bacterium | reverse complement strand
GCTCCCCTTCACGATGAGGGATGTCCCAGTATCGATTACCCTTTTGCAGCCATTTCCCTCATTCAATTGTAAAGATGTTTTCTTCCCGTCTAGTGCCCGTTTGAACCATCCATTCTTTCTGTTTTCGTGTCTCACTTTTATTGACACATTCCAAGTTGCTGCCTGCATTGCCGAAGGCTTGCGCCACGAGAGCAGCATTCATTGTGACGCCCTAATGAGTTTGCCCAAGTCGATCCTCACCAACTACGCCGGTTATCTGTCCCCAGCCAAACTTCTGGAGTTGAAGAAAGCGCTGATCGCCGCGCTGGCGTTAGACGACGACGAGTGACACCCTTCTCTGCCTTTCCAGCTCAATTCCCTCGTTTGCCCCTGGCGTCTTTGCGTCCCTTCTGCTTCGCCCGCCGCCGCTCGTTGACAGGCGGCTGGCTGGTGCGCACAATCTCCTTGCGACGCTAAAACTCAAAGAAATTACAGTTGACGTTTTGCCGTTCGTGTAGTATTACTATAGCCACGTATGTTTTTTCGCGCGCTCTCTCTCAGCACCTATCCACGCCGGGAATGTATATTCGATGAAATTTGTTTTTTCCCATCTACACCGGAAGCAAAGAATTTTGCAGGCCGCCCTGATTCTTACACTTCTGTTGGGCAACGCACTGTCTGCCTTTGCCCACGAAACGGTTCACATTGTCAGGCCGGGCGAAACCCTCAGCCAGATAGCCGAAGCCTATGGCACAACAGTGGAGGTGCTGCGCAGTCTGAACAATCTGGGCGATGTGGACTTTGTCTGGTACGGTCAGCGGCTGATTGTCGAGTCGGACGAGACCTCCCCCCTTCGGGAGTCGTCGGTGGTCCAGTCGATTGCCTACTATCGGGTGCAACCAGGCGACACCCTTTCTGGTATTGCCAACGCCTATGGAATTGGCCTGGCCCATCTGGTGGAGCTAAACCGCATCTCGCCTGCGGGTCGGCTCTACGCCGGGCAGACCCTGGCTGTCCCGGCGCGCGAGGTGGCCCCGTCTGGGCCAGTCATAACCGCGGATTTGCCCGTGCATATCGTCCAGGCCGGCGAACACATCGGTACCATCGCCGAACGCTATGGCACGTCTGTCAACGCTCTGGTGCGAGTCAACGGCCTGGACAATCCCAGCCTGATCATCCCCGGCCAGCGGCTGCGCATCGCCTCGGCCCAGACGGCTGCCCCGACCCAGACTTCCCTCTATCACGAACACACAACCTTTCCCACTACCAACGAGAAGTGGATCGATGTGGACCTGAGCGAGCAGCGGGTGGTGGCCTATGAGGGGACAACAGAGGTCAACGCTTTCATCATCTCCTCCGGTCTGCCCGGCACGCCGACTGTGACAGGCAGCTTCCGTATCTGGGCCAAAGTCCCCATTCAGGATATGTCCGGGGGCAATCGGGCCGCGGGCAACTACTATTATTTGGAAGACGTGCCCTGGGTGCAGTATTTTTATGAGGACTACGCTTTTCACGGCACAACCTGGCACGCCAACTTTGGACGCCCCGCCAGCCGGGGCTGCATTAATATGAGTCCGGCAGACGCGGAATGGCTCTTTCGTTGGGCCGGGCCAGATGCTCCAGGCGCGGGCTGGCTTTTCAGCGATGGCAGCAACCCCGGCACGCTGGTTGTGGTACACGAATAGAGTGGACAACCACAAGGGCCTAAAGAGACAAAGAAGATAGGCGTGTGGCCTCTTTTTGCAAGGCAAAAAAGGAGTATGCAAATGAAGCACTTATTGGGAATGGTTTTGCTGGCCCTGATGCTGGCGGTTGGCACGGGGGGAACGACACTCTACGCCGCGGACCCCGCGCCGGCCCGGCCTGTGGACGTGACAGAGGCGGCTGTTCTGCCACCCCTGCCTTTTGCCAAAGCGTCGATGGACCTGCCCCGCTTCCACAAAGAAAAGATGGAGATCAAACGCTCTCAGCAATCCCTGCCTGTGGCCGCAGTGGAAGAAGCCGCGACACCGGTCCAATTGGCCGCACCGACGATTGAAGCCGTCGAACAGGATCGGGCCGCTGGTAAGAAGTGGATCGAAGTCAATCTGAGCGAGCAGAAGACCTATGCCTGGGAAGGCGACCAACTGGCGGGCGAATTCATTATTTCCAGCGGGCTGCCCGGCACGCCGACTGTGCAGGGGGTCTTCCGAATGCGGGTGCGTACCCGCAGCCAGACAATGAGCGGCGGCGACCGGGCCGCGGGAACCTATTATAGCCTGCCCAATGTGGAGTGGGTGCAATACTTCTATCAGGACTATAGCTTTCACGGCACCTATTGGCACAACAATTTTGGCAACCCAATGAGCCACGGCTGCGTCAATATGACCAATGAGGACGCTGAGTGGCTCTTCCGCTGGTCTATGCCCGAATATGCAGGTGAGACCAAATGGCTCAGCACTACCAGCGACAACGCGGTTCTGGTCTATATCCACAAATAGCCAGACAATCGCCATACCCATTGGGACACAGCCAGCAATAAAAAGCGGACGCTGATTTGCGCTGATTGGTAACTGCTTACCCCCACCCAACCTCCCCCACGGTGGGGGAGGAGTCGATCCAGTTCCCTCCCTAGAATGGGGAGGGGTAGGGTGGGGTGGCTGAACAGATACGCTGATTGTATGAGCGGCAATCAGCTTTTTCAGCGTCATCAGCGTCCAAAATTTTCTTCAACCAACCCAAACATAAACACAAAGCAACCAATCCTATGGCACAACGAAGCCGATCCAAAACATCTGCTGCCTCGCGTCCCAGCCGCCAGGAATTGCAGGAGATAGCGGCCAAACGCCAGCGCAACAGCAATCTGATGCTCATCGGCGGCGGCATTGTCCTGGCCGTCATTGTCGGGCTGATCCTCTACGCCAACTTCAAGTCCAACCAGCCTGTGGGCGAGGAAGAGTCCCTGCCTACACTGGGCAATACCCATATCCCCCAGAACAGTATATCGCCCATCCAGTACAACAGTGTGCCGCCCTCTTCCGGCCCCCATTATCCGGGGCTGGCGCCCTGGGCTGTCTACCGGGAGCCGGTGCGCTACGAGCAGTTGCTGCACAATTTGGAAGATGGCGGTGTCGTCATCTATTACCAGTGCGAGGACAACTGCCCGGAACTGGTGGATCAATTAGAGGCTTTTGCCCGCCCCCTCATCGCGGCCGGTCGCCATCTGGTGGTTGTGCGTAACGACCCCTCCTGGACCGGCGATGTCGGTGCCATCACCCCCCTGCATCAGGATATGGGTGCGCGTATCGCGCTGGTGGCCTGGCAGCGTCTCGATAAATTGGAAGAGTTCGACGAGGCGCGCATTCGGGCCTTCTTCGAACGTTATGAGGGCCTCGACCACCACGCAGGATAGACGCCTGTTGCATCTGCAAGCAGCCGAAAAAAGAGAGACCCGGCTCCCGTGCAAGGGATGACCGGGTCTCTTTATTCCGTACCAGCGAGGAACGAACGCACAAGCGTTAGTCGGTCGGCCAACCAACTAAAACGTGAAACCTGAGGTACTGTCACGTGATCTCACGTCTTCCCGTCTTCCCGTTTCTCCACGCAAGTCGTGGCTGCGTCACCTTATGTGTACAGCAATGTTGGGTTCGTCTGGCCGACCGAATTTGTCCCTGACAGAAAAATGTGCCACCATTCTACACAGGAAGCAACAGGACTTCCTGAAATGGTTTCACTGCCTGGAGTGTATGCAATGACGAATTCTTCTGACCGAACAATCACCAACTGGCTGTTGACGGTCTGTGTGCTTATTGTTGTGATGGTGGCTTTTGGCGGCTATGTGCGCTTGACCCGTTCCGGGCTGTCCATTGTAGAGTGGAATCCTGTTTCGGGTGTCGTCCCGCCCCTGGGCGAGGAGGCCTGGCAAACCGAGTTTGCCAAATATCAGCAGACGCCGGAATACCAGAAGGTGAATCAGCATTTCGCCCTGGCAGACTACAAACGCATCTTCTATGTAGAATATATCCACCGCCTGATCGCCCGCATAGCCGGTCTGTTGGTGGTCATCCCCCTCTTTGTCTATGTGCTGCGGGGGCAGATTCTCTGGCGCAACTCGTTACCCTACTGGCTGATCGCTGGGCTTTTTGGCTTCCAGGGGTTTCTGGGCTGGTATATGGTAAGCAGCGGTCTGGAAAATCGTCCGGCGGTCAGCCATTTCCGCCTGACTATTCACCTGCTGATGGCCCTGTTTCTGCTCTATCTGAGCCTGTGGATGGCGCTGAACCGTATCTACGGCGCGCCATCGCATTCCACGAATAGTCGCAAAATGCCTGCCTATGGCTGGATGTGGCTGGTAATGGGGGTCCTGGTGGTGCAGATTGCTTATGGCGGGCTGGTAGCGGGGCTGAAGGCCGGTCACGCATCCAACACCTGGCCACTGATGTTCGGCTATCTCATCCCACCGGATCTGCTCAGTTTTGTCCAGCCCTGGTGGAAAAATTTCATCGAGACGGCCACAACCGTCCACTTTATGCACCGCTGGTTTGCCTTTGCCGTGCTGGCCGGGGCGCTGGTGGTCTGGGCGCAAACCCGGACCCGCCCAGAGAACGCAACCCACCGGGCCAGCGGATGGCTGGTGGCTCTCTCTTCTCTGCAAATTCTTCTGGGGATCAGCGTTGTCTGGTTTTCGGTGCCCCTCTGGCTGGCCCTTCTGCACCAGACGACCGCGGTGCTGCTTTTTATCAACGCCGTCTATCTGATCCATCGGTTGGCCGGCGCGCCCAGCCTTGCCGCCCAGACAACGCCCAACCGTCCCACAGAGAGAGCGGTCCACGCTTCTTTGTGAGATTGACAGTCAGAGCGGGAGAGCCAGGCTGCCCTCAGGCATAGACGGCGCTCTGCGTCTTCCCGTTCCGGGCAAAGAGAAGGCGGCTCTCGGCGTCGGGTTGATAGTAGCCCGGCCCAGCACACCCTCGGCAGAGAGTCTGGCCGCCTGCCACGACTTCCCGTTCGTTGATGATCTCCTCGCCGCACTTCTCGCAATTGGTGCGCACGATTGGCTTGCTCACAATCTGTGCCACTGGCGTTGTCAGGGCAACCGGCTGGAGGGTCAATAACTCCTCATCGGGCATCACCTGATAGCCCTGCAACTGGGCGAAGTAGTGGCGGCGTTCGCCGGGGGCATAGGCATAGGCCCGTTCCCGTACATCCAGTTGGGGGGCCACACGTACGGCCCGCTCGCTCGCCACATCCACAAAGACAGCCGCAATTTTGCCGTAGTCCTCCAGGCGCAGGGTGCGGTGACCCATTGTGCAGCCCGTGGCAACCTCCACGCCGTCAGCAAAGCAGCCGTCACTTTCCACAAAAACGAGCAGTCGTTTGTCCCTGCGGGGGAGGTCCAAGCCCAGGGCCGCGCCACCGGCGATGCCGATGCGCGCACCCAACACCTGGCGGGGGCAGAGATGGCTATGGCGGGCAGAGGATTCGGCCAGAATGGCCTGAAGAACAGGTGAAAGCACAGATGGCTCCTTTCCAAGTCAGACGCACGGGCGTCGTCGGGAGGTCGCGCCGTTTCCGGCTGCGGCCCTGCGCGGGGAGAAATCGTCCCCGGGTCCTCGCAACGGGCGAGAGGCGGACCAGCCCTGGCCGTGGGCTGTAGGCCGGTCCGCTCGGAGTGGGTATCCGTCGATTATATCCTTTCTTTCCAGGGTGGCAACCGGAGAAAGTGGCAGGAAAAAGACTGGTCAGATGACGAGGTTACTGCTTTGGCCCTGGAAGAAGTGGCTTCGCAGGCAGGCAGGCTTCCTGGGCCGCATCCAGCATTTCCGCGGGGACAGGCTGGATTTCGTGCTGATAGTAGCGGCGCTGGAAGGCAAAGGCTACGTTGACCAGCCCGATCATCACCGGTACTTCGATCAGCGGGCCGATAACCGCGGCAAAGGCCGCGCCGGAGTGGATGCCAAAGACGGCCACGGCCACGGCAATCGCCAGCTCGAAATTGTTGCTGGCCGCGGTGAAGGCCAGCGTCGTTGTCCTGGAGTAATCCGCGCCAATACGCCGCCCCATCCAAAAGCTGACCAGAAACATCACCACAAAATAGACGCCCAGGGGAAGGGCGATACGCACCACATCCAGGGGAATCTGGACGATCAGATTGCCCTTCAGACTGAACATCACTACAATTGTAAAGAGCAGGGCGATCAGTGTCAGCGGGCTGATGCGGGGCAGAAAGCGGCTGGCGTACCACTCCCGGCCCCGGGCGCGCACAAGGCAGAAGCGGGTGAGGAAACCGGCCAGCATTGGGATGCCCAGATAGACGAAGACGCTCTGGGCGATCTGGCCGATGCCGATCTCCACAACTATCCCTTGCAGACCAAACCAGCCGGGCAGAACTGTGATGAAAACCCAGGCGTAGACGCTGTAAAAGAGTACTTGAAAGACGCTGTTGAAGGCCACCAGCCCGGCCGCGTATTCTGTGTCGCCCTGAGCCAGTTCGTTCCAGACAATAACCATTGCAATACAGCGGGCCAGACCGATAAGAATCAGACCCACCATATAGTCCGGGTAGCCACGCAGAAAGACGACAGCCAGGGCGAACATCAACACCGGGCCGATCAGCCAGTTCTGGATCAGCGAGAAGCCCAGAATTTTGCTGTTGCGGAAGACCTTGCCCAGTTCCTCGTATTTCACCTTTGCAAAGGGCGGGTACATCATCAGCACCAGACCGATGGCGATGGGGATGTTAGTCGTGCCCACCGAGACCCGCTCGTTCAACCTCTGCACACCCTCTGGGAAAAGGTAGCCCAGCCCCACGCCCACCGCCATCGCCAGGAAAATCCAGAGCGTCAGAAAACGGTCCAGAGTGGATAATCCTTTGCGTGCAGCCGTTCTGGGGGCGGCAAAGGTTGTTGCGCTGTGAGTCATAGAGTCGATTCCTCTACTGGAGGAGTTGTCCGTACGCAGGAGGAGAACGTTACTTCAATGCAGAGGCAGACGACACCCAGACCGGAGAGGGGGAGCGTCTTCTGGGAGATCATCTATTCTCATTTCCGATTTGCCAGCCGATCCAACAGCAACACAGCCGCAAAGCCGAGGATTGCCAACCCCAGTGCGCTGACTACTTCGCTGCCAAAGGCAGCGGGCAGGACATTGGCTTCCACAGTCGGGATGAGTTCCCCGTGGCGGTCGGTGATGGTGGCGAGGACTTCCTTCCAGGGCCAGATTTTGCGCAGACTGCCCAGCATCAGCCCGGTGAGCAGGGCGATGGCCAGGTTGTGATAGCGCTTGAAGAGCCAGCCCAAGACCTGGGCAAAGCTGATCAGCCCAATTACCGCGCCCGCGCCCACAATGGCAATTGTCACCAAATCCCGGTCATTGACGGCCCCCAACACAAACTGGTATTTGCCCAACAGCACGAGGATAAACGAGCCGGAGATGCCGGGCAAAATCATCGCGCAGATAGCCAGCGCGCCGCTGAGAAAGAGAAACCAGGGCGTCTCTGGCGTCTGTAAAGGGACAAGACCGACGACGATATAGGCCCCCACCGCGCCCACCAGCAGGGCGACAGCCAGCCCCGGCGACCAGCGGGGCACGCTCTTGCCCACTGTCCAGACCGAGGCCAGCACCAGACCGAAGAAGAAGCTCCACAGATAGACTGGCTGGTTGACCAGCAGCCATTCCAACCCCTTTGCCAGGGAAAGGACGGCCAGGAGAATACCCGACAGGAGAGCGACGAGGAAACCGGCATTGACCGCCTTCAGGGCTTCGCCCATGCGCAGACCAACCAGGGCCTTCCAAAAGGGCGGGCGGGCCCCGGCCCGGATGCTCTGGATTAGCTCCTCATAAATGCCCAAAATAAAGGCCATTGTGCCGCCGGAAACGCCGGGGACCACATCTGCCGACCCCATCAGAAAGCCTCGGGCCACCAGCCCCGCGTATTCAGCGGGTGTGCGGGTTTTTCCCAACACCACTTCTTCGCCAATTTTACTGCTGTGTGTCATTTTATCTGCCTATTCTGTAAAGAAGGACACGGATGGTCACGGATGAGATGGATCCACACAGATTTTTTCTGCGCCCATCTGCGTTCCAAGTTTTTTCTACAGATACCCTATCAGCCGACAAGTATAGCAGAGAGCGACCATTGCTGCCGATTTTTCCTTCCTCTAAGGACTCGTCAAGAAATAAGTTCCATCCGGTGCGTCGCACTCTCCACGAACAGTGCGACGCACCAAAACGGGAAGTTATTCTTTGACAAGCCCTAAGAATGAAGTACAATCTGCTCAGCAAATCTGCCCCAATCCGCCCGGTCTGCAATATCCGCGTTCCATTGCACATCCGTGAACATCCGTGTCCTTCTTTACTCTGGAGAACCCCAACCCCATGCGCGTAGCCGCCCGCACCACCCGCTTTCAAGAATCGATGATCCGGGAGATGACCCGTCTGGCTATGAAACACGACGCCATCAATCTGAGCCAGGGCTTCCCCGATTTCAACCCGCCGGAGGAGGTAATGGAGGCCGCGGTCAAGGCCATCCGGGATGGGGTGAACCAGTACACCGTCACCTGGGGCTACCCCCCGCTGCGCCAGGCTCTGGCCAAAAAATATACGGTGCAACTGGGCTGGGAGGTCAACCCGGATGTACATGTGGCGGTGGTCTGCGGCGTGACAGAGGCGATTACGGCCACCCTCCTGGCCCTGCTCGACCCCGGCGACGAAATTATTATCATCGAGCCAGCCCACGAAAACTTCCGCCCCGCGGCTGTACTGGCCGAGGCCGTGCCCGTCTCTGTGCCCCTGGAAAAGCCCGACTACCGCATCGACCCGGCACGCATCGAGCGGGCCATCACCCCGCGCACCCGGGCCCTGCTCTTCAACACCCCCCACAACCCCACCGGCCGGGTCTTTGACGCCGAGGAGGTGCAGGGCATCATCGATATCGTCCTGCGCCACGATCTGGTGCTGATTACCGATGAAATTTACGACCAGATTCTCTACGACGGGCGGGTACACGTCTCGCCGGGGAGCTACGAAGCCGTGCGGGAGCGGACTGTGACCTGTGGCGGGATGGGCAAGACCTATGCCATGACCGGCTGGCGGCTGGGCCACATCATCGCGCCGCAGCCGCTGATCAACGCCATCCGCCCTATCCACGACTATATGACCATCTGTGCGCCCACGCCCCTGCAAGCCGCGGCGGTGGCCGCCCTGGCCCTGCCCCCCTCCTTTTACGCAAAGCACCTGGCCGACTATCACGAGCGGCGGGATGTGATGATGGATGTGCTCTACAATCTGGGCTTTCAGGCCGTGCGCCCCCAGGGTGCGTATTACACATTGGCAGATTATACGAATATCAACGCGCCCCAATCCGATTGGCCTGCGGAGCGCTTTGCCCATTGGCTGACTACGGAAATCCGGGTGGCCGCGGTGGCTGGAACGAACTTCTACACAGTGCCCGGTTACGGCGACGGTTCTGTGCGCTTTGCCTTTCCCAAACGCATCGAGACCCTGCGCGAGGCCCACGCCCGGCTGTCGCGGATGCTGGAATAGGAGACGGCGGACGGCGGTCCGCCGTCCGCGGGCGATTGCCAGTAAAACGTAGGGTGACGGAGTCACAAGTGTTACGTGCGGATCAGATTAGTGAGCGCCGGTTGAGTAGCCGAGTCTTCGAGGCGTATCGCTTGTACTGAGCCTGTCGAAGTGAAACCAGCGAACGGGTGACAAGTCGATTCTTCGTCTACCCGCTGGTTTCGATACGGCGGGAAAAAGCCCCCGCCTACTCAACCGACGCTAGTCTTGAATCGTCCCCGGCGACAACTAACTCTCACGACGCGGGGTCCTGAGCCTGTCGAAGGGTCGATCTTTTTGCGGTACGGAGTAGGTGCGGTTTGCAACCGCACTTCTCCGGGTAAAAGTGCGGTTGCAAACCGCACCTACAGACTGGAAAGTAGTCCGCCGTCTGCCGTCTTGCCTAGCGTAGCCACGCAATATAATAAGTCGCCAGTCCCAGAAAGAGGCCAAAGCCGAGAACATCGGTGGCAGTGGTCACAAAGACGCCGGAGGCCAGAGCGGGGTCGATCTTCAACCTGCGCAGCAGCATCGGAATCAACACCCCAGCTAAAGAAGCCACCAGCAGATTGCCCAGCATTGCCACCCCAATCACCATCCCCAGCATCGGATTGCCCTTCCAGAGCCAGGCAATCAACCCCACCGACAGGCCAATCACCAACCCGTGGATCAGCCCTACGGTCACTTCGTGAAGCAGGGCGCGCCAGGTGTCGCTCAGCTCAATCTCGCCCAGAGCCAGGGAACGAATCATAATCGTCATTGTTTGGGTGCCGGCGTTGCCCCCCTGCCCGGCCACAATGGGCATAAAGGCGGCCAGCAGGGCAGCCTGGGCAATTGTCCCCTCAAAAAAGGCCACTACACTGGAAGCCAAAAAAGCAGTCCCCATATTCACCACCAGCCAGGGCAGCCGGCTGCCCACGGCCCGGTGGATGGGGCTGAAAATCTCGGCGTCGCCGCTCACCTGGGCCAGCCGGTAGATATCCTCGGTGGCCTCCTCTTCCAGAATATCCACCACATCGTCCACGGAGACCAGGCCGACCAGATGATCTTCTTCGTCCACCACAGGCAGGGCCAGGAGATTGTAGCGGGCCAGCAGCCGGGCCACCTCCTCCTGATCCGTATCCGCCCGCACGGTCAGCACGTCCCGATCCATAATTTCGTCCAGAGTCTGTTCGGGCAGGGCCAGGACGAGGGCACGCAGACTGACGATACCCACCAGCCGCCGGTGACGATCCAGCACGTAGAGATAGTAGAGGTCGTGCTCGTCGGCGTAATGCTCCCGCAGAAAGGCCATGGCCTGGGCCGCGGTCATCAGGCGGCGCAGCATATGGCGGGGGGTATTCATAATGCCGCCCGCAGTATCCTCCGGGTAGGCCAGCAGGGGCGCTACGTCTTCGGATTCCTCCATCTCTTCCAGCAGGGCTGCGGTCTGCTCCTCGCCGAGCTCGCCCAGGAGGTCGGCGGCCATATCCGGCTCCATCTCGTCCAGAATATCGGCCAGTTCCCCCACCGAGAGGTTCTGAACCACCTCGGCCATCTCATCCTCGTCCATCTCCTCCAGCATATCCGCGGTTTCTTCGTCCGTCATTTCGCGCAGGACGGTGACCTGATGCTCGGCAGAGAGTTCATAGAGAATCTCGGAGCTGTCTGCTGGATGCAGATCCTGGAGGATATTGATGGCTTCAGCGGTTTCGCCTGCATCCAGCAGACTGGAAACCTGGCCAAAAATCTCCTGGACTTCGACGGGATCGACCATTTGGCTGACTCCTTGCCCGGTGGGCGGCGGATGGTGTGGGAGCGGCGCGGGCAACAAAAAACCGACCATTTCTGGTCGGCAGTGTGACACGGCGTACCCGCATACAGGCAGGCAGAAGCTGATCTCACCCGTCTAGGGCTTCTGTGCTCCTTCCTGTCCGCGCTGATCGCCAGATGCCGATCTGCTTCCAGACCAGCCCTGCCACTCCGCTCGACATTTCTTTTTCAATTGATGGGTTGCCAGACAGAATCCTCCCGCTGCGTGCCGAGGAATCCACCCCGGACGCGCTCCACTCGATCTGAGTAGGGGGAGGCTTTGTACTGTCAGGCTCCGGCTGACTATCCGCCGGAAAAGTTTGGTACACATTCACGATATAGCATACCCTTGCGGGCCTCTTTTGCCATCCGAATCAACAAACATTCAGCAGGCGTTCAGTCCATTTGTCAGACAGTACGAAGTATACCACAAAGAAGGGGAAAACACAGGTTGGAGCGAAACAAATCAATCGATTATTCGGCGTAGACGCCCTCTGCCACAGTGACCGGGTCGGGGAAAGGACTGGCCTCGGCGTAGTTGATGGCATCTTCGATCTCAGCCGCGGCCCGGTGGTCGATCTCGTCCAGTTCGTCCCGGTCGGTAACACCGCTCTCCACCAGCTTTTGGGCGTAGCGCGTCACCGGATCTCTGGCTTCCCACTCGGCCAGAAGCGCGCGGGGCACATATTCCGCGCCGTCGTGGATGGCGTGGCCCATCATTCGCATTGTTTTGGTTTCTATCAGCGAAGGTCCACCCCCCGCTCGCGCCCGTTCGATAGCCTCTTTGACCACTGCGTAGACGGCCTCCACATCATTGCCATCCACAATCAGGCCAGGAATGCCGTAGCCCCTGGCCCGTTCGGCCAAATCCGTCACACGGGTCTGGTGGGCAACGGGGGTGGAATAGGCGTACTGGTTGTTTTCGAGAATGAGGACATAGGGGGCGTTGTAGAGGGCGGCCATATTGACCGTTTCGTGGAAGAGACCGGCGCTGGCCGAGCCATCGCCGCAAAAGGTAAGCGCGACCCGGGGTTCGTTGCGGTAGCGGAAGCTCATCGCCGCGCCCAAAGCCACAGGCAGAGAGAGGGGCAGGTGGCTGATAAAGCCGATAATACCCAGGCTCATATCCCCCGCGCCGTGCAGGTTGGCGTCCCGGCCCCGGGTGATGCCCGTCTCCCGCCCCAACAGGTTGGAGAAGACCCGCCGGGGTGTCATCCCCCGCAGCAGATAGGTCCCCAAATCCCGGTGCAGGGGGGCCACAATATCGTCCGGCCCCAGGGCGTAGCCCACGGCCACAGAGATCGCTTCGTGACCCCGCTGGCTGAAGGCGCCCCCCAACCCCCGCCCCTGCCGGTAGAGGGCGATCATCCGCTCGTCAAAGGTGCGGGTCAGGGTCATCCAGTAATAGAGTTCTAACTTCTGCTCGGTGTTGAGAGTAGTGTTCATAGGGGGTAGGGGGTGGCTGGTTGGGTGTCCATTTCCGCCAGGGCGACGATGCGGGCGACGATCTCCTGCACACTTAGCCCGGCGGTGCTGATAATCTGGGCGTCATCCGCGGGGCGCAGAGGGGCGATGGCCCGCTGGCTGTCGATACGATCCCGCTCCCGCATATCGGCCAATACCTGGGCGAAGGGGGTCTGTTTGCCCCGGCGCTCCAGTTCCAGAAAACGGCGGTGTGCCCGCTCTACGATCGGTGCGTCCAGATAAATTTTCAGGGGGGCGTCGGGCAAGACAACCGTGCCGATATCCCGGCCCACCATCACAATTCCGGCCATCCCGGCGTGGCCCCGGGCATAGCGGACACCGATCTGCCGTTGGTGTTGCGAAAGCGCCGCCCGCACCCGGGGCATGGCCGCCACTATAGAGACGTTTTGATCGACCAGGGGCGAACGAATGGCCCAGGTCACATCCTGCCCATCGACCAGCACCGTAAGATGGCGGTCATCCTGGGCTTCCCCCGCGGGAAGAATGGCGATGTCCAGCGTCTCGGCCAGCAGACCGATCGCAGCGGGATCGTGCAGGTCCACGCCAGCGTCCAGCCCGGCCCAGGTGACCACCCGGTACATAGCGCCCGTATCAAAGAAAAGGTAGTTGAGCCTAGCGGCCAGGGCAAAGCCAACCGTACTTTTGCCCGAGGCGGCTGGGCCGTCAATGGCGATTACGCCTGGACCGCCAGAGGGGGGTAGCGTTGGCGCGGCGTTTGTCACAGGGTTCACAACGGCTCCCGGTGGGTGGAATCAGACGTAACTGCTTACCCCCACCCACCCTCCCCCACTGTGGGGGAGGAGTCGATCCAGTTCCCTCCCTAGAATGGGGAGGG
>JAHDWH010000184.1 GCA_023384455.1 Caldilineaceae bacterium | reverse complement strand
TGGCGGGCTTTCAGAATGGCGTTGCCCTGAAACGAATCTTCCGTCTCCTCCACATCTTCCGATACCCCCACCTCGTCCAGCCAGGTCACCGCCAAAGGCAGGTCGGCCAGCAGACTCCGATACTCGGCCACTTTGCCTTTGTTGTAGGTCGCAATCAATAACGGATGGTCCATTATTCCATATTCCTCGTTCTCAAGTAGCTGCTAAGGCCGCTGCTTTTGCCCTGCTCTGAATGCTATCATATAATGCACAGAGGAACGAACCGTCGAAAGTTGTGGTGTTTCGTCGCTGATCCCACAGAATCCAGTCCCCCCACGACAAGGGAAAACGCCGTGTCCTACCATCCGTTGCGGATATTTTCTGGCTCTGCCCACCCAGACCTGGCCAAAGAGATCGCCGACATTCTCGGTGTTCCCCTGGGCAAAGCAACCTCCCGCCGTCTGCCTGATACCGAAATTCATGTGATGATCGACGAAGTGGTGCGGGATCAGGACATCTTTTTCGTGCAGCCGTGCAGCCGCCCGGTCAACGACCACCTGATGGAGCTACTGCTCTATTTGGATGCCTTTCGCCGGGCCAGCGCGCACAGCGTCAGCGTTGTCATTCCCTATTTTCCCTATGCCCGCCAGGAGCGCATGGCCCGGGGCCGGGAAGCGGTTAGCGCCCGTGTGGTGGCCAATATGCTGGAACTCTCCGGCGCGGCCAGAGTCATCTTTATCGACATTCACGCCCGGGCTGTCCAGGGCTTTTTTAATATCCCTGTGGACCCGCTCAGCGCGCTGCCCCTGCTGGTGGATTATTTCGACAAACCCGAATACAGCAACGCAGCGATTGTCAGCCCGGATGTGGGGCGGGCCAGTTTGGCCGGCAAATACGCCGAATTGCTGAACCTGCCCCTGGTGGTGATGCAGAAACGGCGGATGAGTTTTGAGACGACGGAGACAACCCATGTGGTGGGTGACATTGCCGGGCGGCAGCCGATTGTCATCGACGATATGATGGCCGGGGGCAGTGTGCTCAAACAATTGGATGCGCTCTACGACGCCGGCGCGGTGGGCAAAGCGGCCTTTTCCATCACCCACCCGATTCTGCTGCCCTCGGCTCTGGAACGGCTGGACGCGGACGAGCGTATCGGCAAGCTGGTGGTGACGAATACCGTCTATGTGCCGCCAGAAAGCCGTCATCCTAAGTTGGAGATTATCTCCGTCGCCCCCCTGCTGGCCGATATTATCAACCGCATCCACCAGGGCCGCAGCATCTCCAAAAAGCTGATTTACGTATAGTCGGCAGACCGCAGATGACGGACCGCCTGTACCGTCCCCTCTTGCGGTCTACCGTCGGCGGTTGGCCGTCTACTGAATAATTGCAGATGCGCCGCGTCTGCGTTAGAAAGTATAGGAAAACGCCTTGTTTCGTCGCTTTAATCGTCCCCAACCCGACGCCATCGAAGTCATTATCGGCCCCCGCGCCACCTACAACGGCGTACTGCGCAGCGATACCAGCATCCGCATCGACGGGGTGATGGAGTCTGGTATGCTGGAAACCCCGGCCAATGTGATTCTGACCGAGAATGCCCGGGTCAACGCAGAGATTCGCGCCCGTACAGTCAGCATCCGGGGCGAATTTGACGGGGTGATCCGGGCGGACCGGGCCGAGCTGCTGGCTGGCTGCCACGTCAGCGGCGTGCTTTTCGTCAAGAGCTTTCTGCTCGACGACGGCGCGACACTGGACGGCGAACTCCACATGCAGGGGGTCAGCCAAACCACCCCGCTTCCTCTGACCGAGAATCCCCGCCAACCGATCCCCTTTACATCAGCCCGGGACGAAAGACCGTAGGACGGAATGGTATTCCGTCACGAGCGGACGGAATACTATTCCGTCCTACAATTCTTTCTCAGGAGGAAGAATGGACTGGATTCTGGTTCTCATCGGCGCACTGATCGGCTATCTCTTTGGCTCGATTCCCACCGGGCTGTGGGTGACACGGCTCTACGGCGTGGACATCCGCACAGTGGGCAGCGGGCGCACGGGTGGCACAAACGCCTGGCGCGCCGCCGGGCTGAAGGCGGCTATCCCCACAATTTTGGGCGATGCCCTCAAAGGCGCGGCGGCGGTGATTCTGGTGCGCTGGCTGGCTGCCAGCTACTTCCCCGGCGCGGATGCCACTATCCTGGCCCTGGCCGCGGGGTTGACCGGCGGCGCGGCCATCTGGGGACACAACTGGCCGATCTTCGCTGGCTTCAACGGCGGTGCGGGGGGCATTACCGCCGCGGCCACGGCCATGGCAATCTTCCCCCTGGCCGGGGGGATTGTCTGGATCACCGGCGCGCTGCTCATCTGGTGGAGCCGGATGGCTTCGGTGGGGACCTTTTCCGTGGGCGCGGTCTCCCTGGCAACACTCCTTCTCTTTGCCCTCAATGATATCGCCCCCTGGCCCTATGTCATCTTTGGCGCAATGGCCTTCATCGGCATTTTTATGGCCCTGCGTCGCAACCGCCAGCAACTTAAAGACGGCAAAGAGCGGGTAATTACCATCTGGTAGGCTATTGAATATCCTGCCAAAACGGGCTACAATAGAGTGAGAAGCAAAGGGGCATCCCCGTCTCGCTGTTCACGTCGAGTTGCTATGCACAGTTTTGTCAATAAACCCGGAGATTCTATAGCGCGTAGTCTGGCCGGGATGGCCGCCTGCTATCCCAATCTGCTGCGAGTTCATTTTGATCCCGATTTTGTACAGCGGGCGCAACCGGGACGGGCGGGCAAAGTGGCGGTCATCACCGGCAGTGGCAGCGGGCACGAACCCTTGCCCACGGGCTACGTGGGTCTGGGTATGCTGGACGCCGCCTGTCCTGGACCGATCTTCACCAGCCCCACCCCGGACCAACTGCTGGCCGCCACCCACGCTGTGGAGCAGGGCGCAGGCGTCGTCTATATTGTCAAGAACTACGCCGGCGCGGTCTTCAACTCAGAAATCTGCGCGGAAGAGCTGGGCCAAGAGGGCATTCGCTCCTGCAAAGTACTGGTCAACGACGATGTGGCCATCCCTGAAATAGCCAACCGCCGGGGCTTGGGGGCCGCCCCGATTGTGATCCGTATTGCCGGCGCGGCTGCCGAGGAAGGGCGCAGCCTGGAACAGGTGGTGGATGTTGCGAAGCGGGCTACGCAAAACGCCCGCAGTATGGGGTTTGCCACCAATATCGAGACCCTGCCCCGCTCCCTCCACGCCCTGCCCCTGGGGGATCACACTGTGGAATTGGGCGTGGGCATTCACGGCGAGCCAGGTGTGGAAAAACAGGTGGACGGTATCGAAGATATCGTCGAGCGGCTGATGCAGCCGATTGTGGACGATCTGCCCTATCGCTCCGGGGATCGGGTGCTGTTGATGGTCAGCGGTCTGGGCGGCACGCCTTCCCTGGAACTCTTTCTCTTTTTCCAGCACATACACGAATTTTTGCAGACCCAGGGAATCATCGTCCAGCGTCGTCTGGTGGGCAACTATCTGACCAGCCTGGGGCGGGGCGGCTGCACAGTGACGTTGCTGCGTCTGGACGAAGAGCTGCTCAATCTGTGGGATTCCCCGGTCCACACCCCGACGTTGCACTGGTAAAGTGAGTGACGGATGGCTCAAGAAATTACCCTCGGCCAGCTTCGCCGCTGGCTGATTCTATATGCAGATCGCATCATCGCCGAAGAAGAACAGTTGACCCGCCTGGACGCTGCCATCGGCGACGCCGACCACGGCGTCAATATGCGCCGAGGAATGGAAAAAGTGCGGGAACGGCTGCTGGACGAGGAGAACCAATTCCCAGATGTGGGCGCGTTCTTCCGCTCGGTGGCAATGACCCTCATCAGCGCGGTGGGTGGCGCGGCCGGCCCGCTCTACGGCACATTCTTTCTGCGGGCGGCCACCAGCCCCCACAGCGGCGGGCGGGTGGACCTGGCCCAGTTTACCCGGATGTTGCGCTTTGGATTGGATGGATTGCAGCAGCGGGGCAAGGCCCACATCGACGACAAAACGATGATAGACGCCATCCAGCCCGCGGTGGAGGCGATGGAAGCGGCCCTGGCTTCCGGCCAAAGCCTGGCCGTGGCCCTGGCCGCGGCCAAACAGGCGGCCCGGCTGGGGATGGAACATACGGCGGAGATTCGGGCCAACAAAGGCCGGGCCAGCTACCTGGGCGACCGCTCCATCGGCCACCAGGACCCCGGCGCCACCAGCGCCTATCTGCTCTTCGAGACGGCGGTGGTGGCGCTGAGCACACCGGCAGCAGCGGCTGTCAAAGGCTCGGAGCAGTCAGCCACATCTCCCCGAGCGGTTGGTTCGGCCCACTGACAGTTGCGGAGGCTGCTGGCCCAGATACCCCAAACGGGCGGCCTGGACTATGTGGAACTCTTTGTGGTCTATCTGGTGGCAACCCAGGAGCGACGAGTGGTGCAAGAATTTACCGAGACAATGCACCGGTACACAGTGGATATAGGAGGCGATATGTTGACGTATGCGGAAGAACTTTTGCAGGAGGGTCGCCAGGAGGGTCGGCAGGAGGGTCAACGGCTAGGCGAGATCAAAGGAAAGATCGAAACGATTGAAAGCCTGCTGGCTGTGGGGGCAGATTGGGGGCTGATCACAAAGGCAACCGGTATCACGCCGAACCAGTTTCAGTCGCTCAAACAGCAGCTACACCAGTTGACTCTGGCCTCTACCGCAGCCCGTCCGAAAACGGATGAGAAAGCAGACTGACAGGCCGTCCCGTTTTCCGCCCATCCGTGAAAGGATTTCCAATGCCGAAGTACGTCGCTGCCATCGACTCCGGTACCACCAGCACCCGCTGTATGATCTTCGACCATTCCGGGTCGGTGGTGGTATCCGACCAGCGGGAGCACGAACAGATTTTCCCCCGCAGCGGCTGGGTGGAGCACAACCCCGGGGAAATCTGGCAGCGCACCCAGCAGGTGATCCGGGCTGCTCTGGAAAAGGCAGGCGTCACCGCCGCCGATATCGCGGCCATCGGCATCACCAACCAGCGGGAGACGGCCATCCTCTGGGATCGGCAGACGGGCGAGGCTGTCCATAACGCGATTGTCTGGCAGGATACGCGCACGGAACGCATTTGCAAGGAACTCGAAGCCGCCGGCCACAGCGAAACCTTCTATCACAAAGCCGGTCTGCCCCTGGCAACCTACTTCTCCGGGCCAAAAATCCGCTGGCTGCTGGACAATATACCCGGCTTGCAGGCCCGGACCGAAGCGGGCGACCTGCTCTTTGGCACTGTGGATTCCTGGCTCATCTGGCATCTGACCGGTGGACCGGCGACGGGCAAGCACATCACCGACCCCACCAACGCCAGCCGCACAATGCTGATGGATTTGGAGACGCTGGACTGGGACGACGAACTGCTGGGCATTTTGCAGATTCCCCGCTCGCTCTTGCCCGAAATCCGCCCCAGCAGCGACCCCCGCTTCTATGGAATGACCCTGGCCGACGGTCCCTTTGGCGGCGCAATTCCCATCTGTGGAGATTTGGGTGACCAGCAGGCGGCCACCGTCGGCCAGAACTGCTTTGCCCCCGGCGAGGCCAAGAACACCTACGGCACGGGCTGCTTTATGCTCCTCAACACCGGCCAGGAGATTGTACACAGCCAAAATGGACTGCTCACAACCGTCTGTTACCAGTTTGGGGAAAATCGCCCGGTCTATGCCCTGGAAGGCTCGATTGCGATGGCCGGGGCCACGATTCAATGGCTGCGGGACAATCTGCAACTGATCAGCAGCGCGGCCGAGAGCGAAACGATTGCCCAAAGTGTGGAGGATGCGGGGGGCTGCTATCTGGTCCCCGCCTTCAGCGGCCTCTACGCCCCCTACTGGCGCAGCGATGCCCGGGGCGTGCTGGTCGGTCTGACCCGCTACATCAACCGGGCGCATATTGTGCGGGCCAGCCTGGAATCCATCTGCTACCAGACCCGAGAGGTGCTGGAAGCGATGAATGCGGACAGCGGCGTGCCTCTGAAAGCGCTGAAGGTGGACGGCGGCGCCACCACCAACAATTTTCTGATGCAGCTACAGGCCGACATTCTGGGCACAGAAGTCATCCGTCCGGTGGTGGCCGAGACGACGAGTCTGGGCGCTGCCTATGCCGCGGGGCTGGCTGTGGGCTATTGGGAGAGTCTGGAGAGCCTGCGGGCCAACTGGCAGGTGGACCGGCGCTGGCACTCCCGCATCGACGAGAGCCAGCGGGAGCGGGGCTTTGCCGGCTGGAAGAAGGCCGTGGCCCGCACCCTGGATTGGGTCGAGCCGTGATCGGACTGGTCTTCGTCTCCCACAGCCGGCTGATCGCCGACGGTCTTTGCCAATTGGCGGATCAGATGGCGGGGGGTGGAGTGAAGATCGCCCCGGCTGGCGGGCTGACCGATGACCCCCACGCCCTGGGCACAGACGCGATGCTGATTCTGGACGCCATCGAGTGCGTGTGGAGCGAAGATGGCGTTCTCCTGTTGGTGGATATGGGCAGCGCGGTGATGAGCGCCGAGATGGCCCTGGAATTTCTGCCCGACGAAAAGCGCAGCCGCTGTACGATCAGCAACGCGCCCCTGGTAGAAGGCGCGATTGTGGCAGCCCTGCACGCGGGAATGGGCGACAGCCTGCACGACGTAAACCTGGCTGCGGAGGACGCGCTGAATGCACGCAAGGTGGAGAGGATGCCTGAAAACGTGAAACGTGAGGAGCAGTTAGGATTGACGCATTGAAAGCGATTGGTTTCGTTGGCCTACAGTTTGAATCAGAAGACGAAGTATCACCGACCCACTTCACGTTTCACACATTACGTTTCTCTGAATAACGGACGAGGAATGGACAAACCAACCACTGGTGCTCCCCCCACCCCGCCCGAACGAAAAGAACATTCGGCCACTGTGACTGTACACGATCCCCAGGGGTTGCACCTGCGCACGAGCAAAGATGTGGTGCGGGTGGCGAGCCAATACCAGGCCGAAATTACCGCGCAAAATCTGAGCCGAACCTCTGGCCAGGTAGATGTCAAGAGTATTCTGCAACTGATGCAGCTACAGGCGCGCCAGGGACATATCCTCCACTTGCAGGCTGTCGGCCCCGACGCCGCCGACGCGCTCAACGCATTGTGTATGCTTTTTCACGGTTCCACACCCCTGGCATCTCCCGCCGCTGGTTGTTGAACACCCAGGCCATAGGCTTAGGTGTATTGATAGATTGAATCCGTGTGAATCAGTCCTATCCGTGTCAATCCGTGTCCTTATTTTCAGATCGGCAAGATACAACGATGCCCGAAATATCTCGATTTTATGGCGTCACTGTTACGATGTACTACGGCGATCCACAGCGCCACGCAACACCACATTTTCACGCAAAGTATGGTGAGCATCAGGCCAGCTTTATGATTGACCCGTCTGCGTGGTTGGCCGGTACATTGCCCCGTCGCCAGATGCAAATTGTATTAGGATGGGCTGCCATCCACAGCGAAGAATTGATGAGAAACTGGCAGCAGATTTTAGCAGGCGAGACAGTCCTCAAAATCGAAGGTCTTTAATAGGGGGGGATACGATGCCCAATACGCCATTAGATACTTACCACTATATTACCAGCTTTGTTTTTCTGGATGGATATACCATTCGTTTTATATTCAGTGATGGCACTGTCCAAATCATCGATTTTGAAGCCCTTCTGCACGGGCCAGTTTTTCGACCCCTGCGCAATGCGGCCCTTTTTCGACAAGCCTGGCTGAATGCAGAGACTGGGACAATCGAATGGCCGACCGGTGCGGATTTCAATCCCGTTGTCTTGCACGACTGGCCGGAATACCAGAAATCGATGGAGCAGGCGGCGCGGCGAATAATGCCTGAAGCCATCCCTGTGTAGAGAGGCAACCCACTGCAACAGACATTTCCCGGCCTGCCCGCCGCCCCCGGCGTAGGCATAGGCAGACTCTACACCTATACGCCCCTCCCCAATGCCGCCCGCACGGAGGCTGTGGAACAGTCCACGTCGCCAGAGCAAGAGTGGCAGCGCTATCTGGACGCCCGCCAAAAAGTAGACGACGAGCTCTCCCAACTGGCCGGGCTGGACCACCCCCTGCTGGCCGACATCTTCCTCGTCCACCAGGAGATTCTCCACGACCGGCTGCTCACCGACGGTGTGCGCCAGGCCATCGACCGGGGCACAAGCGCGGCCACGGCCACCCAGCAGACCACCTCCGAACTGGTCCAGTTATTCCAAAACCTGAGCGACGACTACTTCGCCAGCCGCTCTGTGGATATTCGGGATGTGGGCCAACGGCTGCTCTCCCATCTCAACGGCGTCTCTCTGGCCCGCCAACTGGCCGCCCTCCCGCCCAATACAATCCTGCTGGCCGAAGATTTGACCCCCTTCGACACTACCCACCTCTCCTCCCAGAGCGTGACCGGGATTGCCCTGGCGGGCAGCGCGCCCACAGCCCACACGGCGATTTTGGCCCGCAGCCTGGGCATCCCCCTGGTGTGTAGCCTGGGTTCGGCCCTGTTCCAGCTCGCCCCCGGTCAGCTTGCGGTAGTGGATGCGTTGCAGGGACGGCTGATCGTAGAGCCGGACCCGGAGCTGCTGGAAAGCTACGACCAGACCCGGCGACGGCTGCTGGCCTTTCGTATCACCGCCGAATCCCACAGCCAGGAGGCGGCGGTGACGCTGAACGGGCGGCGGGTACTGGTCCACGCCAACATCAACAGCCAGGAAGATATGCTGCAAATTGCCAACAGCGGGGCAGACGGCATTGGCCTGCTGCGCACGGAATATCTCTTTCAAGCCCGCATAAAACCGCCGACGGTCGAGGAGCAGATCGAAGCCTACCGGATGATTGGCAGTCAGACAACCGGGGAGATTCTCACCGTCCGTCTGCTCGACATCGGCGGGGACAAGCCTGTGCGCTATCTGCCCCAAATGGCCGAAAGCAACCCTTTTCTCGGCGTGCGCGGTATCCGGCTGCTGCTCAAACACCCGACACTGCTACGGGATCAGTTGCAGGCGCTGGTCGCCCTCTCGCTGGAAAGCAGCTTTTCCGGTGTGGTGCGCATCCTCGTGCCGATGGTGAGCAAAATTGTCGAAGTTTATCGGGTGTTGGAGATGCTCGACGACATCCCCGGCTATCAGGCCCAGCACCGTCCCGGTGGACGTCTGCAAATCGGCCTGATGATTGAAGTCCCCGCGGCGGCCCTGCTGGCGGATCGGCTGGCCCCGCTGGTAGACTTCTTCAGCATCGGCACAAACGATCTGGCCCAATATACAATGGCCGCGGATCGGGTGAACAGTGCGGTGGCCAGTCTGGCCTCGCCCCTGGACCCGGCAGTCTTGCGGCTGATAGCGATGACCTGCCAGGCCGGGCAGATGGCCGAGATTCCCGTCTCCATCTGCGGGGAGATGGCCGGGGACCCGTCGATCTTCCCCCTCCTCTTCGGCCTGGGCGTGACAGAAGTCAGCGTCGTCGCACCGGCTGTGCCGCTGGTCAAAGAGGCCGTGCGCCAGACTAACGGCGACGCAGCCCGCCGCCTGGCCGAACGGGCACTACAGGCCAGCCGGGCCCAGGATGTGCATCGGCTGTTGCATCCGGAGTGAGACAAACACAGCGTATTGCGTATTTCGTATTGCATAAGGTGGCACAACAAAGTTGCACGCAGTCAGGACCAGTGAGCGCCGGTTGAGCGGTGTCCTGAGCCTGTCGAAGGGTAGCCCGGAGTCTTCGGAGGGCGTATCGAAACCAAAGCGAACGGGTAGACGAGCAATTTCGTGTCGACCCGCTTTGGTTTCGATACGCCTCGAAGACTCGGCTACTCAACCGGCGCTGGTCTTGGGCGGTTGGGCACGACCTGCAACTAACGTACGTGCGTTAGTTCTTGCGAAGGTACGGCGTAAGTGAGGCACAATAGGAGTGACAGGTTTGCTTCGGTAGTGAGAGATGGTAAATGCAAGATGCGAAGCTCTGCTCACCAACCGCGCAAACTTCATCCGTCCCGCCAATATCCCTTGCCTACGAAATACGAAATACGAAATACGCAACACCCACCAACCACCATCCAAACCGCCAATGACCACTCCAACTCCCTCCCCCTCTCTCTCAACCGAAATCCTCGTCATCGGCGGCGGCGCCACCGGCACAGGTGTGGCCTGGGACGCGGCCCTGCGCGGCTTCCGCACAATTCTGGTGGAGAAGCGCGACCTGACCCACGGCACGACCGGGCGCTATCACGGCCTGCTGCATAGCGGGGGACGCTATGTGGTCAAGGACCCCCACAGCGCGGTGGAGTGCATCGCCGAAAACCGTATCCTGCGCCGCACCCATACCCACTGTATTGAGGACACCGGCGGCTTCTTCGTCGTCACGCCGGAGGATGAAGGGGAGTACCCGGATCGCTTTGTGGCCGCCTGTCGGGAGACCGGCGTGCCCTGCCGGGAGATTTCTGTGGCCGAGGCGCTGCGCCGGGAACCCCTGCTCAATCCCCGCATCAGCCGGGTCTTTGAGGTGCCCGACGGCGCGGCGGACAGCTTTCTGGCGACCCACGCCACAGCCCAGGCCGCGCGTCAGGCCGGGGCACGCATTCTTATTTATCACGAAGTCACTGGCCTTCTCACAGAAGGCGATGTGGGCGAGCGACGGGTGACGGGCGCGGTCGTGCGGAATACTGTCTCCGGGGAAACAGTCCACGTCCACGCCGATTTGGTCATCAATGCTTCGGGGGCGTGGGCCGGGCAGCTTGCGGGGATGGCGGGGGTCGGCGTCAAAATCATTCCCGGCAAAGGGGTGATGGTGGCGACGAGCCACCGGCTGGTCAATAGAGTCATCAACCGCTGCAAAATGCCCAGCGATGGCGATATTCTCGTGCCTGTGCATACGGTCTCGATTATCGGCACCACCGATGAGAAAGTGACCGACCCGGAACATCTGGTGATTTCTCCGGAGGAAGTCCAGTTTATGCTGGCCGAGGGAGACAAGCTGGTGCCCGGCCTGAGCCGCGCCCGGATTCTGCGGGCCTGGGCCGGGGTGCGCCCGCTCTATCAGGAGGGTTTCAGCGGGGACAGCCGGGACGCTACCCGCTCGTTGACGCTGCTGGATCACAAAGCACGAGACGGAGTGCAGGGCCTTTTGACGATTACCGGCGGCAAATGGACAACCTTTCGGATGATGGCCGAGAAGACGGTTGACCGGGCCTGCGAGCATCTGGGCGTCTCCCGGCCCTGCACCACCGCCACGACACCCGTGCCGGGGATCGAGCAGGGCCACTATTGGTTGGGTCATCGACTACACGAAGTGGAAGAGGAACAGTTGCAGGGCGGGCTGGTCTGCGAGTGTGAACTGGTGACCCGGCAGATGGTGGAGAACGCGGCCCGGCGCAACCCGACTGTGACGCTGGACGATCTGCGCCGGGATGTGCGCCTGGGGATGGGGCCGTGTCAGGGGGGATTCTGCACCTACCGGGCCGTGGGCATTCTCCACGAGATTGGCCGGGAGAGCCACGATTCGGATTTCGTGCTGGAAGGCGAATCCAACGCCGAGGATTGGGAGGTGGCCTATCTCCAATCCCCCGCGCAGAGCAGCAAAGGGCAATCCATCACCAGCCACGCCACGCCGGGCGCGACACCGGACAGCCCCCTGCCCACCCGCTCCCCGGCTATCGACCGGCGCAGCCCGGTCTCCAACCCCAATCTGCTCCTGCGCGACTTTTCGCAGGAGCGCTGGAAAGGGGTGCTGCCTGTGCTGTGGGGGCGGCAATTGAAGCAGGAGCGGCTGGACGAGTTGATTTATCTGAGTCTGATGAACGCGGATCACCTGCCGGATGAGGGCGCGGAGAGTCCGTTGACGGGGTTTTACGCGGGGAAAATAGTGAATGGTGAATAGCGAATTGAGAATTGAGAATTATTAATGGTGTCGTTGGGCCAAATGTAGGACTAGCGCCGGTTGAGCGGTGTCCTGAGTTCATCGAAGGGTAGGCGGGGGCTGTTTCCCGCCGTATCGAAACCTTTAGGTTGAGCCTGTCGAAACCAAGCGGGTCGACGAAGAATCGACGTATCACCCGTTCGCTTGATTTCGATACGCCTCGAAGACTCGGCTACTCAATCGGCGCTCACTGATCATCTGCAACACACGCAGGACGTGATGAATGGTTGACTTACTCGTAATCGGCGCGGGGCTGGCTGGGCTGACCGCGGCTTATCACGCGGCTCAGGCCGGGTTAACAGTAAAAGTGATCGCCAAAGGGATGGGCGTCACCCACTGGCACGCGGGGACGATTGATGTGCTGGGCTACGATACCGCGGGCAAGGGGGTGGCTCGCCCGCTGGAAACGGCTGGCGATCTGCCGTCGGAACATCCCTACCGGTTGCTGGGAAGGGAACGGCTCTCCGCCGCGCTGACCGATTTCGCTGCATTGACCGCTGAGATCGGCCTGCCTTATGCGGGTGCGCGCACGGAAGGCGACAATCTGTGGCTGCCTTCGCCGGTGGGCGCGGCCCGGCCCACTTTTCTGGCCCCGGCGGGGCAGACCGCCGGCGATCTCTCCACCGGTCAGCCCCTGCTGATTGTGGGGGTGGAAGGGATGCGGGACTTTTACCCCAAACTCATTGCCGAAAATCTGGCGAAACAGGGCTACACCGCCCGCTGCGTCTTTTTGCCCCTCAGCCTGCTCACCGAGCGCCAGGACATCACAACCCTGCAACTGGCAAAGCGGGTGGAGGAAGCGGCCCGATTGACTCAACTGGCCGAGGCACTGACCCGATTCGTAGAGTCCGGCGAGCGCATCGGTCTGCCCGCCATTCTGGGCTTCGAAAATCATCCGGCTGTGCTGGCCCAATTGCAGCAGGCGACCGGCGCGCCGGTCTTCGAGATTCCCACCCTGCCGCCCAGCGTGCCGGGTATCCGTCTGCACACCCGTCTGCGCCGCCGCCTGGAAGCGCTGGGCGTGCGGGTGGAGATCGGGATGGAAGCCGTCGGCTTCGGCGCAGAGGGGGATCGCATCCTGTGGGTGGAGACGGAGACGAGCAGCCGCCCACTCAAACACCGGGCCGCCAACTTTCTGCTGGCGACGGGCGGTATTCTGGGCGGGGGTATCAACAGCGATCACACGGGCCGGGCCTGGGAGGTCGTCTTCGATCTGCCTCTGACGATTCCCCAGGAACGGAGCGGCTGGTTTCGCCCCCACTTTCTGGACGGCGGGGGGCAGCCGGTCTTCCGGGGCGGGGTGGCAGTGAATGGCGGCTTTCAGCCCATCCACCCCGACGGCGCGCCTGTCTACGCCAACCTGTGGGCCGCGGGGGGCACACTGGCCGGCACTGACCCCATCCGGGAGCGCAGTGTGGAGGGGATTGCTATCTCCAGCGGGCGCGGCGCATCCGGCTTTTTGGTATTGTGAGCAGAGTTTCTGATCTCTCCGGCATTATCTGGGACAGCTACGGGGGAATGGGTGTCTATCTGGTCCCGGCGGGGGTGATGCTGCTGGCTGCCGCGCTCTTTAGAGCCTGTTTGATAATTCAGGTTCTGAGCGCGCAGCTTTGTGACCGCGGAAAACACAGAATAGACGGAAAATTCTCTTTCAGCTTTTCTTCTGTGTATTCCGTCTTTTCTGTGGTCAGCTCAAGAGCCTGTTTAATCATTCAGGTTCTGAGCGCGCAGCTTTGTGACCGCGGAAAACACAGAATAGACGGAA
>JAHDWH010000437.1 GCA_023384455.1 Caldilineaceae bacterium | reverse complement strand
AAACTGACATTTTTTCACCTTGTCACCCGGTCATTTTGTCACCTTGTCAAGTATATCTTCTTCGTGTCGTTGTGCCTTCGTGATGAGTCAGTTTCCACGGAGAAAAACCCATGCGCATCGATCAGTTGGAAAGTCCCGCGGCTGTTGTCGATCTGGACAAGCTATCCGCCAATATCAACCGGCTGCAAAGCTATCTGGCCGAGCACAACCTCGCCAACCGTCCCCACATCAAGACCCACAAGATTCCTGAAATCGCCCATATGCAGGTGGATGCCGGCGCGGTGGGGATCACCTGTCAGAAGTTGGGCGAGGCCGAAGTGATGGCCCAGGCCGGAATCAAAGATATCTTTCTGCCCTACAATCTGTTGGGCGGGGCCAAACTGGAGAGGCTGATGCACTTGGCCCGCCGGGTACGCATCAGCGTCACCGGGGATTCGGAGGTCACTGTGCGGGGCTACGCAGAAGCGGCCCAGGGCGCAGGACTGGCTCTGCCTGTGCTGGTGGAATTCGACACGGGGCTGGGCCGTTGCGGTGTGCAGAGCCCCCAGGAAGCGGCAGAACTGGCCCGGATCATTGCCCGCGCCTCCCATCTGCACTTCGGCGGGCTGATGACCTACCCATCCAACGAGCAGACCGATGGCTTTGTGGCCGAGACCCGCCGTCTGCTGGCCGCGGACGGTATACCGTTGGAGGTGGTCAGCGCAGGCGGTTCGCCCGGAATGTGGCAGGCCCACACCCACAAGGAAGTGACCGAACACCGGGCGGGCACGTATGTCTACGGGGATCGGTCAATGGTCAATGTGGGGGTGATGAGCCAGGCGGAAGTGGCCTTTCACGTCATCGCCACCGTCGTCAGCCGCCCCACAGCAGACCGGGCCGTGCTGGATGCAGGCAGCAAAGCGCTCTCCTCGGACGGGGCACGGGGCAGCACTGGCTTTGGCCTGATTCTGGAATACCCCGAAGCCCACATCGAAAAGCTGAATGAGGAGCACGGCTGGGTAGACCTGACCGCCTGCGCTGCCAAGCCTCAAATCGGCGAGCGGGTCACACTGCTGGTGAATCACTGCTGCGTGACCAACAATCTCTTCAACGAAATTGTCGGCCATCGCAACGGCGAGGTAGAGGTTAACTGGCCCGTAGCGGCGCGCGGCTTGCTTCAGTAGAACTGGCTAACACAAGAAAAAAGGCCGAACCAGCAAGTGGTTCGGCTTTTTTTCTGTAGTGGTCAAGAACATCGTGAAATCTGTAGGTGCGGTTTGCAACCGCACCATAGTTATCACCTTATTTTTGCACGTTTTCGTGCAAACAGAGGGTGTTTCTATTCAAAATGGACGAAATAATGCAAACAGAGGCCAATTCTATTCGATTTTGGCGCTGAATTAGCCAAATTTGAGCAGTAAGGCTGTTCCGAAGAAATAGTTACTCATGAAGGGGGAGAAGAACAAGTGGGATAAGGACAAACCACTTGCCTAAGCCAGACAAGCGATTGAAGCGAAGCTCCAAAGAATTCATCTGTTTTTGAGAGAGTTTGACGCCAGTGTGATAGATTTTGGAGACAAGATCGACGACAGGTTGCTTGGCCTTATAGGTCAAAGAACGGGCGAAATTGAGAATGGTGTCGACAGAGTCTAAAAGCGAACCATTCCAGTGTTTTTCCAAAGCGCCCCACAGTCGTTCAACCGGATTGTATTTGCTGTGATAAGGCGGGTAACAAGCGAGCTGGATAGCGATTTGGAAGTGGTCAACAAAATTCGTGATACGCTGCATGAACTGGGTG
>JAHDWH010000183.1:9145-13899 GCA_023384455.1 Caldilineaceae bacterium | reverse complement strand
GCTGGTCATCAACACCGGCGTTATCGGCGAGCCGTCCTTTGCGCCGGAGATCAGCGCGGCGGAGGTGGCCGCGGCGGGCGGATCGTCTCTGGCCGCGTTGCGCAAGGCGGGGGACCGGGGCGCGGCGATTGGGGTGATGGCCGGGGGCGCGGCGGTACTCCTCAAACGGCTGCACGACGCCGGCCGCATCCAGGGCGTGCTGGGGATGGGCGGCTCCGCGGGGACGACGATTGCCACGACCGCCATGCGCGGTCTGCCCCTGGGCATACCAAAGGTGATAGTCAGCACCCTGGCCGGCGGCAATATGGCCGCCTACGTGGGCGACAGCGATATTGCGATGCTGCCCTCGATTGTGGATGTGGCCGGGGTCAACTCCATCAGCGCCCGCATTTACACCAACGCGGCCGCGGCGATCTGTGGGATGGCGAGCGCCACGCCGCCGGAGTTGGCGACGAAACCCCTCATCGCGGCTTCGATGTTTGGCAACACCACCGAACTGGTGGGCAAGTGCAAGGCCAAACTGGAGGCGGCTGGCTACGAAGTGCTGGTCTTTCACGCCACGGGTGCGGGCGGGCGGATGATGGAAAAGCTGATTCGGGAGGGATATTTTGTGGGCGTGCTGGACGTGACCACCACCGAGTGGGCCGACGAACTGGTGGGGGGCACGCTCTCGGCTGGCCCCACCCGGCTGGACGCCGCGGCCCAGGCAGGTATTCCCCAGGTCATCGCACCGGGCTGTCTGGATATGGTAAACTTTGGGTCCCGGGAGAGTGTGCCCGCCAAATTTGATGATCGCCGTTTTTACGTCTGGAACCCAACAGTGACGCTGATGCGCACGATGCCGGAAGAGAACGCAGCGTTGGGCCGCATTCTGGCCCAGAAGGCCAACGCCACCACCGGGCCAGTGGCATTTTTCTTGCCCGCCAATGGCGTCTCGATTCTCGACTCACCCGACGGCCTTTTCTGGTGGCCCGAAGCCGACGCCGCCCTCTTTGACGCCATCCAACTCAACACCCGATCCGATATTCCCGTGGAAATTGTAGATGCGAATATCAACGACGACGCCTTTGCCGAGGCGGTGACGGAAAGACTTTTGAATTTCTTGACAGGGTGACAAGATGAAGGGGTGACAGGGTGAGTACGCTTGTCACCCTGTCACCCCCTCACCCTGCCACCCTGTCATCCCACAGGAGAAACCTATGCCCTACATTCCCCGCTCCGAATCCCTGCGCCGTCTGCGCGCCAAAGTGTCTGCTGGCCGTCCGATTATCGGCGCGGGCGCGGGCACAGGTATCTCCGCCAAGTTCAGCGAACGGGGTGGGGTGGACCTGATTATCATCTACAATTCCGGGCGCTATCGGATGGCCGGGCGGGGCAGCCTGGCCGGGATGATGCCCTACGGCGACGCCAACGCCATTGTCGTGGAGATGGCAAGCGAAGTGCTGCCGGTTGTGCAGAATACGCCGGTGCTGGCGGGGGTCTGCGGCACAGACCCCTTCCGGCTGATGCCCCACTTCCTGCGCCAACTCAAAGAAATGGGCTTTGATGGGGTGCAAAATTTCCCGACGGTCGGGCTGATCGACGGGGTGATGCGGGCGAATTTGGAGGAGACGGGGATGGGCTACGGGCTGGAGGTGGAGATGATTGCCCAGGCACACCGACTGGATATGCTCACCTGCCCGTATGTCTTCAACCCGGATGAGGCCAGAGCAATGGCCGAGGCGGGAGCGGATGTGCTGGTGCCCCATATGGGGCTGACGACGAAGGGTTCCATCGGCGCGGATACGGCGCTGACTCTAGCCGAATCGGCCAAACGGGTGCAGGCTATGCGCGACGCCGCGGTGGCAGTCAACCCGGAGATTCTCGTCCTCTGCCACGGCGGACCCATCGCCGAGCCGTCCGATGCCCAGTACATCTTCGAGCATACGGAAGGCATCGCTGGCTTCTTCGGCGCATCCAGCATCGAGCGGCTGGCCGTAGAACCGGCGATTGAGGGGCAGGCCCGGGCCTTTACAGAGTTGCACCTGTAACGCAAGCTGTTAGCTTGCGCCGCAGCACGGGCTAACAGCCCGTGTTACAAAGCCAGCATCGAGCGGCTAGCCGTAGAACCGGCGATTGAGGGGCAAGCGCGGGCCTTTACAGAGTTGCACCTGTAACGCAAGCTGTCAGCTTGCGCTGGCGCTGGATACAAAACGGAGGAGCAAATGACGACCGAAATTCAATATGTGTCAGACGATACAGGCCAAACCGTAGGGGTGATTGTGCCTATTGACGTATGGCGTGAAATCGAGTCGGAGTTGGAAACCGCCTATCTGCTGAAAAGCCCGGCTATGAAAAGGCGTCTGCTGGCAGCCAAAGAGCGAACCGGAGGCATTGCACTGGAGGAAGCTCGTGCGCAACTTGGAATTTGATCCAGACGCTTTCGAGGATTTGGCGTGGTGGGTTCGGCAAGACCGAAAGATCGCATTGCGGTTGATTCGGCTGATTCAGGAGACGCAGAGCGATCCTTTTGGCGGTATTGGCAAGCCCGAACCGCTCCGGTATGAGTTGGCTGGATGCTGGTCCAAACGGATTGACGATGAGCATCGGTTGGTTTATCAGGTGACGGATGAGAAGATTCGCATCCTTGCCTGTCGCTATCACTACTGAACGAGACGATTGGAGTTTCTCAATGGCCCAAGCAGCCACTTTTATGACCGGCTTTGTGATTATTCTCGGCCTATTCATCTATCTGATCCGCCGGGTCTCCCAGCGCTTCAGCGACCGCATCGACGCCGGGTCTTTCGCCCGCATCGAACGGGTGATCATCGGCGGAATCGTCCTGGGGGTGGTAGGGATGTTTCAGCCCTGGCTCTTTGCGGGCTACAAACTGGGCTTCCAACTGCTGCTGCTTTCGACCCTGGCCTTTATTGTGTGGAGCCACGTCACCCCCGCGCCGACGATCTACAGAGTAGACGACTGACCGCAGACCGCAGACGGCGCATTCGCAACTCGCAATTCGCAACTCGGAGAACCCCAATGGACGGAAAATTTATCACCAGCGCGGCAATGGAACGGGACCAACTGGACTGGGGGGTAATGGGCTGGCTGAGTCGGCCATCCACCACCGGGGCCAAGGATTTGGTCGTCATCGAAGTGACCCTGGAACCGGGCTTCGGCCACAACTTTCATCTGCACCCCGGTCAGGAAGAGGTGATTTACGTCGTCTCCGGCGCGGTGGAGCAGTGGGTGAGCCAGGAATCCACGACCCTCTCGGCAGGCGACGGCGTCTTTATCGCCGGGGATGTGGTCCACGCCTCCTTCAACACCGGCAGCGAGACCGCCAAACTGATCGCTATCCTCGGCCCGTGTGTGGGTGCGGAGGGCTATCAGTTGGTGGAAGTACACGAGCAAGAACCCTGGGCGAGTTTGCGCAGCGCCTAACGGGTGCGCCCCTTACCCTCCTCATGATTTTGCAAAGGCGGCTTGCCAGAGTAAAATTGTACTGCCTGTTTGTCGAGACCTCTATGTCATCGATCTGACAGCACCCCTTTTTCTGACCCAACACCTGGACAGACAAACCTTATGACCCGTTCAACGCTTACCCATTTGGAATGCGGCAAATGCGGTGAATCCTACGACGCTGACCGGCTGATGAATCTCTGCCCCGCGTGCAGCCGTCCCCTTTTAGCCCGGTACGATCTGGCCAAGGCCGCCCAAACCCTGACAAAAGCGAGTCTGGCCGAGCGGGAACCCTCCCTCTGGCGCTACGAGGAAGTCTTGCCCGTGCGCCGGGACGACGCCTGTCTGAAGCTGGGCGAGGGCTGGACGCCGCTCCTCCACGCCCCTTCTTTGGGCGCGGAGATCGGCTGCGCCAACACATATATTAAAGATGAATCCCTCAACCCCACAGGCAGTTTCAAAGCCCGGGGGCTGGTGATGGCCGTGAGCCGGGCCTACGAACTGGGCGTCAAAGAGCTTGCCATCCCCAGCGCGGGCAACGCGGCCGGCGCAATGGCCGCCTATGCCGCCGCGGCCGGTCTGCCCGCCTACGTCTTTATGCCCTCAGACGTGCCGATGACCTTTCGGGTGGAGTGCAAGCTGCTGGGCGCGCAGGTGACGCTGGTGGACGGGCTGATCACCGACTGCGGTGTGAAGGTGAAAGAGGGGGTGCAGAAGCACGGCTGGTTTGATGTGAGCACCCTCAAAGAACCCTATCGGCTGGAAGGCAAAAAGACGATGGGCTATGAGGTGGCCGAGCAGATGGGCTGGCGTTTGCCCGATGTGATTATCTATCCCACCGGCGGCGGCACCGGGCTGATTGGGATGTGGAAAGCCTTCGCCGAAATGGAGCAGATGGGGCTGATCGACGCCAAACGCCCCCGGATGGTCAGCGTGCAAAGCACGGGCTGTGCGCCGATGGTGCGCGCCTTTGAGGAAGAGACCGAACACGCGGAGCTATGGAAAGGGGCCAAAACCGTGGCCGACGGGCTGCGCGTCCCCGCCGCGGTGGGGGATTTTCTGATTCTCAACGCCATCCGCCGTAGCGGGGGCACAGCCATCGCCGTCCCCGACGAGGAGATGCTCACCCACGCCCGCACAATGGGCATGCGCACGGGCATCTTCCCCGCGCCAGAAGGGGCCGCCTGTCTGGCCGCCCAGATTCGCCTGCTCAAGAGCGGCTGGATCAAAAAGGACGAGAGCGTTGTGCTTTTCAACACCGGAACCGGCCTGAAATACGCGCATCTGTGGGCGTGAGGTGTTGCGTAGTGCGT
>JAHDWH010000183.1:0-9045 GCA_023384455.1 Caldilineaceae bacterium | reverse complement strand
AGTGCGTGAACTGGTAGTGATTGTTGTTCACGCATCACGCATCACTCGTTGGGCCAAACAGCTTACGCATAAGATGTCGTGGTGCGTAGTGCGTGAACTGGTAGTGATTGTTGTTCACGCATCACGCATCACTCGTTGGGCCGTGATATTTGTTCACGCACTACGCACCACTCATTGAGCCGAACAACTAACACATTTACAGATTTCTCTTTTCATTCCTCCAGCTAGAAAGACAGTCCATTGGCACAAACTACCCGAAACCGGGCCGCGGTAGCGGGGCCGGTAGAAACACACGAGCATCTGACGATGGGCATTAACCTCATCGCAGATTTACTCGCGCCCACATTGGGACCCATCTCCGGTCACATCGCCAGCCAGCGGGACACCCGGGGACCCGAACTGCTCGACGATTCGGGCACTGTCGTGCGCCGCATCCTCAGCTTTGGCGATCCCCGCGTCGATGTGGGCGCGATGCTCATGCGCAGTCTCGTCTGGCACACAGCCGAACGGGTGGGCGACGGCGGCGCGACCTGCGCCGTCCTGGCCCGGGCCATTTATATGGACGCTCTGCGGATGATCGCCGGTGGCATCAACTTCCGGGATTTGGAGCAGGGAATCAAAGCGGCGCTGGAAGCCGTCTGCGCCAACCTGGCCGAAAACGCTATGCCCGTCGTCTCGGAGGATGAACTCTCCGAAGTGGCCTATACGGTCGTGCGCAACCGCTCCCTGGCCGGGATGCTGGGCGAAATGAGCCATCTGCTGGGCGCAGAGGCCAAAGTCAATGTGCAGAAATATGTGGCGCCCTATCTGGAACGGGAGTACCACGCGGGGGCCAACTTTGGCGCTGAGATCGCCAGCTATCTGCTCTACACCGACGCCGCCCGCAAGCAGGCCGTACAGACCGACTGCGCGGTAGCGCTGGTTGCTTCCAATCTGGCCGAGGCCGAGGATGTGATTCCCCTGATGGAGGCGGCCCTGGCCAGCGGAGCCAAATCACTGGTGATCGTTGCCAATAACTTCAAAGATGCGGCCCTGCACGTCATCGTGACCAACGAGAAGGCGGAAAAGAAGAAACTCAGCGTGCTGGCTGCCAAAATCAAACCCGTGGGCGAGGAACGGCGCTACGCCCTGGAAGATATGGGGCTGCTTACCGGCGCCACAGTGCTGGGCCAGGGCTTCACCCCTTCCCCGCGCAGGGCTGTCCCGGAACATCTGGGCAAGGCGTTGCGGGTCGAGGTGGACAACGGCCAATTCCGTCTGCTCCCCGAACGCCAGCGGCTGATCGACGCCCAACCGGAGGTGGAGATTATCCGCCAACGGCTGGCCTCTATGCCCCAGAACGACGAGGGCCGCCCCCTGCTGATGGGCCGTCTGGCCTCGCTCAGCGGCGGAATGGGCACGCTGAAGGTGGGCGCGATTGGCAAGCTGGAGCGGGAAGTTCTCTCCGAGAATGCGGAGCGGGCCTTCAAAGTGCTCTCCACCGCCCAACTGACCGGCGTTGTGCCCGGCGGTGGCGCGGCCCTGCTCCACGCCCGGGCCGCGCTTAAGGAAGTCAAATTCGACGGCGACGCCCGCTACGGCGTGCAGCTCATCCACGACGCCCTGGCCGCGCCCCTGCGCCAGATTCTTGTCAACGCCCACGTCCCCGCCCCCGGTGTCATCATCAGCCGGGTGCAGGAAGCGGGGCCGGGCGCGGTCTACGACGTGCTGGAAGAGAGAGTGGGCAATGCGATGGAATGCGGCGTGCTGGACGTGGCCGGTGTGGTGGAGATCGTTCTGCGCACCGCGGTCAGCACCGCGCTGATGGCCCTCAGCACCGACACAATTGTCTACCACAAAAAACCCCAACAGGCTTTGGAGCCGTAAACAATGACGATTATTCTTTCGATTTCCGCCCACGGGGAGCAGCGCTGGGCTGCGGGACCCTATGGACTTTTTGCCCTGGAAAGCGGCGGGCTGATCCCCACCGCCCAGCCGATGGAACGGCTGACCGTCTGCTCGGCCATCAGCGACCGGCTGCTGGTGGGCGGTGGACCCCACGGCGTGGCCTATCTCTACCGGGGCGGCGCAGAGTGGCAGGCATCCTGGACCGGCGGCGTCACCGAAGCCGCGCTCTGCCTGGCCCCCCACCCGGACGTCTTCCGCACCGCGGTTCTGCTGGCCGGGACAGAAGGCGGCGGTATCCTGCGCTCCACGGACCGGGGCCACCGCTGGACGCCCTGCAACTACGGCCTGCGCAACTACACTATCCTCAGTCTGGCCTGGGCGCCCCTCGACCCCGGGTCCCGCTGGCCGGGGCGGGAGCACGTCTTTGCGGGAACGGAGGAGGGCATCTACCGTTCGCCCAGCGGCGGACGGGGTTGGAAGCGCTCCGACTCGCCGGACGCCGCCTACCAGAGCATCGCCATTTCCCCGTCCTTTCACAGGGACGGGCTGGTGCTGGCGGGCACCGAAGAGCAGGGCCTCTGGCGCTCGGCAGACAGCGGGCTGACCTTCGCGCTGGTGGCGGACGCGCCGGAGCGGATCAACTCTCTGGCCGCGCTGGACGGCGGTTGGCTCTTGAGCGACGAGGAAAGACTGTGGCGTTCTGCCGACGGTCTGTCCTGGCAGCCGGTAGCGGGCAGCGCGCCCGCGCTGGTACTAACCCCCACCGCCGACGGTATTCTGGCCGGCACCGAAAACGGCGTGCAGTTGCTGGATGGGGTGAGTTTGGCTGTGGCGGAGAGCTACGGGGTGGCGGAGACGGCGTAGGCGTGTATTGGGTATTGCGCAGGTAAGACGGATCGGACCAGAGAGCGCTGGTTGAGTAGCCGAGTCTTCGAGGCGTATCGAAACCAGAGCGAACGGGTGATAAGCCGATACTTTGTCTACCCACTTGGTTTCGATACGGCGGGAAACTGCCCCCGCCTACTCAACCGGCGTTAGTCATCTGTTTTTGCTCGAAAGTTTGGCAAAGGAGCCTCCCTCAATGGACCCCGACCTGCTCACCCGCTACAACTACGACGAGTTCGTACCGGCGAAATTCGAGCCGTGGATGCGTTTTGACCAAAGCCCGCCTTTGGGCAGCAAAGCGCCCGACTTTCCCCTGTGGACACTGGACGGCGCAGAGACGAGCCTCTCCGCGGTCTGGTCGGCCACCAGTTATACTGTTGTGGAGTTCGGCAGCTTCACCTGACCCTACTGCGGGATGGCGTCGCCATCTATAAATGCTATGGCCGAGCGCTATGCGGAGGCGGGCGTCGGTTCGCTTTTTCTCTACACCAACGAAGCCCATCCCGGCGAAAACTACCCCCACCACACGTCAATGGCCCAGAAGCTCCGCCACGCCGGGGCACTGCGGGATGTGCTGGGGGTGAGCCGCCCGATTCTGGTCGATAGCCTGGACGGGGCCTGCCACCGGGCCTACGGCTCTATGCCCAATATGACCTGGATTTTCAACCAGGCGGGCACGCCCATCTACAAATCCGACTGGTCCGATTCCCACAGCGTGGAAAACGCGGTCCAATACTTTTTGCAGGTGCTGGAGCGACGGCGCAACCGGGAACGGATGGCCCCCTTTCACGTGGAGCGGCTCGACTACCGCATCCAGGACCAGGCCCAGTTTTACGCCGGCCTGGAACGCAGTGGGCCGAAGGCGGTTTCGGAGTTTCGGAACGCGTTTGGGTAGGGGCGGAAGGTTGCAGGCGGCATTCCGTCTTTGCGCCGCGATAGACCCGCCGAATCAATTCGGCGGCGGCTGTGGGAAGTGCGTTGAAACGCACGAAAACCCAATCCGTTTCAACGGCTTTTCTGTAACAGGCGCCGGTTTCAAACCGATGCTGGGATTGCGAGATACCGTAGCCATTGCCACCTACCACCCACAGTTACAGGGACTAACGGGATGCTCCGCTTTCTGGTCAAACCAATCGTTATGCGCGATATTGACGCTGCGCCGCCTATGGGTGCGACCCTGCGCCGCCTCTTTCGCTATCTGCGCCCCTACCGGGCACGGATGACGCTCACCCTCGTCATCTACGCCATCTGTGTCACCATCTCCCAGTTCTACCCCTTTATTGACCGCATTCTCATTGATGAACATATCGCCGTGGGCAAGCGCGAGGGCTTTCTGCCTCTGCTGGCATTGGCCGCAGTAGCCCACAGCCTGACCTGGCTGGGCGTTCTGGCCCGTTCATTGCTTATCCATCGCATCAGCCTGAGCATTCTGGTGGACCTGCGCCATCAACTCTTTCACCACGTAGTCAACCTCTCCTTTACCTTTCACGAACGGGAGCCGGTGGGCAAGACGATGACCCGTTTCATCAGTGACGCCAACACCCTCAACGATTTCTTGACCAATCAACTGGCAAATGTGGTCAATGATGTAATGTCCGGGGTGATTGTGTTGGCCCTGATGTTTGCTATCAATCCCGTGCTGACTCTCATTGCCCTCTTTATGCTGCCTATTCTGACTGTAATTGGGCTGTATATGCGCCCCCGGCTCTATAACGGCTGGGATCGGGTGCGGGAGAATATGACCCGTTTCAACATCTTCCTGGCCGAAAATATCGCAGGGATGCGGGTGATTCAGGCTTTTGTACGGGAAGACACAAATCTGGGCCAGTTTCACCAGGCCAACCAGCGGGTTGTCAACGAGTGGATGAAAGTGATCAGCCTGCAGGCCTGGTTCTCGCCATTGGTCGAGATCACCCGCAGCGCGGCGCTGGTGATTGTCCTCTACGTAGCGGCCAATCAACTGGGGCTGGGCGGCAGCGCGTTGACCGTCGGCACGCTGGTCGCTTTTACCGCCTACATCAACAATCTGTGGGGACCCATCAGCACCCTGACCAATCTTTATGTGGTGATGCAGGCGACACTGGCTTCGGCAGGCAAAGTCTTTCAGTTGCTGGATGCCCAGCAGACGGTAAAGGATCAGGCAGACGCTGAGGAACTGCCCCGGATTCAGGGGCGGGTGGTCTTTGAAAAGGTGGATTTTGGCTACGACAAAAGCAAACGGGTGTTGCGCGACATCGACCTGACGATTGAACCGGGGCAGATGGTGGCCCTGGTAGGGCAGACAGGCAGCGGCAAGACGACAATTGCCTCGCTCCTCTGCCGTTTCTATGATGTAATCGGCGGACGTATTACCGTAGACGGCTACGACATTCGCAGCGTCACCCAACGCTCTCTGCGGGATCAGATCGGTGTGGTCCTGCAAGAGCCGTTTATCTTCACCGACACCATCGCCCACAACATCCGCTATGGCCGGCCCGACGCCACCGACGAAGAGGTTATCGCCGCGGCCAAGCTGGCCAACTGCCACGACTTTATTATGAAACTTAGCGACGGCTATGATACCACTGCCAGCGAACGGGGCGCGCAGTTCAGCATCGGCCAGCGCCAGTTGCTCTCCATTGCTCGGGCCATCCTGGCCGATCCCCGGATATTGGTGCTGGATGAAGCCACCTCCGCTGTAGACACGGAGACAGAAGCGCTGATTCAGGAAGCCTTTGCCCGGTTGATGGCGAACCGCACAGCTATCGTCATTGCCCACCGTCTCTCTACCATTCGCCGAGCTAACCAGATTGTCGTCCTGAAGCAGGGGCGTATCGTCGAACTGGGAACTCACGAAACGCTTCTGCAAAACCCCGAAGGCTACTACACCTCGCTTGTGATGGCCCAAGCCCGGGGCGAACACTAACTCCACTGCGTGCTTTGGCCTACACCCTCCTTCGCACATCAAAGATACTGCGCCCATCCCGCACTGTCCAGAAGGGATATTTCGATGAATGCTATGCGAAGCTACATAGACGCGGTAGAGCAGATCATCCGGCGCATCCGCGACACCCAATTGGATGCCATTGACAAGGCAGCCGAAATCTGCGCAGCCTCGATTGGCGGCGGCGGGCTGGTCCACCTCTTTGGCACAGGCCATTCCCGCATCCTCATCGAAGAGATATTTCCCCGCCACGGCAGCTTTCCCGGCTTCCATTCCCTGGTGGAGCTATCCCTCACCTTCCACAATCAGGTGGTGGGGAACAACGGCCAACGCCAGGCAATGTTCATCGAACACATCGAGGGGTTGGCCGGGATGATTCTGCGCAACTTTGTCCTGAACCCGCCGGACAGCTTTGTCATCTTTTCCAACAGCGGTGTCAACGAAGTGGTGGTGGATATGGCCCTGGAAGTGAAGAAGCGGGACTTGCCGCTGATTGTGCTGGTCTCCGCGGATCATTGCGCCGTCTCCCCGGCCAAACACTCATCGGGGAAAAAGCTGATGGACCTGGCCGATGTGGTGCTGGACAACTGTGTGCCCGCCGGGGATGCGCTGGTCACTATTCCCGGTCTGGCAGACCCGGTCGGACCCGGCTCCACAGTTGGCGGGGCCACTGTTGTGAATCTGCTCAAGTGTGCGGTGGCCGAAAAGCTGACCGCCCAGGGCAAGCCGCCCCAGGTGCTGACCAGCAGCTACTTCATCGGCAGCGGGGCTTCGGCCCAGCGTTTTGATGACGCCTACGACGAATACCGGCGGGGGCTGGTGCGGGCACTGGGAGGTACACCGATTGACTGATCTCCACCTACCCCCACCTGTCGTACCCACCTTCTATTTCATCGGCGTCACCACCGGCCACTCCTCCTCCCGGCGGATGTTCCCCGTCTGGATGGAGGCCCTGGGCCGTCCGGAAGTGATCTGGCAGGGCATCGACCTGCCCATCCACGACGACCCGGCCAACTACCGGGCTGTGGTACAGCACATCCGCCGGGAGCCACTGGCCCTGGGCGCGCTGGTCACCACCCACAAAATCGATCTGCTGGAAGCCTGCCAGGCCCTGTTCGACGATTTCGACCCCTACGCCCGCATCATTGGCGAAGTTTCCAGCATTGCCAAAGACAACGGGCAACTGGTGGGCCGGGCCACAGACCCGGTGGCGGGCGGGCTGAGTCTGGATGGGATTCTGGGCGCGGGCTACTTTGCCCGCACGGGTGGGGAGGTATTGCTGTTGGGCGCGGGCGGCTCGGCGGCCGCGCTGAGCCTGCATCTGCTGCAAAAGGAGCAGTCTGGAGACCGTCCCCGGCGGGTAGTGGTGGTCAACCGTTCGCCGGAGCGGCTGGAGCGGCTGGCCCGGATGGTAGAGCGCTTCCCGACAGACATCTACTTTGAGTACATCCAAAACAGCGACCCGGCGCGCAATGACGAGATTCTGACCGGGTTACCCGCCGGCAGTCTGGTGGTCAACGCCACAGGGATGGGCAAGGATACCCCCGGCTCACCTGTCACCGGTCGGTCACCCTTCCCGCTGAATGGCATCGCCTGGGAACTGAACTACCGGGGCGAACTGGACTTTTTGCAACAGGCCAACGTCCAGCAGTCAGCCAGACAACTGCGGGTGGAAGATGGCTGGGCCTACTTTATCCACGGCTGGGCACAGGTCATCAGCCACGTCCTGCATGTGGAGATCGACCCACCGCTTCTGGCCCGGCTGGCCCAACTGGCTGCCACCGTTCGCTGAGGAGAGTGGAATGTTTCTGATAATCGGGACAGTCACAGCCGATCTGCTGGTGCAGACCCCCACCCCGCTGGCTGCGCTGGGCGGCGACGGCTTCCGCAGCAGCAATCTGCTCTTCACCGACGCGCCGCTGACGATTTCTATGGGGGGCAATGGGGGCAACGCCGCCTATGTGCTGGCCGGGCTGGGCGCGGCCACAGCCCTGGCCGGCGCGGTGGGCCATGACCTGCTGGGGGACGCGCTAGTGGGCTGGCTGGCCGGGCGGGGGGTGAATCTGGACGGATTGGCCCGCAGCCCAACCCACGCCACCTCCACCTCTACGATTCTTCTGACCGGGGCAGAAAATCAGGTCGTCTATCACCATCTGGGGGCTTCCTCCCAGGCAGAGTACGCGACAATTCCCCGCCCCCTGCTGGATGCCACACAAGTGCTGCTGGCCAGCAGCTTTTCCATTCTGGCCCGGCTGCGGGCGGGGGGTTTTGCCCAGGCCCTGGCCCGCGTCAAAAACCAGGGGGGTATCACAGGGCTGGACATCGGCCCGGCTATTGGCCCTCCGGTCACGCTGGACGAGGTGCGCCCGCTGCTGGCGGACGTGGACTATCTGCTCGCCAACAGCCACGAACTGCTTGCCCTGACCGGGCGTGACAGTTGGCCCGACGCAGCCGAGGATGTATTGGCTGCGGGCGCAAAGGCGCTGGTGATCAAACAGGGCAGGGATGGCTCATCCCTCTGGTGCGGGGAAGACCGGCTGCACGTACCCGCTTTTCGGGTACAAACGAATGTTTCCGTGGGCGCAGGGGATGCCTTTAATGTGGGGTTTCTCTATGCCATCCGCCAGGGATGGGCAGCAGAAGAAGCCCTGGGTTTTGGCAATGGGGTAGCCGCGCTCGTCGTCGCCAACCCGAAGGGCATCCTCGCCGCGCCGTCCCTGGCCGATGTGAAGGCATTTGTGGCCGCGCATGGGTGAGAGACGGACAAGCCAAACGACGAATTGCAACCGTTCCCCCAATAGAAAAGAGCGGAGAACGCTCTGTTCTCCGCTCTTTCTTTGGTGGGCGAGAAAGGACTTGAACCTTCGACCTCACGGATGTGAACCGTGCGCTCTAACCAGCTGAGCTACTCACCCAAGCAGATGTCAGTATACGCATCCCTGCAGAATTTTGCAAATTTGCTCAATACTGGGACAATAACAGACGTCAATACTCAACACTGAATTTTGGTCCTATGCCACTACTCTTCCGCTACAACCGCCACCTGCAACGGGTCTTCTTCGCTCTGGTCATTCTGGCCGGTCTCTATGGCTGGAATTACGCCGTGACCAACTGGAACTTCGATCTCAGCCTCTTCGACCTCTCTGGCCTGCTCAATGAGACTGACTGGATGGAGTCCATCGCAGCCCTGCTGGAACAGGCCATACAGCTTTTTCTGGCCCTGACCAGCCAGGGATGACCAATTATATCTACGATTGTACCCGTTCAGTCACCCCACCCTACCCCTCCCCATTCCAGGGCGGGAAGTGGAGCGACTCCTCCCCCACTGTGGGGGAGATTGGGTGGGGGTG
>JAHDWH010000182.1:3486-14025 GCA_023384455.1 Caldilineaceae bacterium | reverse complement strand
TCTGGACAGTGCGACGCACCAAAACGGGAAGTTATTCTTTGACAAGCCCTAAGTTGGGGGAGGTTGGGTGGGGGTGAGCAGTTACCTGCTGTGCGGCATATCCGTAGCCCGCATTAGTTCCCGCACTACATCGTCAATCCGTCGTTTGTAGCGCAACAGTTCCCTGCGACACTCTACCTCGGCTGCGTTCTCCGGCTTAAAGGTCCGCAGCGTCTCCTCCAGTTCACCGTCTATCTGCACACGGGCAGGATTAACGGTGCGGCCACGCACATATTCGCGCATTTCTTCCGCGATAATTGTGTCGTAGTAGGAGAGATCGTCGTGCAGGTCTACAAGACGGTCCGATGCAATCGCGGGGACAGGCAGCGCTCGCAGGGTTTCCCAGGCTCGATTTAGCTTTCGTCGATTAACACTCATTTGCAAAGAGAGACCAGTGTGGGGAGAAGCTCTATGGAATAACTGCCTGGCATATTCTCAAATGGCCTGGACAGTTGAAAAAGGTCGTCGGTGCTTCTGGTGAATCGTCTTACTGCGTACTGTGGTTGGGAGACAATTGACCCCACGCTATCAGGGAGGCAATTGCAAGGGGACGGTTGATGTTGACGGGATTATAGCAGTAGAAATTACGATAACAAAAAAAACAGCATACGGCGAATTTCACACCCTGCCCATTTTGCAGATACCTGTTGAGCCGCCCCACCCCCCCCTCCCCATTCCAGGGAGGGAACTGGCTCGACTCCTCCCCCACAGTGGGGGAGGTTGGGTGGGGGTGAGCAGTTACTTTTGCAGGTTGACAACCGGGAACAAATGTTCTACAATACAAATATCCCAAAATCCCAATCCACATACGTCACCGCTGGCGTACAGGTGGGTGGGGTGTTGTATTCGCTGGGCAGCACAGAAACAGCCTCTAGCCACAAGGAGCAACCATTTATGGCCCGCAGCAAATCCGCATCTTCCTCCTCTTCTTCCGAAAGTGATGGCAAACTCAAGGCCCTGGAGACAACCATTGCCGGTCTTAATCGACGCTTTGGCGATGGCATTATTATGAAGCTGGGCGAAGCCACCCGGCTGGACATCGAGTCCATCCCCACAGGCAGCCTCAGCCTGGACCTGGCCCTGGGTATCGGTGGGATTCCCAAAGGCCGTATTCTGGAAATCTATGGCCCGGAAAGTTCGGGCAAGACGACGGTCTGCCTGCACGTCATCGCCGAAGCCCAGCGCAAAGGCGGTGTCTGCGGCTTTGTGGATGTGGAGCACGCGCTGGACCCGGCCTATGCCCGCAAAATCGGCGTGGATGTGGACAACCTCTACATCTCCCAGCCCGACACGGGCGAGCAGGCCCTGGAGATTACCGAAGCGCTGGTGCGCTCCGGCGCGATGGATGTGGTGGTAGTGGACAGCGTGGCCGCCCTCGTCCCCCGGGCCGAAATTGAAGGCGAGATGGGCGACAGCCACGTGGGTTTGCAGGCCCGGTTGATGAGCCAGGCCTTGCGTAAACTGGTGGGCGCGGTCAAAACCAGCGGGACGAGTATGATTTTCACCAACCAGCTACGCCAGAAGATCGGTGTGATGTTTGGCAACCCGGAGACGACCTCCGGCGGTATGGCCCTGAAATTCTACGCCAGCGTGCGGCTGGACATCCGGCGCATCCAGGCCATTAAGCAGGGCACGGATGTGGTGGGCAACCGCACCCGGGTCACTGTGCGCAAGAACAAAGTGGCCCCCCCCTTCAAAGTGGCCGAGTTTGACATTATGTACAACGAAGGCATCAGCAAGAATGGCGACCTGCTGGACCTGGGCGTGGAATACGATGTGGTGGACAAACGGGGTGCGTTCTACAGCTTTGGCGACACCCGTCTGGGCCAGGGCCGGGAGAATTCCAAAATCTTCCTCGGCGAGAATCCTGCGATTGCCGCGGAGATCGATGGCCTTATCCGCGCCAGTGGCGGCCTGCCCGTGAATCTTGGGCGCAAGGGCAAGGCGGCGATGGATGACAGCGACAGCACCTATGCCAGCGACGACGACGACAATGTGGAATTGGACGAGGCCGCGTAAAGTTGTAGATACCTGTTCAGCCACCCCACCCTACCCATTCCAGGGAGGGAACTGGAGCGACTCCTCCCCCACAGTGGGGGAGGTTGGGTGGGGGTGAGCAGTTACAGTTGCAGGTACGGGCCGCAAAAGAATTGCAGAGAAAGCCGTCGAGGGGTTACCCTTGACGGCTTTCTTTCTTTTCGTATTCGCCTGTGCTATACTCTTTGGCGCAGACAAATGCCGCCGAGATGCTGGTTTGAATGGTTTCGCGGATGGATCGTGTCGGGATTTCGAGTATTGTGTAAACAGAATTATCTGGAAAATACAACTACCGCCTGTGTCTATAGCACTCGCCGCAGCCGAAGCAAATGATATAGAAAGCACCGAAATGTCCCCCGCCAACGAATTCGTCACCACCCACCCTGCCGAGTTGGCTAGTCATCTTCTGGAGCTAAATCGACTTCTGAACCAGAACGATACCCTCAACTACTGGCAGCGGTGTGCCGACGCCCTCCTGTACCACACGGGCGTCGATGCGGTCAGCATTTGGCTCTTTCCCACCCACGAATCAATTCCAGAAGTGACGGTCCGGATTGGCGATTTCAGCGACAGCCGGCTGTTGCGCGTCCAACGCTGGGAGGAGGCACTGCAAAACTCGCCGATGGTAGATTTGCGCCCGGAAGTCACGGGCCGGATCGAGGAATTTCAGGCCATCGAAATCGGGAAGGTCGATCTGGGCGTAGGACGGCGCAATGAGGACCTGCCCATTCTGCATATGCGTCTGCACGCGGATGGCCTGTTGCACGGCGGTCTGAGTCTGGCTTTTTCGCGCCAATGGAGCCACCGCAAGAGCGACTACAAAGCGCTTACCCAGTTTGTGCAGCTCATCACAGACAGCGGCCTGCGTCACCGCCAGTTGACCATCACCCGCCGCCGTCTGGACCAGATCAGTCTGATTGCCCAGGTCAGCCAGTCGCTGAACGGCACACTGGATATGGAAGCTGTGTTGCACGAAACGACGGAGATGACCGCCTACGTTTTGCAGGCCCAGGCGGCTACCCTCTTTCTGGCTGACGAACGCAAGGGCCAGTTGCTCTTCCATATGCCCACGGGCAAGGCCGGGGGCGTTCTGCGCGAGATGCGCATCCCCATCAGCCAGGGGGTAGCAGGCTGGGTGGCAACCAACCGCCAATCGATTATTGTCAATGATGCGGCCAAAGACCAACGCTTTCTGGGGCGGGTGGACGCGGAGACGGGCTTTCACACCAAAAGCATTCTCTGCGTTCCCCTGCTCTCCCAGGGGCGCTTGGTGGGGGTATTGGAGGTGCTGAACAAAGAGGTTAAAAGCGGCTTTACGACGGATGACCAGGCCTGGCTGGAAACAATGGCCAATCAGGCCGCAGTTGCCCTGGAGAATGCCCACCTCTTTCAAAACCTGCGCAAGGAGCAGGAACGGATGATCCGGGCTGAGGAGGAGGTCCGGCGGCAACTCAACCGGGATCTGCACGACGGCCCGGCTCAATTGCTCAATCTGATTATTATGAATGTGGGGGTGACGCGCAACCTGCTGGAGCGCAAACGCTTTGACACTGTGCGTTCGGAACTGGACCTGCTGGAAAACCTGGGGCGTCACGCCAACCGGGAGATTCGCACACTGCTCTTTGAGTTGCGCCCGATGATTCTGGAGAGCCAGGGGCTGGTGGCCGCCCTGCACTCCTACGTGCGGCAACTCACAGAGTCCATCAACAGCCAGGCCCAGGTCTCTGGGCAGCCAGCCAGACCGGGCAAAATCCATCTGGAAGTCGAGGAGCTGCCCTTCCCATTGATCGCCCAGGCTGAGAAAAATATCTTTTCGATTATACAGGAAGCTATCAATAACATTCGCAAATATGCCAATGCGTCAAATGTATGGCTGCGGGTGGTGTTGGAAGGCGATTTCCTCCTATTCTCCGTAGAGGATGACGGTATCGGCTTTGATTTGACGTCGGTCCAATCCAACTACGAGAGCCGGGACAGCTTTGGCCTGATCAATATGTACGAGCGCACGGAGATGTTGGGCGGCGTGCTGAATATCCATTCTCCCAGCCCTGCCACGGGCAAGGGTACGTTCATTCAGGGCCGGGTGCCCGTGAACGGCGTGCAGCGCACGGGCTAAAACGCCCCATTTCACAGCCCTCATACTTTGACAGAGCCGGAGTGATGCGATAGCGTTACTCCGGCTTTTCGTGCATTCTCAGCCCAGCCCAATCAGAGGAGTTTCGGTGAGTCATTTTTCTTTTGCTGTTCACAAGACCGATGGCAATGCCCGGCTAAGCCAATACGACACACCCCACGGACCGATACCTATGCCCGCGTTTGCGCCTGTGGGCACCCTGGCCAATGTAAAAACCCTGGAACCCCGAGACTTGACCGAGCTGGGCGCGTCGCTTGTCCTCTCCAATACCTACCATCTCTACTTGCGGCCAGGCCACGAACTGGTGGAACGCATGGGCGGTCTGCATAGCTTTATGGGCTGGGATGGCCCGATGCTGACCGATTCGGGGGGCTATCAGGTCTTCAGCCTCTCCCAGCGCCGGGCGTTGGACGACGACGGCGTCACCTTTCGCAGCCATATCGACGGCAGTACCCACCGCTTTACTCCGGAGCGGGTGATGGAGATCGAGCAGGCCCTGGGCGCGGATATTGCAATGGTGTTGGACGAGTGCGCGGAGCCGCTGGACCGGGCCTACAACGAAGCCGCGCTGCTGCGCACCCACCGCTGGGCCGAGCGCTGCCGGGTGGCCCACAACCGGGCGGATCAGGCGCTCTTTGGCATTGTGCAGGGCGGCATCTTCCCCGACCTGCGGTTACAGAGCGCCGAATTTCTGACAGCCCTGGATTTCCCTGGCTATGGGGTGGGGGGGCTGGCCGTTGGCGAAACCAAAGAGCAGATGTACGCGACGCTGGACGAAACCTGCCCGGCTCTGCCCGCGGACAAGCCCCGCTATCTGATGGGGGTGGGCGCGCCAGAGGATATTGTGGAGGCGGTCTATCGGGGCATCGACTTTTTCGACTGTGTGCTGCCCACCCGTATTGCCCGCAATGGCGCGCTGCTCACAGGCCGCGGCCGGCTGAATATCCGCAACGAACGTTTCGCCGAAGACCCCCTGCCCATTGAAGAAGGGTGCGCGTGCTACACCTGTCTCACCTTCAGCCGCGCCTATTTACGCCATCTATTTAAGGCCAAAGAGATTACCGGGCTGCGATTGGCTTCCATCCACAACCTCCACTTTATGTTGCGGCTGATGGAGGATATCCGGGCAGCCATCGCTTCCGGCAGCTATGCAGATTTTCGGGCAGAGTTTCACGCGCGCCACACGATGACAGATCAGACAGTGCGCCACGCCCAACGCCAGAAGCGGGCCGCCAGCAGTGGTTGGCGCGCCTAAAGCGGCCCGCAGTCGTCAGTCCAAAATCCTGAGTCAGGCCCGGCCCTATGACGGCGTATCAGCGCAAGATCGATGCCACAATCGTTATATCTTCGCTCAGACCCGTAAAACGTAAAACGTGAGGTGTCGTCACACGCTCTCCCGTTTCACGTCTTCACGTTTCAGCCTGCACTTTGCGGCTGCGCCGCCGTCCAGTCTACCGACACTTGACGCTTGCTCAACTTCCAGAACACAGACGCCGGTTTATGAAATTCAGACCAACTTTCTCATCGATTCTGATCGGATTATTCCTTCTGCTCTCCGTGGCCGCTTGCGCCCAAACGGCGGTGGTTACCCCGACACCGGTCACCATCAGCATCGCCGGTTCCACTGAAATGCGCCCAGTGCTGGTCGAGCTGACCGGCGCCTACACCGAACGCCATCCCAATGTTCTCTTCAGTCTGCGCGGCGGTGGCAGCATTTTGGGCGAGACGTGGCTGGAGAGTCGGCGGGCCGATCTGGCGGCCAGCACAACATTTCCCGACGAAGAAGAGGGGCTTACGGGCTTAATGCGTGTGCCCATCGGTCTGGATGGGGTGGCGGTCATTGTACACAAAGACAATCCAGTGATTGACTTAACTCTTTCCCAACTGCGGGATATTTACAATGGCAAAATTCTGGATTGGGCAGAAGCAGGCGGTCAACCGGGTGAGATCGGACTGGTGAGCCGGGAAGATGGCAGCGCCACCCGGATGCTCTTTGAGGAGCGGGTGATGGGAGAAGAACGGGTGGCGCTGACAGCCGTTGTCATGCCCACCAGCGAAGATGTGGTGGAGTATGTGGCAGAGCATCCCCAGGCCATCGGTTATGTGAGCCGGGCTTATGTGATGGCGAACCCTGCATCTCCCCAGGGCTCCGTATCGGTTGGGGTGGTTGCCCTGGAAGGACGGCTGCCCACCAGCGAAGAGATCGCAGCCCAAAGCTATTACCTGACCCGCCCGATCTTTCTGTTGCGCCGCGCATCCAACGGCGCCGGGATCCAGCCCTTTATCGATTTTGTGCTTAGCCCGGCAGGGCAAGAGATAGTGGCCCGCTACCACGTACGCATTCGCTGAAAAGTCGCGGGGAACTTGCATATCTGGCCCGTCTGTGCTATGCTCTTACTGTATTGGCAGGGGTGGCGCGGTGTGGTCGGTGGATTGGGTTGTGGAACCGGCCAGCATAGGTAGGACTCGGAAGTGGGCTAACCCCCACTTTTCTTGTTCTTAGGGAAGATTCACAATCGCGCTGCCCTGAAGAAAGGCTTGTATACACGGATAAAAGAGAACACGGATTAATAAAAATCTGTGTTCCTTCCGATCCGTGTATACAAAATTTCATCCCCCGTGGCGCAACGAAGTCGCATGGGGAACTGACATGTAAATAGGACGCTGATGCCGCTGAAAAAGCGGATTGACGCTGATAAAGCTTGCGCAGATCAGTTGTTTCTGCGTGAATCTGCGTCCGCTTTTCGTCGCTATCCGTGTCAGCCAGTCGTGTGGCCTGATGGGTATTGATGACAACTGAATAGTTGGAGTGAGGAGTTAAGAGGAAAGATGTCAAAAGCATTAATTGCCGGAATCAATCAGGTGGCCTCGGACAAGGGGCTGGATCACGAGGTGATATTTTCGGCCATCGAGGCGGCGCTGATTTCTGCCTACAAGCGCAACTTCGGTTCGGTGGCCGATGTGACAGCCGCGGTGGACCGCTTTACCGGGGATATGAAGGTCTTTGCAGGCAAAGAGGTGGTGGAAGATGTGATGAACCCCAGCACCGAAGTCCTGCTGAAAGAGGCCCAGAAGGCCCATCCCAATGCCAAATTGGGGGATGTGGTCCCCGTACCCAGCGCCCCCGCCAATTTTGGGCGGATCGCCGCGCAGACGGCCAAGCAGGTCATCCTGCAACGCATCCGGGAAGCCGAACGGGATACGGTGTACGAAAACTTTATCCATCGGGTCGGCGAGATTATTAACGCCCAGGTGCGCAGCATCGATCTCTCCTCTGGCACAGTCACTGTTCTGCTGGGGGAAAAGCACGAAAGTCTTCTGCCCCGGGAAGAGCAGATTCCCAACGAGCGTCTGCGCCGGGGTGACTACATCCGGCTCTACGTCGTGGATGTTCACAAAAGCAACCGGGGACCGGTGATTAAGTTAAGCCGCACCCACCGCAATCTGCTGCGCCGCCTGATGGAGCAGGAGATTCCTGAAGTGCGGGATGGCACAGTGGAGATCAAGGCTATCTCCCGGGAGCCGGGCAACCGCAGCAAAGTGGCCGTTGTCGCCACAGTGCCCGGTGTCGATCCCGTGGGTAGCTGTGTCGGTATGCGGGGGATGCGCATCCAGAATATCGTGACCGATTTGGCTGGGGAAAAGATTGATGTGGTGGAGTGGAGTGGCGAACTGCGTACATACATCGCCAATGCCCTTAGCCCGGCCAAAGTGCAAAGTGTGATCCTCGAAGAAAACAATACGGTCAAGACGGCGATGGTAATTGTCCCGGACCGTCAATTGAGCCTGGCCATCGGCAAAGAAGGGCAAAATGCCCGGCTGGCCGCCAAACTGACCGGCTGGCGCATCGACATCAAATCCGAATCGGAAGCCCAGGCCGAGGGCTTGGACCTGGTGGCAGCCCAGCAGGCCCAGATGGCAGCCAGTGGTCAGGACCTGATGGCCCTGGCCGAGCGTTTCCTGCGCCAATCCCCAACTACCGATTTTGGCAGCGACGATCTCCTGCGCAAAGCGGCCCAGGAAATTCAGAAACGGGATGCCGAACTGGATATGGAAGAGGAAGACCGGGTGATTCCGTCCTGGCCGGTGGATGGATTGCCCAGTTTGGATTTGGGGCCGCGCACAGAGCGGCTGGACAGCCAGGCAGCGTTGGACGCTTTCGAGGATGCCGCGGCCGCCGTGGCTGCGGAAATACCACCCCGGCCCTTTGCCGACCTCTTCGAGCCGGAGAGCGAGACCAGCGAAGAGGGTGTGCCCGAATTTGAGATGCCCCCCTTGTCTGAGGAATTCGTCGAACCGCAGGAAACAGTCCACCTGCCCGAAGAGCCAGCCAGCCAGCCAGGGGAACTGCCTTCGGTGATTACGGTGGATATGCTGCGCCAACGCATGGCCGAGCGACGCCCCAAATTTGATGACATTGAAGTTCCACCGGAACTGTTGGGCGACTATGACATCGAAGATGAGATAGAAGAAGAGGGGGATGATGCGCGGGGCGGCAAACGCGGTAAGGACCGCAAGGCCAAACCCGCCCCGGCCAAACGCCCAGCAGCCCGCGCCCAGAAACGACCCAAGCGTCGTCAGGGCCTTGTCGATGACGACGAGTCGGATTACAGCTTCGGCTAAGCCGATGGCCCTATACTTGACAAGGTGACAAAATGACCGGGTGACAAAATGTCAGTTTATGTCCGTGTCGAGTATAGTATCGATAACGACGCTGGGAAAGCAAGGCGTAAAACGCAGGTGTTGCCATTGTGGTTTCGCCCTGGGTTTTACGCCTTACCCATTGGGCTGATCCCATCGGATGAGATTTGATTGGCGGTGTGGAGAATGAGCAAAAAGAGCAACCAACCCCGGCAGCGGGCCATTCCCCAGCGCACTTGCATTGCCTGCCGTGAACAGGAAGGCAAACGTGGGCTGGTGCGGGTTGTGCGCGGTGTAAACGGCGTCCAGGTGGACCCGTCTGGCAAACTGTCGGGTCGGGGAGCCTATTTACACCCGGTGCGCTCCTGCTGGGAAAGCGCGCTGGCGGCCCGATCCTTGCAGCGGGCCTTGCGCACCAGCTTATCCGCTCAAGAGATCGCCAATCTTCAGGAATTTGCCCAGAGCCTGCCCGAAACAGAAGAAAGAGAAGCATAACTGCACACCCCCACCCAACCTCCCCCACGGTGGGGGAGGAGTCGATCCAGTTCCCTCCCTAGAATGGGGAGGGCTAGGGTGGGGTGCTGAACAGTTACAGAGAAGCATAGGGACGACTTTGCTTGAATGCACCCAATGGAGTCCACTTTTTCGTCCTTTGGCCTTGCATCGGGTATACTGGTTTTGATCGTGTCTTGCGATGTTGTGATGGATCACTGGAAAACGATGATGAACTTCGACAACAATCAGCTAACCGATGTCAACGCTTAAGCTTGACACCCGGTCTGCGTGGGAGAGAGAAAAGGCTGTCGCTGGAGAGAATGGGATGGGGAGTATGACGATGGTACCGTAAAGAGATACCGTTGTTTGTCCGCTGTAAATGCGCCGCGCATCCCCCCATTTGCCCCTCTCTTCGGGTCATACAGGGTGGTCTGCCTATCCAGGCAGAGACCAAACCCCTGTTACACCCAAACCAGCAACTCCTCTCTGGTTTTTCTCACGTTCTGAACCTGATTTGGGTTTCGTCTGCCATTTGCCTGTTGCAAATGGGACGGTTATCTCTGTTTGCCAGTTTTTATCGGCATCTCCTGGCGCGTGGCCAGGCATTAGGCTACGAACAAAAGCGAGAGGCAGATTGCGTAGAAGCTGCTGATTTGCGCTGAGCAAATCGCCAGATGTCCGCAATCTGCGTCCCATTCAAAACGCGGAATTGCAATTTCTATAATAGAGGGGGCGCGTATGACAACAATGACGAAGACACCTGCACCAGTGCGGGAGCAAGCAAAGAATGGCAGCAACCGGCCACCATCCCAGGTGACGGTGGGACAGCACGTCACTGTGCGTGATCTGGCTGATCGGATGATACGCAGCCCGATTGATCTGATCAAAGTGCTGATGCAGTTTGGTATTATGGCACCCATCGATCAGGTATTGGATCACGACACCGCGGCGATTGTAGGCGAAGAATTGGGCGTGATCGTAACTTGGCCCGAAGCCCAGGCTGCGCCCACCCCAATGGAAGAAGAAGAGCCGACTGTCGATACCCGGCCCAAAGAGCGTATCTTTGTCCAGAACATTCTGGCCCGGGAAACCGACAAGGATAAGGCCGAGCGCCCCCCGGTGGTGGCGGTGTTGGGCCATGTGGATCACGGCAAGACGACTCTGCTGGACCGCATCCGCAAGACAAACGTGGT
>JAHDWH010000182.1:0-3476 GCA_023384455.1 Caldilineaceae bacterium | reverse complement strand
ACCCAGCACACCGGTGCCTATCAGGTGGACGTGGGGGGGCGTAAGATCACCTTCCTGGACACCCCAGGCCACGAAGCCTTTACGGCCATGCGGGCCAGAGGCGCACAGGTCACCGATATTGTGGTGCTGGTGGTGGCCGCGGATGATGGCATTATGCCCCAGACACAGGAGGCCATCAGCCACGCCAAAGCAGCCGGTGTGCAGATTGTGGTCGCCATCAACAAAATCGACCGCCCCAACGCCAATATCGACCGGGTGATGGAAGAGCTTTCCAAAGTGGGCTTGCAGCCCGAAGCCTGGGGCGGCGATACAATTGTTGTGCCTGTCAGCGCGCTGCGGGGCACGGGTGTGGACGATCTCCTGGAAAACATCCTCGTCGTGGCCGAATTGGAGCAGTACAGCGCCAATCCCAAAGGCCGCTGTATCGGGACGGTTATTGAGGCCCAACTGGACAAATACCGGGGCGTCACGGCCACCCTGCTCATCCAAAATGGAACGCTGAAACAGGGGGATTCGTTGCTTGTTGGCACCACTTGGGGTCGCATCAAAGCAATGTTTGACTACGAGGGCAAACCCATTAAAAAGGCAGAGCCGAGCACACCGGTTGTCGTGCTGGGCTTGCAGGAAGTCCCCGCTGCGGGTGAAGTCTTCGAGCGGGTGAAGAACGACAAAGAGGCTCGCTCCATCGCCGCCGACCGGCAGGAAGATATCGACCGGGCCAGCCAGGCTGTCATCCGTCCCCAGGTCTCCCTGGAAGACCTCTTCGCCCGTATCGAAGGCGGAGAGACCGAGACCCTCAATCTTATCGTGCGGGCCGACGTACAGGGCACCCTGGCCCCGGTGGTCCAGAGCCTGGAAGAGCTGGCCAACGAGGAGATCGGTGTCAAAATTCTCCAGGCTGCGATTGGCGACATCAACGAATCGGATGTGATGCTGGCAGAGGCCAGTGACGCGATTATCATCGGCTTTAGCGTGGGTGTGGACAAGGCTGCCCAAGTCCGGGCGGACCAGTCCAGTGTGGAAATTCGTCATTACGACATTATCTACAAAATGATCGAAGACGTGGAACTGGCCCTGACCGGTATGCTGGAGCCGATCTATGAGATGGTCGTTGTCGGCCACGCCGAGGTGCGCCAGCTCTTCCGGGTGCGGCGGGGCGGTCTGATTGCCGGCTGTATGGTGTTGGATGGTATCGTCAAGCGCAATGCGCCGGCCCGGCTTCTGCGCAACGGCGAGGAGATGGCCACCAGCACCATTGCCACCCTCAAACGCTTCTCCGAAGATGTGAGCGAAGTTCGCTCCGGTTTCGAGTGCGGTCTCCATCTGGGCGGTATCAACACCGACCTGCAAGAAGGCGACATTATCGAAATCCTTGAGAAGCGGCAAGTACGATAGAAACGAGAAATGAGCACAATCCGTCAAGAGCGTCTTTCCGATCTGCTCTTCCAAGAGCTATCCATTCTGATCGGCAATGAGTTGGAGGACCCCCGGCTGGGGTTGTTGACTGTAACTACCATCGACGTAAGCCGGGACCTGCGCACTGTCAAAGTCTACGTGACCCATTCCGACGAGACAGTCACCCGCCGTTCCGTCCTGGCTGGCCTGAAGAAAGCCAGCACTTATATGCGCCGCCAGATCGCCCAACGCTGTGATCTGCGGGTGGTCCCCGAGCTGATCTTCTACTACGACGACACCCCGGAACGGGTGGCCCGGGTGGATGAACTGCTGCGCCAGATCGCGGCAGAACGGGCAGAGCGGGGAGATACCGGGTCATTCCCGGATCAACCGGAAGCAGAGTCGGGAGAGTCTGGCGCATGACCCATCCCAACCAGATCGGTGCTCTCTATCTCGCGGGCGAGACAGAGAGCACCATTCGCGCTGCCATCCAAGAGGCAGAGAGCATTCTGTGCGTCAGCCACGTCTCGCCCGACGGCGATGCGGTAGGCAGCCTGCTGGGGATGGGCTGGATGTTGCGCCATCTGGGCAAGGCGCCAACCCTGGCCCTGGCCGACAAACCCGCCAAAGATTTTGACTATATCCCCGGTTTTGACGAAATCGTCGGCCCCCCTGCCGTGAAAGATCGCTACGATCTGATCATCTGTCTGGATGCGGGCAGCCAGGACCGTATGGGAGCGATCTTTCGCCCAGAGGCCCACAGCGCCATCCCCCTGATCGTCATCGACCACCACATCACCAACACAAAGTTCGGTTCCCTCAATTGGGTGGAGCCGCGCTGCGCCGCGGTCTGCCAGATGCTCGTCTATCTGGCAGACGCGCTGGGCGTGCCCCTGCGCGGCAATCTGGCCGTGGCACTGCTCACTGGGCTGGTCACCGACACCCTGGGTTTTCGCACCTCCAACACCGATGCCCACGTCCTGCAGGCGGCCATGCGGCTGACCGACGGCGGCGCGCATCTCCACGAAATTGTGGTCCGCACCCTGCAAAGCCGGAGCTATGCGGGTCTGCGCCTTTGGGGATCGATCCTCAGCAGAGCATCTCTGACGGACCGGGTCATCTGGGCCACTATCTCTCTGGAAGAACGAAAGATGGCCCACGCCACGGATTCGGACGGCGAGGGGCTGGCTGGCTTTCTGCTCTCGGCCCGGGAATCGGACATCAGCGCCACCTTTACCGAGCGGCGCAGCGATACGAGCACACCGTTGATAGAGTGCAGCTTTCGGGCCAAACCCGGCTTTGACGTAAGCCAGGTAGCCGTGGCCTTTGGCGGCGGTGGACATCCCCCCGCGGCCGGTTGCACACTCTCTGGCCCTCTGGAAGAAGTGGCCGAAGAGGTTGTGGCGGCCCTGGGCCAGGCCCGACGGCAACAATCCAAGAAATCGACGCGGACGCCCCAACCCAGAGAGCGCGGCGCGTATGGCTGACAGGGGAATCGAAGGGCTGTTGGTTGTGGATAAACCGGGCCTGGCTGTGGGCGAAAGCCCGGCGGGCATTGATCTGCCAACCAGCCACGATGTGGTGCAGCGGGTGCGCCGCTGGAGTGGTCAACGGCGCATCGGTCACACGGGCACGCTGGACCCGATGGCCTCGGGCGTGCTGGTGCTCTGTCTGGGCGCGGCCACCCGGCTGGTGGAGTATTATCAGGGCCACGACAAAGAGTATCTGGCCTGCATCGAATTGGGCACAGTGACCGACACCTACGACGCCTGCGGCCAGGTGGTGGAGAGACGGCCCGTGGGCAGGTTGGAAGCAGATGGCGTGGAGGCTCTGCTCGCCACCTTTCGGGGGGAAATCCAGCAGCGCCCACCCATCTTCTCGGCGCTGAAGCAGGGGGGAGAGAGCCTGCACCGCAAAGCCCGGCGCGGGGAAGAGATTAGAGTCGAGAGCCGCCCGGTCACCGTACACAGGCTGGAACTCCTCTCCATCGAAGGAACTGAGCAGCCACCCCACCCTACCCCACCCTATTCCAGGGAGGGAAGTGGCTCGACTCCTCCCCCACAGTGGGGGAGGTTGGGTGG
>JAHDWH010000436.1 GCA_023384455.1 Caldilineaceae bacterium | reverse complement strand
ACATCCCTGGCGGTCAGTATCGACATTTGCCGCCATGGATGGCGGCGCTCCCAGCCTAGCCTGGATAGTTACAGATACGGTGGCGATTAGAAAAAGGCGACGAAAAGGGTAGAGGGTGCGTCCGTCGGACTTGGCCGGGTATGCCCCGCGCAGACGCCGGGCATATTCGGCCAGAAATATCTCCCGATCCCCATCTTCCAGAGCGTTGAGGATAGGCCGCAGCCCCGTCCCCTTCACCCATTCCAGCACGGGATCGTCCCCTGCCAGCACCTGCAAGTATTCGGTCTCCCAGATGTCCAGGCTGCTGGCGTGGCCCACCAGCAGGTCGTAATAGTCTCCCGCATCCTCCACCCATTTGTGGGCCACGGCCTGGCGCAGGTTCTCCGTGCCCAGAGGTGTACCGTCTGCCCCCCCATCGGCCAGGGTCTCCCGCATCAACCGGTGGGAGGGCATCCCCCAACTGAGGGGCATCTGCACAGCCAGACAGCCGCCGGGGGCCAGGGAGCCGAACAGACGGGGAAAGAGGCTTTGATGGCCGTCCAGCCATTGGAGAGTGGCGTTGGAGTAGATCAGGTCGGGCGGCTGGCTGGGCTGCCAGGTCTGCGCATCGGCTTCGATCCACTCGACGCGGCCAGGCTCTGCCCCGGCCTTTTCCAGCATTTGGGGCGAGTTGTCAAGGCCATAGACCTGTGCAGCGGGCCAGCGCTCGGCCATCAGCCGGGCCATCTGGCCGTCGCCGCAGCCCAGGTCGTAGATCAGATGGGGGGATTCCAGCGGGACCCGCTCCAACAATTCCAGGGCAGGTCGCAATCGGTGGTCGGAAAATTTGAGGTACTGCTGGGGGTCCCAACCGGTTCCTGCAACCTCTCCATGATGGAGTAGTCCTGGCATAATGCTTCCTCTTGTCGCTGAAGTGTGGGGAGGGGCGTTGCCCACCTATTGGCATCGGCGTGCGTTCCATAGCCTAGTATAGCATAAGGTGGCAGAGCCACGATTTGCGTACAGAAAGGTGAAGAGGTGAAACGTGAGAGTATGTGACGACACCTCCGGTTTCACGTTTCAGATGGTTGGCCGGCCGACTAACCCATATGCGTTAGTTCCTCGCTGGTACGGACTATCCTGCTTTTCATCTGGAATATGGCCTTCTCTAATTTGCTGCTCTCGCCCTTTTGTGCTACTATTCTGTTTTGTGACAATCATTGACTGGTCAGTTCGCGGGCGGAGCGCCTGGGCAATCAACCAGTTGTTTCGAGATCATTCGAGATCAATAGAAGAGGCGGTGACCCCATGACCAACGCATTGATGGCCTCCCTTCAGCCCGAGGCCAACCCCAATATGCCGGATATTGATCCGGGCGACACCGTGCGTGTCCACCAGCGCATCACCGAAGGGCGCAACGAGCGTATTCAGGTATTCCAGGGCGTGGTGATTGCCAAACACGGCGGTTCCAGCGCTGGGGCAATGTATACTGTACGGCGTACAGGCACCCACGGCGTGGGCGTCGAGCGCACCTTCCCCCTCTTCAGCAAGGCTGTAGAGAAGGTGGAAGTCCTGCGCAAAGCCAAAGTGCGCCGGGCACAGCTCTACTACCTGCGCGATTTGCAGGGCAAGGCCGCCCGCCTGCGCGAGAAGCGCTTCATCAGCGTCTAGGCTGTTGTGGGCAGGCAATTGAGGAAATCAAAAGCACCGGCGCAGTGTCGGTGTTTTTTGCGTTGATTGGGCGGCGGTCTTTTGTGGGTGTATCCCAGGAATGGGGGCAACCGATTCCGGGAATCGACCAGACGATCTCCGGCATAGGCAATTGGTTTGGTCGAT
>JAHDWH010000181.1 GCA_023384455.1 Caldilineaceae bacterium | reverse complement strand
TTAAAACTCATCGAAAAGTGGTGCTCATGACTCCACGCTATTGTGCAGTGCTACCGATTACGCCGAGGGCGCAGATTTCGCAGATTTTATCCCTTCGACCCTTCGATGGACTCAGGACAGCGCCGTGTGAATCCGTTCTTTCCGTGTCCATCCGTGTTCTATTTTCACATCAGTTGTACACGAGGAAACACACCCATAATCAATGAAAATCAGAACGCAGATTGCGCAGATTTTCGCAGATTGAATCCGTGTGAATCCGTTCTTTCCGTGTCCATCCGTGTTCTATTTTCAGAACAGACCAGTCGCCGTTCTAACTCGGCATCTTCCAGCATCCGCTGGCGCTGGATTGTACGCCGTTTGCGTAGCTGGGCGGGCAGTCCGGCCAGCCCCGCCAACTGTCCGCGCAGACGGGCCCGGGCGGCGGTTCCCCGCCAGTTGCGCAGGGCGTCGATGGCGATCGCCACCTGGGCCGCCACAATTTGCGGCAGGTGGCGCAGGAGCAGGCTGGTGGGCATATTTTTGGCAATTGTCCAGAGGGTGTTGCGCCCCACGTAGAAGCTGCTCAGGTCGTCGCCGCCGCTGCTGCTCAGTTTGTGGTAGACCCGGGCATTCGGCGCAAAAACAGCTTTCCAGCCGGCCAGTTGGGCGCGGAAAGCGAAGTCCACATCCTCCAGATACATCCAGAAGTCGTCGTCAAAGCCGCCCAGGGCCTGCCAGACATCCTTGCGGATCGCCATTGCGCCGCCGCAGCCGCCAAAAATTTCGGTCTGGCCGTCAAACTGTCCCCGGTCCTCCTCCCAGACGCCCCGGTTGCGGGGAATGCCATCAGCGCCCATCAGGTCGCCGGTGGTGTGGATGCGTCCGCGCTGGTCAAAGAGCAGCAGTTTGCTGGCGACAATCGCGGCCTCCGGGTGTTGGCAGATGGTTTTGGCAAGCTCGGCCAGCCACTCCGGGTCCGGCTCCGTGTCGTTGTTGAGCAGGACGATCACCCGGCCCAGGGCCGCGTCCACCGCAGCGTTGATATTGCTCACAAAGCCCAGATTGTGGCGGTTGGTCAACACCCGCACGCCGGGATGGGCGTCCTCGGCATAGGTCACGGAGCCGTCGCTGCTGGCGTCGTCGGCCAGAATCACCTCAAAATCTCCAAACGTCTGCTTTTGCAATGCGGCAAACAGCCCGGCCAGATGGCGCTGGCCGTTGTAGTTGGGGATGACCACCGAAAAGAAGGGCGGTGTGGCGGCACGCAGGGCCGGGTACTCCCGCACAGGGCGCGGGTTGAATGCCTGGGAGGCGGGGATAAATGAGTCGATATTGAGCGCGATGCTGTGGCGCATCACCACCCGGTTGTCCTCCCGCAGGCTGCCGTAGGTTTCGTCCGTCGTCACCGCGTTGGCCCGGCTGGCGTGCAGGGGAATTTCCATGGGTTTGCCCGGCTTGCGGGGCGGTTTGCCGTTGGTTTGGTTGTCTGCCATTTCTCGTCTTCTATTCTCTCTGGCGTAGGGGGAGCGTATTGCGTATTGCGTATTGCGTAAGTAGTGGCGAAGCCACGATTTGCGTGCGGAAACGGGAAGACGTGAAACGTGAGATCGGGTGACGATACCTCACGTTTCACGTTTCAGATGGTTGGCCGACCGACGAACGCTTGTGGGTTCGTTCCTCGCTGGCACGGAGTAAGGGCTTGTCAAAGAATAACTTCCCGTTTTGGTGCGTCGCACTGTCCAGATGAGGTTGCGGACTAGAGTCATTTCGTGGACAGTGCGACGCACCGGATGGAACTTATTTCTTGACGAGTCCTAAGTAGTGGCGTCTGGTCGCTCTTATGTGTCGGTCTGTAGTGGTCAGTTCGCCATCACCGGCTCGATGCTCCACCGATGCCAAAAGCGTCACATACCTACGAAATACGCAGTACACCCAATCCGTCTCACGCCTTTGGCGCTTCATTCTTAACGTATTCCGCCAACGCCTCCTGCCAGGGGCGCAGGCGAATGCCCTGGGCGGCGGCGGCCTGGTTGACCAGCACCGCGTGGGCCGGGGGCATCGCCGGTCGAGGCCATTCGCTGGCGGGGATGGGGGTCAATGGAATGTGCCCCCTCCCGCTCAGACGCAGAAGCTCGGCAGCCCATTCGTAGCGGCTGGCCCAGCCTTCGTTGACCAGATGATAGATGCCGTAACGCTCGCCTGCCAGCAGCCGTTCCAGGGCCGCGGCCACATCCGGGGCGTAGGTGGGATTGCCGAATTCGTCCGCCACCACCCGCAGCTTGCCGTGTTTGTCCGCCGCGGCCCCAATTTTGGAGGGGAAGTTGCTGCCCCCTGGCCCGTAGAGCCAGGCCACCCGCACAATATAGAGCCTGTCCAGCACCCGGCCGGCGGCCCGCTCCCCCGCGGCTTTGCTGCGGGCGTAGACTGTGCCCGGGCCGGGTTCTTCGTACTCCCGGTAGAAACGGCCAAGCTCACCGGCGAAGACTTCGTTGGAGCTGATCTGCACCAACGCTGCGCCGCAACGGGCGCAGCCCTCGGCCAAATACTTCGGCCCCAGGCTGTTGACGGCAAAGGCGGCGTCGGGCGAACTCTCCGCGGCGTCCACATTCGTCCAGGCCCCGGCGTTGATCACCACATCCGGCGCGAGCGCGGCCAGCGCGTCGGCAATGGACGGCTGCGCGATGTCGTGCTCCGGGCGGCTCCACAGGGTGAGCTGGTGGGAAGGGCTAAAATGGCTCTGCAGCGCTTGGCCCAGTTGGCCGCGGCTGCCTGTAATCAGTACGCGCATAGGGGTCAGTTTATCATACGCAGAGAGAATTCTCGAAAGGTAGAGGGGGAAGGTTGGCTATCCGCCTCCCGGCGCGTTTCCCCAGTCGGGCACGGCCAGGAGTTCGCCATCGGCCAGGGCGGATTTGTGGGCCATCACCCCCGCGGCCATATAGCGCACGGCTTCCCAGACATTTATGGCAGAGTGGCGGGCCTGGGCCACGGCCTCCACAAACTCATGCACCAGATAGGCGTGGGAACCGCCGTGGCCGCCGTAGAAGTCGGAAGTCTTGCTCACAGCGCGGAAGGCTTCTGCGACTTCCGGCGGCAGGGGGTCGCGCATCTCGGCCACAGAAAGGGGAGTGCGCTGCTCTTTGTTGCACCAGTGGTCATTTTCAAAGCTGCCCTGTGTGCCGTAGACCCGGAAAATTTCCCGCCCCGGCAGACCGATCTCCCGGTGTTCGCAGATGCGCATTGTGGCGCCGTTGCTCATCTGAAAGAGGGCGGTTTCGTTGCTGAATGCTTCGCCGTGCTCGGCGTAGTAGGGATCGCTTGTGCGGTTGGCGTAGCCCCAGGCGCAGACCCGCTGGGCGTGGGCGTTCATCACACTGATAGGCCCGCTGATGGAATGGGTGGGGTAGTGCATAGGGCCGGAGACGACGCCCCGCCGTTTGTACGCCTCGCGCAGCGCGATCCATTCCTGTCCGGCCGCGCTGGCTTCCCGGCGTTCCTGCACCTGGCGCAGATTGCTGCGGGGATCGTCTACGTCGTGGAAGTATTCTCCCTCGGCATAGACAAAATCCCCGAAATCACCCGCGGCGGCCCGCTTGCGGCAGTGCATCGTCTGGGGGCGATAGATCGTCGTCTCGCCCAGCATATACAACTGGCCTGTGCGCCGGCAGGTTTCCACCAGCCGGTCGCACCAGTCGAGGATTTCGTCGCCGTCTGGCAGGCTGATCACCGGCACCGCACTGTAGACGTGCTTGCCCGACTCCATCGCCTGAATGCACTGGGGCGCGTGCAGCCAGGGCTGGGTAATAATCACCAGCGCGTCCAGATCGCTGCGACAGATGTCGTCCAGGGATGTGTAGGCGTCCCGGGGGTGGAATTTCTGTTGCCAGTCGGGCCGATTGGCAAAGCGGGCCACCCGCTCCGGCTCCCGGTCACACAGGGCAATGCGATTTACCTGGGGGTGGCTCATAAAGAGATCGGCGAAGCTGCTGCCAAACGCGCCCAGACCGACAAGACCGATTGAGATGGGCATGGGAGACTCCTTCTGTTGGGGATTGGGGATATTGGGGACTGGGGGCTGGGGATTGGGGATTGGGTAGTGACGTCGATGGCGCGCCATTATCCAATCCCCAATCCCCAATCTCTACTCTCTTTTATCCCACCACAACCAATTCCAAATCCAGCAACCGGGCCAGCTTGCGTATTTTCCCCATCTGCTGCCCCACCCCCAGCGCGCAGTGATGGGTGGCCCCGGCCTCGGCCCAGCGGTTCATAAACGTGGCCGGGTCCAGCCCAAAGCGGATGCGGGAGTTGGTGTTGCCGATCTGCAATGTCGGCCCCGGCTCCGAAACGCCCTCGGCGGCCAGCATCTTCAGCCGCCCCTCCGCGGTCTGGGTCATGCCCAGAATCGTCACCGGCCCGGTCTTGACTTTGAACTCCACCGACAGGCCGTAGCCCCGCTTGCCGTGGAAGATGCCCAGCCCGCGCAGCATCGGTTTGCCCTCGGCAATGGCGATGTGGCCCGGCCCGTCGTGGCCCATCAGCACAAAATCATCCACAAAATCCATCGCATAGAATTCGGTGAAGGAGCCGCCTGCCTTCAGCCGATCCATCGCCAGCATTGCGATGCAGGTCTTCAAATCCCCCTCGCCGGAGGCCGGAATACCCCTGGCCGTGAGCAGGGAATTGCCCACAATCAGCCCCGCGCCCACCTCCTCGTTGCGGTTGCCGTCCAACCCCCGGTAATAGTAGGTCAGCCCGTTCAGGCCAAAGTCCGTCACCAACCGGTCCAGCCCGCAGGCCACCCGGGCCGACCATCCCAGCCCTTCGGCAGTCACCGGCTGGGAGATGCTGTCCCGGCCCGGCTCCACCACCTGAAAGGTGCGCTCGATTTCGGCGATTTTGGCCGCGATTTCGTCGTCCGTGGCTGCCTCCACCCGGCTGTGCAGGTCGTCCATCTCCAGCACTTCCACGTGGACGCCCAACTGGGCGTGGTGCATTGTGAAATCCGAGTACATATCCAGCATCCCCGGATAGGTGTGGCCCAGAAAGCCGATACGGCTGTAGCTGAGCTGGTGCTGGACATTGGCCGCCAATACCCACTCCTCGATCTCGGCCCAGGCCCGTGCGTAATAGCGGTTGGCGCTGCCCACCGCGGGTTGGAGCAGACCGGAGACGACATTGAATTGGATGCGGCTGCGGGCAAAGGCGTTGGAAATTTCGGGCACGCAGCAGGCGCAGCAGTTAGCCAGCCATTCGGCTGTGTCTGTGTTGGGGTAGTCGAGCGATGGGCTGGGCTGGAGATTGAGCACCAGCACCGGGGCCTTGCGCCGCTGGACCGCGGGCAATACTTGGGAGGAGGTGGCGTAGGTGCCTACGTAACAGACGATCAGGTCCACATTCTGGCGGGCGAAGAGGTCGCCGGCGGCCTGGGCGGCCGGCGCGCTGTCCACTAGCCCGGCGGAGACGACCTGGCCGCCCATTGCGGCCAGCTTCTGCTCCACTTCGCGCTGGTAGCCTTCCAGCCGCTCCTTCAATCCTTCAAACTGGGGCCAGTAGGCAGCCAGGCCGATGCCAAAGACGCCGATGCAGGCAGCGGGGGGAGGGGTTGCCGGGGTCATTCTTTATCTCCTGTGGGTCAGAAAGAAGTTGAAATCACTATTCGTAGACCGCAAGACGGACCTGCCGTAGCTGTTGAGCCACCCCACCCTACCCCTCCCCATTCTAGGGAGGGAACTGGATCGACTCTTCCCCCAAAGTGGGGGAGGTTGGGAGGGGGTGAGCAGTTACGACCTGCCTGACGCAGGACTTTGGACTGGCGACTGCGGACTATTTCTGCCAGTCTACGCCTGGGCTGCAACGGGTCACCACTTTTTGGCTGGCGGCCAGCGCGGCCACGGGATCGGGTAGCCTGGGGCTGAGTTCCAGACTGACCGGGCCGTCGTAGCCGACGGCTTGCAGACTGGCAAAGATGCGAAGCAGAGATTCTTCGGTCATCACCCCGTCCAGCAGGGCCCAGTGCAGGTCTCCCACGCCGTCGTTATCGTCCAGGTGGACGTAGCCCAGCCGTGGGCCAGCCGCTTCGATAATTGCCGCCGGGTCTTCCCCGCGCATCTGAATGTGGCCGCTGTCAAAGAGCAGGTAGAGGTTGGGGTGGCCGACAGCCCGCACAAAGTCCAGGGTGGCCGCGGCTGTGTCCAGGGCGCGGCCGGGGAAGTGTTCAATGCAGAGCTTCAGGCCGTGGCCCTGGGCCTGCGCGGCCGCGGCCGCCATTGAGTTGGCGTAGTGTGTCAGTGCTGGCTGGCTGCTATCCAGGCCGGGTATGACGTAGACCGCGCTTGCCCCTACGTTGGCGGCGTGGGCACAGGCCCGCTCGACGTGGGCCAGGGCCGCGGCTCGGGCGCTTGCATCCGGGCTGTCCAGGCTTGCGCCTGGGGGCAGGTCAAAGGAAGCGCCCAGGGAGGAGACGCGCAGCCCCAGCCGGGCCGCTGCGCTACAGGTTTCCGGGGTTGCCAGCATCGCGGGTTGAATGTCGATCCAGCCAAAGCCCAGCTCGGCCATCTGGCGCAGGTTTTCGTCTTCCGGGCCGGTCAAAGCCCAAATACAGCAGGAGAGGTGCATTGGGGTCGCTTTCTGGGATTTGTGGTTGGGCGTGTGGCATTGTTTGCGTGTGAAAGAATCGCCTGGCAGTTTTCAATACGGATGGAAACGGCGGAAATGATTCTAATGATTGTGTGGGCAATTGTAGCAGAAAAGCCAACTCCTCGCTACCGCGTTCAGGATCGGGATTGGCAATCTGAGCTGTTGTTGGGGTTTTGGCGGGGGCGGAGCTACACCCCCACCACCACCCCACAGGCAAACTCGTGCCCCGCTCCACTGATGCCCATCGCCTTCTTCACCTCTGCCGGCGCGGACGCGTAGAGCGAGCGGATGGCCGCCCGGTTGACTTCGGAAGTTGCCATCCGTTGCGTCCAATTCTCGAACTCCAAGACTATGCGAAAGCGAAAGCCGATCTCCGCCGCGAAGCCCGCGCTGGCAAAGAAAGCCAACCACTCCGGCTCTGTATAGTCCCGCACATGGGAGGGGTCCCGCAGGAGTTCGATGGCGTTCAGGTAGGTGTCGCAGGTGGGATCATCGAAGCCCACCACATCGCTGAGGACGACCCGACCCCCCGGTTTCAACACCCGGCGAAACTCGGCCAGGGCCTGGGCAGGGTGGGGCCAGTGATGGGCGCTGTAGCGGCTGACCACCAGATCGAACTCGCCGTCGCCAAAGGGCAGAGCCTCCACATCGCCACGCCGGGTCGTCAGATTTGTCAGCCCCCGCTCCGCGGCCAGCAATTCCACCTGGCGCAGCATCCCCTCCGTAAAATCTACCGCCACCACCTGCGCCACGTAAGGCGCAAAAGCCGCGGCTGTGTGACCCGCGCCGCAGCCCGCGTCCAGCACCCGCTCGTCCCCCCGCAGGTCGGCCAGGGCCACCATCTGGGCCAGGTCTTCCCCCAGGGCGTGGACCGCGCTGGTGCGGTAGTTGGCGGCCACCCGGTCGAATTGTTGTTGGACAGAGGTTTTTAAATCGGTCATTTGTCGGTTTCCAGTGCGTCAATATCAAATAATAGAGAATGAAAAGCGGAACGCAGAAACCGCAGAAACCGCAGATTTTCGCAGATTGAATCCCTTCGACAGGCTCAGGACAGCGCCGTGTCAATCCGTTTTTATCCGCGGCAATCCGTGTCCTTTTTTCCTGGTGTTAGTCCACCCGATACCGTTCCAGCAGCGTCGAAATCGCCCGCACACCGAACTCCAGCCCTTCCACCGGCATCCGCTCGTTGGCCCCGTGGACCGTCGCGCCGTAGTTGATACCCGGCGGCAGTTTGACGGGCAGGAAGCCGTAATTCTGAATGCCCAGTCGGGTGAACATCCGCCCGTCGGTGAAGCCGCCCACCAGCGACGGGATGACCGCCGCCTCCGGGTCCATCTCCTCCACAATCCCCGCCAGCAGGGGAAAGAGGGACATATCCACCTCCGCCGTGCCGGGGTCGTGGCGGATAATCTCGAAGGGCAGATCGTCGCCCAGGAGGGTGTGGAGTTCGGCCATAAAGTCGTCGGCTGTGAAGCCGGGCAAGACCCGCCCGTCCAGTTCCAGCTCGATATGGCTGGGGATGACATTTGTCTTGAAGCCGCCGTTGACAACTGTCGCATTCACAGTATTGTGCAGGAGTGCATCCAGAGAGCGGGCCAGGGGTGCGCCGCTGGCGTAGAGTCCGTCCAGGGTGGCGTCGGCAGTGGCTGGATGGCGCAGACCGTCCACCGCGGCCAGCAGATCCGGCGGCGCAATGCGGGCCAGCCCATCCAGCATCAGCTCCATAGCCGGGGTCAGATGGACGGGCAGGCGGTTGGCGTTGAGGGCTGTCAACGCCTTGCCCAACTTCGCCATCGCGCCGTCCCGCAAAGGCGACGAGCCGTGCCCTCCCGGCCCGGTAAAGCGGGTGCGCAGCCAGCAGACCTGCTTCTCCGCCACCATCAGGGGATAGAAGCGCTTGCCGCCCAGATACTGCGCGCCGCCGCCGCCCTCGCCGATGGCGTAGCGCACCCCTGCAAACTGCTCCGGGTGCTGTTCCGTGACAAAGCGCGCGCCGTAGTCGCTGCCCGCCTCCTCGTCGGCCAGAATTGTCAGCACAATATCCCCGGCTGGCTCTTTCCCTTCGGCCAGGGCGCGCAGCACCGCGCAGGTCATCATCACCACCCCGCCCTTCATATCCAGGCTGCCCCGTCCCCAGAGTTCGCCGTCGATAATCTGGCCGCCAAAGGGCAAGTGATCCCATTTCTGGTTGGCCGTCGTCACCACATCCACGTGGCCCTGCAGCACAAGGCCGGGCGCTTGGCCCCGCCCCGGCAGCCGGGCGATGAGATTGGGCCGGTTGGGGTCTTTGGCGAGAATTGTCGTCGCCAGCCCGGCTTCTTGCAGCAGATTGTCCAGATATTGAATGCAGAGGATTTCATTCCCCGGCGGGTTGGTGGTGTCCATACGGACAAGGGTTTGCAACATCTCCAACGGACGTTCGTAAAGGGAAGGGGTCATTGGCTGGCTCCTTTTTGGGGAATGGAACGCGGATTAAGCGGAAAGGGCGGATGGACACGGCGCTGTCCTGAGCCTGTCGAAGGGATTTTCTCTGCGTCTCTGCGCCTTTGCGAGAGAATCCTTCCGCGCTCTGGCAATCATACGATTGAACCGGGGGAAGGGCAAATGGAGCAAGCGCGCAGACCCGCCAGGTTTTCCGAAACCTGGCGGGTCTGCTTCTGCAAAGGGGATCGGTTCGCTATTTCCCCGGCAACCAGCCCGGGCCGAAGTCGAACTCCACTTCGTTGTGAGTCAACAGGAGCAGACCTGTCCCGTCCGGGTTGACCCGGAACAGCTCGCTGTGACCGCTGCCCGGTCGATAGCCCGCAAAGGCGATGAGCGTGCCATCCGGCGACCAGGCCGGGCTGAAGGGGCGTAGGCTGGCATCCACCAACTGGCGTAGCTCGCTACCATTTGCCCTCATTACAAATAGAGATTGTCCAGCGTCCCGGCTGCTGAAAAAGACGATCTGTAGACCATCCGGCGACCAGTGGGGCGTGGCGTCGCCGTTGGGATTGGCAGAGAGGCGGCGCACATCGCGCCCGTCCGCCAGCATCGAATAGACTTCGGGATTCGGCCCCACCCGATTGGAGACGAAGACAATGCGGTCTGTGGCCCAGGACCAGTCCGGGCTGAAATCGTCAGCGCTGTTGTCCGTCAGTTGGCTCACAAAGGCGTCCCCCAAGCGCAGGCTGTACAACTCCCAATCCCCGTCGAAGTGGGAGGCAAAGATCAGCCGCTGGCTGTCCGCTGACCAGGTGGGTGAGGCCAGATCGCCGAAACTCTGCACCAGCGGCTGCTGGTTCTGCCCATTGCGCCCCATCCGCCAGAGTTCAGGGCTTTTGCCCTCTTCCCGGCGGATATAAGCGATCCAGCGCCCATCCGGCGAACCGACCGGTTCGCTTTCAGAGACGCCCGGCGTGTTGGTGAGTCGGGCTGGGCGGCTGGCGTCGGGCAGCATTGCGTAGAGTTCCGTCTGGCTGCCCGCGCTGGCATAGACAATCTGTCCGGGCCAACTGTCCTGAATGACTGTCACTGCATCGCCTTCGCCGCTGGTGACGAAAACGCGGTCCGTCGGCCCGTGCAGGGCAATCCCTTCCTCTGCGCCGGGGGGCACAGAAAAGGCGGTAACCAGACTCCAATCCCGGCTGCGCAATACCCGCACCTGATCGCCAAAGGTGACGAAAAGATGGCCGCTGTCCGGGTTGACAGCCAGCCCGAATGGCTCGGCGTAGACCGGAATTGCGCCCACAACGCTACTGCTGGCGGTGTCAAGAACAGTGACTGTGCGGTTCTTGCCCCGGTTGGCAATGTAGAGATAGCGGCTGGCCGGGTCGAAAGCCAGCCCATAGGGTTCGGGAATGTCGCGATAATTCTCTGCCACCCGACCGGCGCGCAGCCGGGCCACTTCGTTAGAGCCGTGGCTGCTGACAAAGACATCCCCGCTTGTGGGGTCTACGGCAAAGAGCGACGGTTCCCGGCCCGCATTGTTCAGGGTGCCCAGGACGGCCAGCGTTGCCGGGTCAAAGACGGTAATCGAGTCGCTGCCAAAGTTGGCGATGTAGCCATAGCCGCCGCCGGTTGAGCTTGTCGAAACCGCCACCCCATTGGGCAGCAGCGCCGCGGCAATCGTCGAAATCACCTGGCTGGCGCTGATGACCGGGGTCACGTCGATGACCGACGCATTGGCCGTCTGCCGGTTGGCGACCACCACCCGCCCGCTCTCGTTGAGCAGGGCCACCCCGTTGGGGCCGGTGGCGCTCTGGGCCAACTGGACAGTCCCGGAAATCTGCCAGGTGGGGCCGTCCAAGACAGCCAGCCCACGCCCGCTGTGGTTGTCGCCGTTGAGAGTCACGTAGAGCCGATTGCCCGCTCCATTTACCGCCACCCCGTGGGGATGGCTGCCCTCTGCCAGAGGAATAGTCGCCGAAAGATAGGGGATGGGCCAGCTCTGGGCCAGGGGTGTAGGTGGCGTCGTCGGCGTGGCCGTGGCGGTGGCCGTGGCCGAAGTAGTCGGTGTGGCCGTGGGCGTGGCGCTGGGGGTCGGGGTGGCGCTGGGGGTTGGGGTGGCTGTGGGCGTCGGATTCGGGCCGAGAGCCAGCCGGTAGACCCTTTGACCGCTGGTCACGTAGAGCGTGCCCGGCGCGGCATCCAGCAGGTCCAGGTCCAGCACCCGGCTCTGGTCGTAGGGCAGGCCGGTCAATTTCGTCCAGGCGGTCTGGCCCGGCGTCAGGCTATAGAGACCCCGGGCTGTGCCCAGAAAGAGGCGATTGGGCGCTGCGGGCTCCTGCGCCAGCCCGTGGACGCCGGAACTGCGCAGGGGCGGCTGGGGTTCCAGCACATCGGCCAGTCCGTCAGCGAGAGTCTGCCAGGTTGCGCCGCCATCGGTTGTGAAATGGAAGCCAAAGACAGCCGGCGCGTAGACCGTCCCAGCCATCATTCGATCCACTTTGAGATCCCCAAACCAGCCAAGCTCCGGCTGCAGGGGATTGCTGCGCGCCCAGCTTGCGCCCCCGTCCCGGCTGACAATCAGCGCGCCGCCACCGCCTTCGCTGATGCCCCCCACCCAGACCGTCTGCCAGTCGTTGCCCACCGGAGCAATGAAACGGCTCTCGTAGAGATAGAAAAGCTCGTCGGGCTGGTGGGTGAAGGTGACGCCGCCGTCGCTGCTGAGATAGGGGCCATCACAGCCTGCGGCGTAGAGCCGGTTGGGGTCTGTGGGATGGGCGGCCAGGGGCTTCAGCCCTGCGCCACCGGCCAGCTCCTGCCAGGAGACGCCCCCATCCAGAGAGCGCCAGAAGGGTGGAGTTTCGCCCCCCACCGCGCAGAGCACGCCGCTCCCCGCATAGAGCCGGTCGGGGTCCGCACTGAGCAGCGTATGCTCCGGGCGGGCTGTGCCGGCGAGTCGCCAACTGCCCCCGGCGTCGTCGGAGCGGTAGAGGGATGTTGCCAGGGCTGCGTAGAGGGTGCCGAGGGTGGGCTGGCTGAAGATGCGTTCGGCCCAGCCGCCGGGGAGCAGGAGCGCACCGGCTGGCGGGCAGAGATTCAGCGACGCGTCGTCCACAAATGTGCGGCTGATGCCGCCCGTGCCGTTGTTGTAGGTGCCAAACTGGAAACGCAGGCTGCGACCGGCATAGCGGGCCAGGTCCAGTGTTATGACCTTTTCTTGCCAGGTGGGGTTGTTGGCCCGCTCGGTAAAGAGGTAGTCGATTGTGCCATTTTCCAGAATGGCGATGGCGTAGAAGTAGTCTGGGGCCGCCGCCGCGCTGGGCAGATCGTCCAGATGGCGGGGCAGATGCCCGGGGTCCGGCGGGGTCGCTCTGCCCAGGGCGGCGTCACCCCATAGGCTATAGCGCCAGAAGCGCAGCTCCGCCGAAGCCAGCCCGTTCGGGATGTGTACCGTCTGCTGGACAGGCGAGTAGCTGGCGACATTCGCCCCGTTCGGGGCAATGCCCGTGCGCATACTTCGGCTGCCGCTGTGGACCGGCGCTGTGACGTAGGCGGCCAGCACCGGGTTGGGACGAATCTCCCAGCCGCTGCTTTCCTCAAAGCCGGGGTTGCCAAAGCCGTTGTAGCAGGCCGGGCTGTCGGGTGTGAAGGTGCTGGTGGGTGTGGCCGTCGGTGTGGCCGTCGGTGTCCCCGTGGGTGTTGCGGTCAGGCTGGCAGAAGGGGTAGCCGTACCCGTGACTGTGGGGGTCGGTGTCGGCAGCGGGCTGCTCTGTGTCGGCGTGCTGGTCGCTGTCGGCGTGGGTGTGGGCGTTGCTGTCGGCGTGGGCGTCGCTGTCGGTGTGGGTGTCGGTGTCCGGGTTGGGGTGGGCGTGGCTGTGGGTGTGGGCGTGGCATCCTTGCGGATGTGGGGCAGCCAAGTCGTGTTGGCAGCCCGCTGGCAGTCGATCTCCCCGTGCCAGACACCGGCTGTGCTGGCGATGTGCAGGGTCAAACCGCTGGTTGCCTCGTAGGTGAGCGCCAGATCGGTCACATCCGGGTTGCCAGGCAGGGCCCCCAGATTCTGCCAGCGCCCACCCCCGTCCGCGCTGCAAAAGAGGTCGTGGCTCTGCCAGCCGACAAACTGGCCGCTCAGGGCTGTGGCGAGCGTGCTGTCCTGGGCATAGCGGGGCGAGACGGCCAGATGGCGGGGGAAGGGTTCGTAGACGCCGGGCAGACCGGTTGTAGAGAAGAACCAGCTTTCACCGCTGTCGTGCGAGCGGACTACGTCCGCATCCGGCGATCCGTCGCCCGCGCCTTCGATGCTGCGAAAGCTCTGCCAGAGCCTGTGATCGACGACAAAATTGGGCGAGATGACAATCCCGTAATTTGGCCCGGCGGCGGGCAGCGTTGTCCAGGTAGCGCCGCCGTCCACGCTGCGCAGGGTCTGTCCAAAACCGGAGACGTAGAGTGTCTGATGTTGGGCAAAGTCCGGCACAATGCCCAGGTCAATGCCGTTGAGCGAGCTGGCTACATTGAAGGGCAGGTGAGTCCAGTTCTGTCCGCCGTCGGTGGATTTGCGCAGGCTTGTCCCGTCACCGGTCAGGACAAAGAGAGTGGCGTCGATAGGAAAGTCCGTCGAGAGACCCAGGGCCACCACTGTCTCTGCGAAGACGGCGCTCGTCTGCCAGACGTTACCCCGGTCAGCAGAGCGATAGAGGCGTGCGCCGCCGTCGCTGGTCTGGAGTACAGCGTAGACAATGCCATCGCCGTTGTAGTCGGGGGAAAGGGCCACGTGGGTAAAGCGTTCCTGGGTGGCCGGTGCGGTTGCATTGCCCGACCCAGGCCGATCCAGCAGCCGCTGCCAGCTTGCGCCGCCATCCTGGGAGCGGTAGATGGCAGAATCCACCGCGGCGAAGAGGGTGTGGTTGGCGGCGTAGCTTTGGGACGCCTCCAGTTGGTTGATGGCCCAGGGCTGGGCCAGGGAATCCAGAGGGCCGGCGGTTCGCCACACGTCGATACCCGGCAAGAGACCCTCTGCGGATAACTGCTCACCCCCTCCCAACCTCCCCCAGCTTGGGGGAGGAGTCGATCCAGT
>JAHDWH010000180.1 GCA_023384455.1 Caldilineaceae bacterium | reverse complement strand
GCCCTCGCCCCACTATTTTTGCTGTGTAATCCACTCCTGGTGTGTGGGGCCCACCCTGGGTAGTTACCTCTTTTCACACTCAGGTGATATCATAAACCTCTATCTCCCAGGTGCAAACAAAAGCCCCCGGTAATACAAATCGAAGGAGACCCCCAATGGACGGCCAACCCTCCCCCAACTTCATCGAAAAATCCTACGCCCTGGCCCGGGAACGCTACGCTGCGTTGGGCGTGGACACAGACCGCAGCCTGCAATTGCTGGCCCAGATTCCCATCAGCCTGCACTGCTGGCAGGGGGACGACGTTCTCGGCTTTGAAGACCCGGACCGGGGACTGAGCGGCGGCATTATGGCAACGGGCAACTATCCAGGCAAGGCGCGCACGCCGGATCAACTGCGCCAGGACCTGGACAAAGCCTACAGCCTGATCCCCGGCAACCACCGGCTCAATCTCCACGCCAGCTATCTGGAAGCGAGCAGTCCCGTGCCCCGCAACGAAATCGGGCCGGAGCATTTCCGGGGCTGGGCCGATTGGGCCAAAGCCAACAATCACGGCATCGACTTCAACCCGACCCTCTTTTCCCACCCCCTGGCCGACGACGGCTTCACCCTGGCCCACGCCGACGCAGGCATCCGCCAGTTCTGGATTGAGCACTGCATCGCCAGCCGGGAGATCGGCGCTTTTTTTGGCAAAGAGACGGGCACGCCCGCGGTCACAAATATCTGGATTCCCGACGGCTATAAGGATATGACGGTGGACCGGGCCAGCCCCCGGCAACGGCTGAAGGACGCCCTGGACGCGGTGCTGGCAAAGCCGATTGACAGCCGCTACAATCTGGACGCGGTGGAGTGCAAGCTCTTTGGTCTGGGGTCCGAAAGCTACGTCGTCGGCTCCCACGAATTTTATATGGGCTATGCGGTCGCCAACCAGCTCGTCCTCTGCCTGGACGCCGGCCACTTTCACCCTACGGAAACCATCTCGGACAAAATCTCCTCCACCCTTCTCTTTGTGCCCCGCCTGCTCCTGCACGTAAGCCGGGGCGTGCGCTGGGACAGCGATCACGTCGTCACATTGACCGACGACCTGCAAGCGATTATGCAGGAGATCATCCGGGGCAACTATCTGGAGCGGGTACACATCGGCCTGGACTTCTTCGACGCCAGCATCAACCGGGTGGGGGCCTGGGCGATTGGCACACGCAATGCCCTGCGCGGTCTGCTGCTGGCCCTGCTCGAACCCATCGACGAATTGCGCCGTTTGGAGCAGGACGGCGATTTCACGGCCCGGCTGGCCCTGCTGGAAGAGTTAAAGGGGCTGCCCTTCGGCGCGGTCTGGGACTACCACTGCCTGCGCCAGGAAGTACCGGCGGGGATGGGTTACGTGACAGAGATTCGGCAATACGAAAAAGATGTGTTAGCGACGCGAAGCTGAATTCAATCCAATGAACAGAAATGTATGACAATTCTTACGAACGGACCGTTTGCAGTGGTGGGATGGGTGCAACAGAGGCTGCGCTCACTGGTGCGGGATGAATATGGGTGGAAGACACCCGAAGAACTCATTGTATTTGGCACAGCTCTGCTGGTTGGGTTAAGCACGGGTCTGGGCGCAGTGGCCTTCATTTGGATGCTGGGGCAGATCGGCAACCTGGCCCAATGGATGCAAAGCGTTTTGGGCAGTGTGGTCGGGCTGTTGCTGGTAATGGCGATGGCCGGGCTGATTGTCGGCTATATCATCGAGCGCTGGGCCAGGGAAGCCAAAGGCCACGGCGTGCCCGAAGTGATGGAGGCCGTCGCCCTGCGTGGCGGGCACATCCGCCCCCGGGTGGCGGTGCTCAAAGTGTTGGCGTCGTCGCTGACAATCGGCACGGGTGGCTCTGCCGGGCGTGAAGGGCCGATTGTACAGGTGGGTGCGGCGCTTGGCTCGACCATCGGCCAACTATTCCACTTCAGCGGGGATAGGGTGCGCACGCTGGTGGCCTGTGGCGCCGCAGCCGGGATCGCCGCCACCTTCAACGCGCCCATCGCCGGCGCGATCTTTGCCCAGGAGGTGATCCTCAACAACTTTACCGCCCGCTACTTTGGGATGGTTGTCATCAGCGGTGTGGCCGCCAGTATTGTCAGCCGCGCCCTGCTCAGCGACAAACCGGCCTTTCTGGTCCCCGCCTATCCCATGGACCACCTGGCCGAGTTGGGCGTCTATATCGTCCTGGGGCTGTTGGCCGCGCTGGTGGCCGTGACTTTTATCCGGGTTCTCTACAAATTCGAGGAATTCTTCGACAGTCGGCCTGTACCGCTCTACGTGCGCACCACAATCGGAATGGTGCTCACCGGGCTGGTGGCCCTGCTTCTGCCCAATCGCGAGGTGCTGGGACCGGGGCTGCATCTGATCGGCGAGGCCATTGCCGGGGATTTTCAGATGGGGCTGGGGCTGATGGCAGCCCTGCTCATCCTCAAAATACTGGCGACCAGCTTTACGCTGGGCACGGGCAATTCGGGCGGCGTCTTTGCCCCCAGCCTCTTTATGGGTGCGATTCTGGGCGGAATGGTCGGCCAGGTGGCCCACGGCCTGTGGCCGGGTGTCGTCACCAACCCCGGTGCCTATGCCATTGTGGGTATGGCCGCGGTCTTTGCCGGCGCGGCCCGTGCGCCTATCACTGCGGTTCTGATCGTTTTCGAAATGTCCGGTGACTACAAACTGATTCTGCCGTTGATGCTGGCAACGGTCATCTCTACATTCTTGGCCGAAAGTCTCTTTAAGGAGTCGATTTACACCCTCAAACTCCGGCTCAAGGGCGTCCATTTACAGGGCGGGCGGGATGTAGACATTATGCAGGGCGTGACAGTGGCTGAGGTGATGGGGGGGAGTGTACATACCATCTCCCAGAATGCAACCCTTACCCAACTCTCGGATATATTCAGCCAGACCCGCAGCCACGGCCTGCTGGTACTGGAACAGACGGGTAAACTCTGGGGCATTATCACTGTCAGCGATCTGGACAGGGCAGTCAACGAAAAGCTACCCCGCAGCAGCCTCGTCTCCGAAATCGGCACGCCCTTCGAGCGATTGGTAGTCGCCTATCCCGACGAACCAATGGGCGAGACGCTCTCGCGCATGAGTGTGCGCGGCTATGGCCGCCTGCCGGTGGTTGCGCGGGAGGACCCACGCAAACTGCTGGGGGTCCTCCGTCGGGAAGAGATCATCAAAGCCTATAATGTGGGGCTGGCCCGGCGAGCAGAATTGCAGCATCGCACCCAACGGGCCCAGCTACGCAACATTGACGGCACCGAATTTGTAGAGGTGATGCTGAGCGCCGGTGACAGCGCCATAGGCAAGTCTATCCAGGACATCAGTCCCGCGCTTCCCCTGGACGCCATTCTCGTCTCCATACGCCGGCACGGGCGGGTGCTTATTCCCCACGGCACAACCCGTTTCGAGGCTGACGATCTGGTCACAGCTTTTATCCATACCACAGATATCGACGCGCTTGTGTCCGGGCTACGTCAAGAGAACCAACCCGTATAGAAACCCGTATAGAAAATAGTCTGCCACCGATGAAAAAACTCTCTGTACTCGCAATCGATCTGGGCGCCGAATCGGGCCGGGTGATGGCCGTGCATTACGACGGGCACGGCCTGGAATTGGAAGAGATGCACCGCTTCCCCAATGTGACGGTCAATCTGAACGGAACCCTGCACTGGGATTTTCTGCGTCTGTGGACGGATATCCAGCAGGGCATCGGGCTGGGCAAGGCCCACAGCCCAGCCAGCCTGGGCGTGGACACCTGGGGCGTGGACTTTGGCCTGCTGGACAGCCAGGGCAAGCTGCTGGGCAACCCCATCACCTATCGGGACAGCCGGACGGACGGGGTGATGGAGCGGGCCTTTGGCCGGGTCTCCCGGGCGGAGATTTTTGCCCAGACCGGCATTCAGTTTATGCCTATCAATACCCTCTACCAGATGATTGCGCTGGTGGAGAGCGGCTCGCCCCAACTGGCGGCGGCCCAGACTTTCCTGACTGCGCCGGACCTGCTCAACTATTGGCTGACCGGGGCGAAAGTCTGCGAGTTCAGCAACGCCACGACGACGCAGATGCTCAATCCCCGCACGGGCGATTGGGCTTGGGAGCTTCTCGACGCCTTCGCCATCCCCCGCCACATCTTCCCGGAGGTTGTACAGCCGGGGACCCGGCTGGGTACATTCGACAGCATTCCGGTCATCGCGCCGGCCTGCCACGACACGGGCAGCGCGGTGGCGGCCACGCCCCTGGCCTCCCCCCGCTCCGCCTACATCAGCAGCGGCACGTGGAGTCTGGTGGGGCTGGAAGTGGGCAGCCCGGTGATCAACGACGCCAGCCTGGCCGCCAATGTGACGAATGAGGGCGGGGTCTACGGCACCTATCGCCTGCTCAAAAATGTGATGGGGCTGTGGATTGTGCAGCAGTGCCGGGCTACCTGGGCCGCGGCGGGCGAGGAATTGAGCTACCCAGAACTCACCGCGCTGGCTGCTGCCGCTGCCCCGGATGTGACAGCGATTGACCCCAACGACGGGCGCTTTCTGGGGCCGGGGGATCATCCGAGCCGGGTGCGGGAGTGGTGTCGGGAGCGGGGGTTGGCTGTGCCAGAGACAAAAGGCGAAATCGTGCGTTCGGTCTTACAGGGGTTGGCGAACCGCTACGCCAGCGTCCTCGCCATCCTGACCGACCTGACCGGCCAGCCAGCGGATCGGCTGCACATCGTGGGGGGCGGCAGCCAGAACCGACTGCTCAACCGGATGACTGCCGCCGCTACGGGCCTGCCGGTGATGGCCGGCCCGGTGGAGACGACTGTGCTGGGCAACGCGCTGGTGCAACTGATCAGCCTGGGCGAACTGGCCGACATTCAGCAGGCCCGGCAATTGGTGGCGCAGATGGGCGGGCAGGAGGAAGTTCTGCCTACTCCCCCCCACTAACTACAGCCCTGGGGCTTCCCACCCGCATCTTCGGCAGCACCGTTGCCACCACCAGCGCGCCGGTCAGCAGCAGCCCGGCCAGCAGCCAGAGCATCCCCGCATAGCCCAGCCCGGCGACGAGCAGTCCGCCCAGCACAGGGCCAACCACCTTCCCCGCGTTGTCCAGGGTGCCCACAAAGCCCAGCCCCGCGCCCAGATGGGCCGGCTCGATCTGGTCCGCCACCAGCGCCACAGTGGCCGGGAAGATGAGGGCCTGGCACGCGCCAAAAAGCCCGGCCAGCCCCAGCAGCATCCACCCCGCAGAGGCGACGGTGAGCAGGGGCAGCAGCCCGGCCAGCCCCCCCATCCCCAAGGCGATGGCCCAGTAGTAGCCCAGCCGATCCCCGGCCCGACCCGCCGCGGGTTTCAGGAGCAGGTGTACCCCTTCCTGCACAGTGAAGAAGAGGCCGATCTGCGCGGTATTATAGCCAGCGGTCAGCGCGTAGACGGGCAGGAAGGCTTTGATGGCGTAGGTGGCGATGTAGACGGTGGCTTCCATCCCGCCGGAGAGCCAGACCGCAGGAGTACGGAATGGGGAAGTTGGAATGCGGAATGGGGGGCGAATTGCGAGTTGCGAATTGCGAATTGCGGTCTGCGGTCCGCCGTCCGCGGTCTCGTCCAGCAAGAAGACGGGGATAAACGCTAGCAAACTCAGCCCGCCGATGACGGCGAAGACATCCGCCGGGTCGTTCCAGAGCAGGAGCATCCCCGCGGCCAGGGGGCCGACGACGTAGCCGCCGCTGCGGGCCATCCCGAACCAGCCCAGACGCTCGGCTTTGCGCCTGCCACTGCGCTCGGCTACATAGGCCACTGTCACCGGGCCGAAGATGGCTGTGGCCGTGCCGTGGAGCAGACGCAGCAGCACCAGTTGGCCGGGGGTGTCGATGAAGCGGTAGAGGAAAGGCACGCCCGCAAAGAGCAGAGTGCCCAGCACAATCCACAGCTTGCGCCCCTGCCTGTCCGAGAGGACGCCGAAGATCGGCTTCGTCAGCATCCCGGTCAGGGTGGAGACAGAGACAATCATCCCCAGCAGCACATCCGTCGCGCCCAGAGACGCGGCCAACAGGGGCAGCAGGGGCGTCTTGCCCATCTGGTAGCCGGCGCGCAGGATGAAATCGGCCAGGGTAATGTGTAGAATATTGGAATGGCGGCGCACGCTCTTTTCGCTCCGAATGGTGACGTTGTAGCTATCTTGCAAGTTTGCCACGAAGTTGTCGGAGCCACGAATCCGCAGATCGAACAATTCGTTGAGAGCCTGAATTATTGAACAGGCTCTTGGGCTGACCACGGAATACACGGAATACACAGAAGAAAAGCCGAAAGAGAATTTTCCGTGTATTCTGTGTTTTCTGTGGTTAGTGATGTGGGTTGCCAGCATTTGAACTATTGAACAGGCGTTGAGGAGATGAAGGGAGCGGTTGGATTTACCCTTCTATCTCGTGGCTGCTGATCAACAGGCTGCCGGGCGGTCTGTCGCCGATGTCCAGCGATACCAGTTGTCGGTGCAAGCGTTGTCCAGTGGGGGTTTGGCAGAGACCCGCGCCACCTGTGCAACACATACTGTCCGGCATTAGCTGGCCGATTTCACGCATGGCGCGTACGGATTCATCGAAGGGGATCACTTTGGAGAAACCCATCAGCGCGGCGATGGCTGAACCGTAGGCTCGCAGCGCGGCGGCGATGTTTTTGTCCATACACGGCGCTTCCACCCGGTCCGCCAGCATATCGCAGATGAGGCCCAGGCCGGTGTTGATAGTCGTGCCGGCCGCGGTCAATGCCTGGTCCAGATCGCCGCCGAGCAGATGGACCAGGCCAGCGGCGGCCATTGCCCCGCTTGCCCCGGTTTCGGCCATACAGCCGGCCAGCTCTGCCGAAAAGGTGGCGTGGGCTGCGATGAATACGCCGATCATCCCGGCGGCCAGCATTGCTTGCACAATCTCCTCGTCTGAACTTTGCCGGGCGTCGGCGATGGCCAGAATTGCGCCGGGCGTCGTGGCGCAGGAGCCAGCCGTGGGGGCGGCCACAAAGACTTTCATCGCGCTCTTTGCGTCCATAAAGGCCGCGGTGTACAAAATCATCTTCGCAACGAAATCGTCGGGCACAGCCCCGCGCCGCACAGCGTCTGCGGCCAGTGGGGCCTGTCCCCCCTGCAGCCGGTCGGCGTAGTCGGTTCCGGCCAACCCCGCGTCGAGGGTCCGGCGCATAATGGCGACGATCTCCTCCATTTGGGTCCAGACTGCGCGCTCGGAGACGCCGCCGCGGGCGCTTTCATAGCGCAGGGCCAACTGCCACAGGCTCAAACCGTGGGCCCGGTTGTATTTGAGCAGTTCGCTGGCGCACAGAAAGGGAAGCTGTACATTCCCACGGGAGAGCGTCGGCAAGACAGGTGCCAGGACTTTTACCGCGGTTACGCCGTCTCTTTTTCCCAGTTGCCGCAGAAAGCCCTCGTCAAAGGGGCTGGCAGACTTCACCTGAAAAAATGGAACGGGACCGTCGGAGCAGAGAAGGACAAACTCGGCTTCTGTCGCACACGCCAGGTGCGTTCCCAGCGCGTCGGCGTTCCGATTGCAGTAGACGAGCAACTCGTAAAAGTCGCCCTCCATAGCCACACGCGTGCCGTCGATGCGCAGAATTTTGAACATTCCGCCGCCGGTGGAGATGGCCTCGACCCGATGTTCTTCACGGTCGTTGCCGACGGTCAGGTGGTAAAAACTGGCGTGGGTTCTGCCCAAGTCGGGATATTCTACCGTCACGGCAATGCCAGCCTCCCGCAGGCACTCTTCTATCTGCTCGTCAAAAGCCTCCATCCGGGGATCAGTCATCTCCCAGCCCAGGAGCGCGCCGTAAAGGCCGCGATTCGTGCCCTGGCCGATGTGGGTATTGGCCAAGGCCGTGCCCCGGTTGTATCTGGCGTAGAGGTAAGTAATTGTACCGTCAAGCAGGTCCAGGCAGAGTTTGCCGATGCGAAAAGCCGCGCCGCTGTGAGAACTGGACGGACCGATCATCACCGGGCCGAAGACGTCGTTGAAGATGCTGGGCGGGGTGCTGGTTTCGAGTACGCTTTTTTCAAGGCTGATATGGACGCTCACGACGGTTCCTTGGCAAAGAGCCGGTTGCTCAGAGGTCGCAGATACAAAAGCTGATGGATACTTCTGCCTATCATCGAGGCGTTGCTTTCGATCAGCCCCACCACGGCTCGCCATCTGCCCGATTTGCCTTGAGATAGTCAAAATCCAATTCCAGCCCCAGGCCGGGACGCATAGCCACTTTCATCTTGCCGTCGCGGATGATGAGCTTTTCGCCGGTGGCTTCCGGGGCTTCGGCGGCTGTCCGTCGGCATTCCAGCAGCGGGCAGTTGAAGACAGAGGCCGAAAATTGCTGGGAGGCCATATCGAGGACGTAGCCGCTGACGTTGTGGCAGGAGATGGGGATGCGATAGAGCGCGGCCAGGTCGGCGATGCGCCTGGCTCCGCTGATACCCCCGCAGTTGATCAGATCGGGTTGCAGGCTGTCCACGGCCTGGTTCTGCAAAAAGGGGAGCGCGCCCTCGGCCAGTTCGATGTTCTCGCCGGTGAGGATGGGCACCCGGGTGGTGCGGCGCAGGGCCATCCAGGCGTCGGTGAATTCGGGAGCGAGCGGGTCCTCGAAGTAGAGGGGTTTGATCGGCTCCACGGCCTGGGCCACTTGGATAGCGCTGGGCAGGTCCAGTTCGTTGTGGCAGTGGACGATAATGTCGATGTCGTCGCCCAGAGACTCCCGGGCCAGGCCATAGGCTTCGGCCACGTCACGCACCGCCCGGGGGCCGATGCCGGGAATGTACTCCTGCATATGGCTGTGCAGGACGTGATGAATGTCAATTTTATAGGCTCGAAAGCCGTAGGGATCGTCTACCATCTCCTGGGCACGCACCCGCCACTCGTCCCGGCTCAGGAAATCCCCGCCCCGGCAGTGGGAGTAGAGGGGGATTTCGTCCCGGAAGGGGCCGCCCAGCAGTCGGCAGACCGGCTGGCCGAGGAGTTTGCCCGCCAGGTCCCAGAGGGCGATGTCGATGGCGCTGAGTACGCCTATCACCCGTGCCCGTTGGGGATAGGCGTAGAACAGATTGTGAAAATGCACGTCGATAGCCAGGGGGTCTTTGCCGATCAGCCCCAGATGGGGCAGGCGTGGCCCTTCCAGCGCGGCAATGGCGGCGCGCACAAAGGGTCCTGTGCCGTGGCACGGCCCAATCCCATAGACACCTGCATCCGTCTCCACCCGTACCAGTGTGGCGCCGCTTTTGGGTTGGAGGACTTTGATGGCTGTAATCTTCACCTGATTGGTTGAGCTGGTGGCGGATGAAAGTGGAGTTTCCATACCAATCTGACCTCTCTGATTTGTACCTTCTCAGGCAGCAATTGGAAAAACCACTGAATACACAGAATACACGGAAGTTTGTACTGATCAAGAAGATGGTGGAATCTGTAGGTGCGGTTTGTAACCGCACTTTCACCCGGAGAAGTGCGGTTGCAAACCGCACCTACGTTTTATCATCTCGTTGATCAGTACCGAATACACGGAAGTTCTTCGCTTTGTTCAGTGTATTCCGTGTTTTCAGTGGTTAAAAAGATGGAGGGTAGCCGAGCAGTTACGCTGATTTCAAGAAGTAAGCAACTGAACCTCCCCCAGCCCAATTTCAGCCGCCCGTCCCAGAAGCGCGGCGCGTTCCGCCGCGGTCAACGCTTGCATCGGCGGGCGCGGGTCACCGCAGTCGATACCCAGCCGGGCGCTGAGGACGGCTTTGGCGATGGCGTGGAAGCGGAAGGGCTGCACCAGATCGGCCACCTGGGAGGCGTGCTCCTGGGCCGCTTCTGCCGCGGCCAGATTGCCGGATTTGTACGCTTTCCACAGGGCCACCCAGCGCTCCGGGGCCAGATTGGGCGGGCCGTCCACACAGCCCACCGCGCCAATCGTCAGCGCGGGCAACATCAGGCGACAGTTGCCTACAAAGCAGGCCAGCCCCATTTTGGCAAAGTCCCGAATGTAGGGAATATAGGGGGCCGAATGTTTCAGCCCGGCCAGTTGGGGAACCCCGTCCTGAATCTTCTGCATCAGCACCGGGGTAATCTCCACGCCGGTGGACTGGGGCAGATTGTAGACAAAGAGGGGCAGGTCCGCGGCTGCGGCCACCACCCGGTAATGCTCTACAATTGCCTCGTCGCTCTGGCGGTAGAAGAAGGGGGGCACACAGCAGATGGCCTCCACGCCCGCTTTGGCCGCGTGTTCGGCCAGGCGAGCCGAGCGGGTCGTCGTTGCGGCCCCGACGTGCATAATATTGGCGATGCGCCCCTGGGACTGGTGCGCGGCGATCTCGGCAATGCGCCGGTTCTCGTCGTCTTCCAGCAGGACACTCTCGCCTGTGCCCCCGGCCACCCAAAAGCCGTGTACACCGGCCTGAATGTTGAACTCCATTACCTTGCGAAAAGCCGTCTCGTTCAGCGACCCATCGGCTGCCATCGGCGTAATGATGGCCGGGAATATCCCTTCGAATGTCGGCATCGTGCCCTCTCTTTCCTTTCTTGCGAAAATGATAATGGGTTTATTCTTGGCTTGTCAGAGCCGCTATTGCAAGGGCGGACGGAACGGAGATCGGAGAGAGACCGAGACCGCTGCCCATCGTTGAGGCGGCGGGAATGCGTGAACCCCTACGCCGAAAGCCTTTTGAGTCCCTTGCGTATCTCTTTCCTGGCCCACAGGTAATGGCTGCTGGTTGCGGAAACAAAGTACGTGCCCATTGCGTTCTTCCGCGTCCACGTATACCGCCCGGCCGTAAACAATTCCTCATCGGATAACTTCTGAATCACGCCGAGTATCTCCCGATGCGAAGTCTGGAACTGCTCCATCACCTGGTCCAGTGGTCTGTCCCGGTGTTTCTCATAGATCATCTGGTTGATCTGCGGTATCTGACTCCACTTGTATCCAGGTGCCGGCAATTCGGGGACCTCCCCGCGAAGCCCGGCCCGATACCATCCCAGCACCATCTGCTCCCACTCAACCAGATGAGCCAGTACATCCTTGACTGACCATTCGCCGACCACACCGGGCTCAACCATCCGCTCGGGTGGCAATGTTTCCAGAATTGCCTCCAGTGATCCCCTCTCTTGGCTGATCGCTGCCAACAGGTCTGTCTTGCTCGTAGGTCTTGGCATTGTTCACCTCCACATAATCAATATCTGGACCCTTCCGTCCCTCCTCCTCCCAACACCACCACCGCCGGCACATCCGCGGCCTTCACCGCCGCGAGAGTTGAAACGACCCCGTCACGCCCCTTGCGGCTCTCCGGGCAACAGCGCTCTGGCCCACTGCACTAGCTCCTGGGCCTTCGCCGGTGTATCCGCCTCGGCAAAGATGCGCAGGAGCGGCTCGGTGCCCGAAAAGCGCAGCAGCAGCCAATTGTCGTTGTCCAGCACTACTTTCGTCCCGTCAGCGTGAGAAACTTGTCGCACAGGGTAAGAGCCAATGGCAGTAATCTTCTGCTCTGCCAGCCGTCGGGGCAGCAACAGCTTCATCTCCGATGTAATTTCCAGGTTTACCTCTAAAGTATGCAGCCGACCGACTAGCCGGTAGATTTCGTCCAGGAGTTGCGAGATCGTCCGCCCTGTCACCGCCAACATCTCCACAAAGAGAGCCGCGGCAAAGATGCCATCTTTGCCCAGGATATGACCCCGGATGGTCAGCCCACCGCTACTTTCGCCGCCCAGCAGGGCATTGTGGGTTTGCATAGCCGCTACGATATCCTTGAAACCTACGGGCGTTTCGTAGGCGGCTTCACCGAAGTGTAGAGCCAGACGATCGAGCAGATGGGTAGTGGCCAGGTTGCGGACCACACCTCCGGTTTCGCCCCGGTAGCGTCGCAAATAGTAGTAGAGAAGCAGCAACACTTCATTGACCGGCACAAACTGCCCCGTCTCGTCCACAATGGCAATCCGATCCGCATCGCCATCTGTGGCCAGCCCCAGGTGATAGCGTCCTTCCCGAACTGTGTTGATGAGCAAGCTCAGAGCTTGAAGGTCCGGCGCAGGGGAGTGGCCGCCGAAAAGAGGGTCGTGGCGACCGCGTATGGTGGTCACCCGGCAGCGAGCCTCTGTCAGAACAGTCTCCAATGTGGCTTGCCCCACACCGTACATCGGATCGATCACCACCCGCAGCGCCGCGGCGCGGATAGCCGCCAGGTCAATGTGGTTCTCCACTGCGTCCACATACTCATTTGTGTAATCGACGTAACGAACCATTTGGGCCGTCAAAGCCAGTCCCAAATCTATTTTGACCACATCATCGACGCCCAATCGATTGGCTTCCGCTTCGATACGGTCGGTCTCGTCGGCCATAAGCAAAGAACCGTCCTGATGGAAGACCTTCAGCCCATTCCACTCTGGCGGGTTGTGGCTGGCGGTGAAGACCAGGCCCAGAGCACACTGCTGAAAAGCCGTGGCATAGGTAACCAGAGGCGTCGGCGTGGGTTCGGTGAGCAGTTGAACCGGAAGGTTGTTGGCGGCGAAGATCTCCGCAGCCACGGCCGCGGCCCGATCCGAGAGGAAGCGCCTGTCGTAGCCGATGAGCACACCGGCCCGTTCCTGGTTCTGATACAGCGCGTGATTGGCCAGGGCCTGGCAGAGACGACGCACATTGTGCATCGTGAAGCCCTCGCCGATCACAGCCCGCCAGCCGCCGGTCCCAAAGCGGATTTCGCTGCGTTCCTCGGCTCGCCAGGGATGAAAGAAGCGCTTCTGCAGCGCGAACTCCGCTATCGCCTGGTCTGCGGGCGTATTCACGCCAAGAATCTCATCAGCGTCGTAGGTGCAGAAAGCGGCCATTCGACCGCCGGTGTGCAGCATCCTGTGTACAGTGTCGGTCAGACGCAGGGGTGCTTTCGTTTCCGCCGTCGCGAGCTGAGCCAGCGCCGTATAGAGAGCTGGGGCACGGGCCACTGTCGCCCCCGCGTTGACCTCCCGAATCGCCCGGACATCCCCGACCGCCTCCTCCGCCTCCACAATATCCACAATGCGTCCACTCCCATCGCGGATGATTCGCCCATAGCCGCCTGGGTCTGGCACCTGGGCAATGAGCAGAGTCAGGTCGGCCTGCTTGAGCCGGTGGTGGTTGAGAAGGCCGGAGATGGTAGTGCGACGGAGCAAAGGCGTATCTCCGTACAGGATCAGAAGATCGCCGGTGTAGCCGACCAGTGCGGGGGCAAGCTGCAAGACGGCATCGCCTGTGCCCCGGGGCGCGGCCTGACGTATTATCTGGAAGCTGGCTTCCGGATATGTGCGGTGCAGGTGTTCAGCAATGTCATCGCCTTCCGGACCGACCACCAGGTAGAGATCATCGCCTTGAGCCAGACGCAGAGCCAACCCCAGGCTATAGTCGATCACTTTGCTCTCCCCCAGGGGGGACAAAAATGGAAAGCTGGCCCCGTCCACCGACCGGGGCGCGGCCAGCACAACAACTTTTAGAGAATGTTCGTTACGACCCATAAAAATATCATCCGCCTGTATGAGCGATGGGTGAGATCATTCCCCGATCCCACCCATCGCGTTGCCTTTCCTACACCACCGCCGGTACATCCGCGGCCTTCACCGCCGCGTTATCACCAATCGAATGCTTCCTCTTTTTCTCCATTCAGCCGCCATACCTGAATGCCTCTGCTCGACAGACGAAGAACCGTCCCCATTCGTTTGGTTTGCGTGTTGAAGTCGGGATGATTCAATAGACGGCGCACAAAGATTGCGGATTCGTATTTGTCCACCGCCATACTGACCAGACAATAGCTGCGGTGACATAGCCCGCGGCCAAAGAAGCCCAAATCTCGCGTAAAAAATGTGGGCCGCTGCAATGTAAGCAGAAACGGAATGATCTCATCATCCTGTATCCCTTTTCGAGACAGATCCTGCCCAATTTGCCTGACTGAGATTCGCCAGCGTTTCAAAAGCTGGTATTGACTCTCGATGATATTCTCATCCAGAACATTCATGCCAGTACAGGCTCCAATACAAATTCATCGGCATGGGCAAGCAGCGCTCTGGTTGCCAATTGTACCGCTTCAGCGATTGCCTCGGATGAGATACTGTTGTGCCACTCCTCGATAATCGTCTCCCAAGCCATACCGCTGCCCACCTGATCGAGTACATCGGCTACAAAGATGCGTGTTCCCCGAAAAGTGGGTTGCCCGTGACAGATTTTCGGATCGGCTATGATATATCGTCCGAGGAATTGGGTGCTGGCTGTGGTTTGCATGAATCTTTGTCCTTTTCGTTTACACACTTAGGGCTTGTCAAAGAATAACTTCCCGTTTTGGTGCGTCGCACTGTCCAGAT
>JAHDWH010000179.1 GCA_023384455.1 Caldilineaceae bacterium | reverse complement strand
GGAGTCGATCCAGTTCCCTCCCTAGAATGGGGAGGGGTAGGGTGGGGTGGCTGGAAAACAAAAAACGGCCCCATCGCATACGATGAGGCCGGTCTGTAACTGCTAATCTGGTGATGTTCGGCTGTGTCGTTTGGCTGACCTCAGACAGAGGCCAGACAAACAAAATCCGAACAATTCGTTTGCAACGATCCAGAGCAATCAATTCCAGGCAACGCGCTCACCGCTCGTATCTGGTTGGCGGGTACATCCAGCGTCGTGCTGGCTGAACCCGCTAACGACACAAGCAGGTGTAGCAGATAGTTGTTGCGTGGAAGATTGTCATCTCTGGTTTACAATGCTCACAAGTCTTCAAAAGAACTGGCATTACTATACGGATTGTAGCGCCTTTTGTCAAACTGCTTGCAGTATGGGCGCGCTGTTGATTTTGCGCTGTATTCTCCGCTACAATTTTTGTAGTGGAATTCTCAGGGGGGCAGGAAAATTGTGAAAGAAAAAGTGATTACCCCTCGGCAGCTACTCACGCCGATCCTTGGCTATCTCGCACAGGGAGTACCCGATCAGGCCGGGTTTGAATGGCAGGAATGGCGCATCTGGTCGATTGGTGGTGGGATGAATAATCGCCTATTTCGGATCACCCAGGGTAGTTTTGACCTGGCAGTGAAGTTTACCATACGGGATAATCGGGACAGGGCTGGCCGGGAATGGGCTGCCTTGCATCTTTTGCAAGAGGCTGGGCTGTCCATTGCGCCATCACCTCTATTATTGGATCAGGAGAACTACCCAAATCCGGTGGTGGTGCAGAGCTGGGAGCAGGGCGTTGTGAGCAGCCACCCACCTGCCGATGACAGGGAATGGGGCAGGCTGTTGGATCACTTGCAGATCATCCATTCGATCAAACTGACTGCCACCCACCGCGGGTTGACCCGTTCTGTGTTGTCCACCGCAAGCGCCGATGAAGCGCTCGCCGCCATTCGTGCTCAATGGGGCTGGCTTTCCGCCGAAGCGCGCTCCACAGATCTTTCCCGCCTGCTCGATCGAGTCCACTGCATTGACTGGCCGTCCTGGCCCCGGGTTGACCAGACCCTCTGCCGCTCCGATCCCAATATCCGCAATTTTCTGCGGCGACCCGACGGGTGGAAATCGGTGGATTGGGAATACAGCGGCTGGTGCGATCCGGCCTTCGAGATTGCCGATCTGATCACCCACCCGGCCTATGCGGACGTGACCGATCAGCGCTGGGAATGGGTGATTGCAAACTACTGCAACTCTTGCCCGGACGGCGACGTGGAGAGACGTATTCAGGTCTACACTGCGTTGATGCTGGTCTGGTGGCGGCTACGGCTGGAGCGCTATCTGGACGACGAGGGTGATGCCAGCGGGCGCCTGGCCGAACGAGCGGCGGGCTGGCGCGAGGAGAAGGTGGCGCAAATCCGTCTCTATGAGCAGCGTTGCGCCGCCGCGCTGCCGCATGGCGGAGCCGCTCGGGTGTGGTAAAATAGGAGTGCGTGATTTGGATGGAGAGTGAGAGAGAAGCGCTTATGACTATCAGTCAGAATCCCGCTGTTCTGCGTGGCAAGCCGGTGATTTCGGGAACCCGTATTTCGGTTTCGTTGATTCTCAATCTACTGGCAAATGGCTATACATTCGAGCGAGTAACGGAGGCATACCCTCAATTGACAATTGAGAATGTCAGAGAATGTCTTGCCTTTGCCAGTTTACGGATGGAGAACGAAGAGGTGTATGACCTGACAGGGATCAGTCCGTTCTAATGAATCCGCTTCTCCTTCTTGACGAGAATCTGTCGCCGGAACCAGATTGCTCGCTTTCTTGCAGGATGTAGACAGACTTCGTCTTGATTTGCGCCAATCGTTTTGTGTTGTCGATGAAGCGCGTTTTCGTGTTCGTAGACGCGAGAAGTAAAAGTTGCTATGTTTGTGAACCCGCCCCCCAACGAAACAACCGTCGTCGTCGCAATGAGCGGCGGCGTGGATAGCTCTGTGGCCGCGGCTTTGCTCGTGGAACAGGGCTACAACTGCATTGGGGTGATGATGCGTCTGTGGGCCGAGACGGGCGCGGGCGAAGGCTCCACCAACAAATGTTGCAGCCTGGAAAGCGTCAACGACGCCCGCCGGGTGGCCGACCAGTTGGGCATTCCCTTCTATCTGATCAATGTCGAACAGCCCTTCAAGCAGAATGTAGTGGACCTTTTCATCGACGGCTACGCCGCGGGGTTGACACCCAACCCCTGCCTGGCCTGCAACCGCCACATCCGCTTCGGCTATCTGCTCAACTACGCCCGGCGGATGGGCGCGGACTATCTGGCCACAGGCCACTACGCCCGTCTGCGCCGCCAGCCCGACGGCACCGTTCATCTGCTGACCGGGGTGGATGCGGGCAAGGATCAGAGCTACGTCCTCAGTGTGATGGGCCAGGCGGAGTTGCAGGACGTCCTCTTTCCCATCGGCGACTACCCCAAGTCCGAAGTGCGCCGCATCGCGGCCGAGCGGGGGCTGCCCATCGCCAGCAAGCACGACTCTATGGACCTCTGCTTCCTGGCCGACGACGACTATCGCCGTTTCTTGCAGGACTGGGCACCCGGGGCGATGCAGCCGGGGCAGATTGTGGACCGCACGGGAAAGGTGCTGGGCGTTCACAACGGCCTGCCCAACTACACCATCGGCCAGCGCAAAGGGCTGGGTATTGGCGGGGTGACCGAACCCCTGTACGTGCTGGAACTGGATTCGGCCCACAACGCGCTGGTGGTGGGCACGCTGGACGAACTGGGCCAGCGAGAGCTGCTGGCGACTGGCGTGAACTGGACGCTGGATACACCCGTGGCGGACGGCTACCGGGGCCAGTGCAAAATCCGTTATCGCAGCGTGGCCGCGGACTGCGCGCTCTATCCCCAGCCCAACGGGGACGTGCGGGTGGTCTTCGACGCACCCCTGCGCGACATCACCCCCGGCCAGGGCGCGGTCTTCTACGACGGGGATCACTGCCTGGGCGGCGGCATCATCGCCCGACAGACGGCGGCTCCGCCACCGAATTTCCACATTCCGCTGGCCCTGGCCGTCTGAGACAATTCTATGGCCGCCCTGCTCAATCCCACACTCCTGCTGGCTGCTCTCCTGGCGATAGGCTACGCCAGCCTCTTCCATCTGTGGACAGGCCGCAGCCTGCGCGACCTTTTCGTCTATCTGGCCGCGGCCGGCGTGGGTGTTGTCATCGGCCAGTGGATCGGCGGCACCCTGGACCTGAATGTGCTGCGCATCGGCCAACTTCACACCCTGGAAGTGACCGTCGGCGCGTTTCTGTCGCTTTTGATTGTCCGTACCTTTGAATTGTAAAGCCGCCCTGTCACCCCAATCACCTTGTCACCTTGTCAAGTATCGAAGGAGCCTGCTATGATCAGCGGCGCTATCCGCGACATCGCCATTATTTTTGTGGCCCTGGAAATTCTCATTCTCAACGCCCTGCTGATAGTGCTGGTCTGGCAGGTCTGGCGGCTGGTCAAAATGATCCAGACCGAAGTCAAGCCCATCATTCAGGACACCCAGGAGACGGTGGGCACTGTGCGGGGCACCGCGGATTTTGTCAGCGCCAATGTGGTGGAGCCGGTGGTGAAGACGAGCAGCAAACTGGCGGGCTGGCGGCGCACAGCCAGCGTCCTGCGCAGCGAAGTCCAGGCCACAGTAGCCCAGGTCAACCCGTCTGCCCGCAAACGGACGGGGACTTCCTCCCCACCGCCACCCACGCCCTAAGAGCCTGAATTATGAAACAGGCTCTAAAAGAGAAGCCGGATACCCGACTGTACAAGTGCAGGTAGCCTATGGCGATCCCATCTCTGGAACAGGAAATTCGCACGCTTTTTCAGCAAAAGCGGGTGGAATACGACGACCATTCCGGTTCGTTCACCCAACTGGATTTTGGCTTTGGGGATCGCGTCGCCAAACGTTACTTTGCCTTTGACGTGAAGGAGAAGCGCCAATCCTACAATCTGGGCAATTGGCAGACAGCCATTCCCGAAGCCCACTTCTTCATTCTGGACGATCTGGCCTGCCGCAAAATTCTACTCTATGCGCCCAACGCGGGGCTGCTCGTGCGGGACACACCGGGCAAACGTTATCTCTTTTTCACTGTCGTCGATCTCTTTCTGATGCCCAAAAACCGGGTAAACCGGTCGATCCGCCGGGCACAACTGGAGTTGAAGGGCAAGTGGCTGATCGACCTGCGCAACGGACGGGCCCTGAACCGGCTGGACGAACTTTTCCCGGCCATCGACGGCTATCTGGACCAGCGCAAGGCCATCTTCCACGAAATCCACGCCTGCTACGGCGATTATGTGGGCGAGGAGATCGGGGCGGGCGGGATTGAGCGCCGGCCTGAACATTGGGACAAAGACTTTGGAGCCACCCGATGAACTATTGGCAGAACGAGCATATCCGCTTGCGGGGAGTAGAATCCGAGGACGCGCCGACCTTTTGGGCCTGGAATCAGGACAGCGAGATGGCCCGCCATCTGGAGTTTGTCTGGCCGCCGACCTCTCTGGCCTCTGTGCAAGCCTGGGCGGAAAAGCAATCCCAGCAACGGATGGAAGAAGACCGCTTCCATTGGGTCATTGAAAACCCGGAGGGCGTGGCTGTGGGCGGGATCAACACCCACCACTGCGAACCCCGTAATGGCACATTTATGTATGGGGTCAACATTGCCCGCCAGCACTGGGGGCGGGGCTATGCCACAGCCGCCATCCAACTCGTCCTGGGCTACTACTTTCACGAACTGCGCTACCAGAAGGTGACAGTCAGTGTCCACGGCGACAATCCCCGTTCCGTGGCCCTGCACGAAAAACTGGGCTTTGTGCGCGAAGGCACCTTCCGGCGGATGCTCTTCACCGGCGGCGTCTATGTGGATGTTCATTGGTATGGGTTGCTGCGGGAGGAGTGGGAGACGCGGCGCAATGGCTACCAGACGGATGTAATGGTAGAGAGTTGAATCCGTCTGTCCCGGCTGATCAGTGGCACGTTCAAATGCAGTGCAGTGGCCGCGATGATGCGGTCTGGCATATCGGGAATTGATTGGCGGGGGATACGGGACAGGGCAGTAACCACTTCGCGGGTTAGGGCAAAGAGCCGAAGGCCAGCGGATTGGGCATTCATCGCTTGCTGAAATTGGGCAAAAATAGTAGCCGGACTCTTGTGCTTCTCCTGCAAATAGACGATCTCCACTAGCGAGATTGTGGGCACAAATATCAGCGAAGTACCCTGCCCACCGGCAGCAAAGATTTTTCTCGCCTCGTTTCCGAGACGCGCATCAGAAGTCAGATACCAGATCAGACTGTGGGTATCCGCCACATAGTCGGACATTAGATGTCATCCCGGGGGAAATTCCCCCACATTTCCTGGCGAGCTTCGGCAATGTCGTCTTCGCTGATGGAAAAACCTTTCCATAGCCCGTAGAGCGAAACCGGCGCTTCCGGCGGGGCGAGTTCAGCGCGAATCAGCGCGACGAGCGATTCCATCAACTGTAGCTTGTCGGTCGCCGCCAATTGGGATACCAGTTTCAAAATAGATTCTACAGATGGCGCGCTGTTCTGTTGGGTTGCGTAAAGAATCCCGGATTCCTGTAGTACCTCTTTGTTCTGCGACGGAGCGTTGTTGTCCATCCCATTCTCCTTTCATAATCCCAAGACCTGCCGATAGTTTACACCAATCCAACCGACGGTGCAACCACTTGTTGAACCTGACCCTCCACCAAACAGAGACCGGCGACTGGACTACTTTTGTGGAGGAAGGCCGGGCCCGGCTGGGTGGGGCGGACAACCCGTCGCTGATGCCCAGCCACTACCTGCACGTCATTCTGCCCAAAATCGGCGGCTGCGGATTGACTGTACGGCGTGACGGCCAGACCTGCGGCTACGGCTTTCTCTTTCCCCGGCAGATGGAAGGGGACGTTCCAGTCTATACCCTGCGCTATCACCGGCTGGCAGATGCGCCCCCGTTTGACCCGGACGCATTGACCCGTCAGACAGCCCGACTGCTCAATCCGGCCTGCCGCGTTGTCTTTTACGATCCCCACGCAGCCCACAGCTACCCGGCCAGCCACCGGTTGATCGGCGATCTGGACTTTGGCCGTCCGGACGCCAGTGAAGCAGAAGACGCCCGCACGATTCAGCAGGTGGTCTGGAACAATCCCCCGGAAGTACTCTATCCAGCGGATATGTACAGCGCTGAATTTGCATTAGCTACAGCACTGGTGGCCCGGGCCGACGGGCAGACCGCCGGCTTTCTCTTTGGGATGACCAAATTTGGCGGCACAGCACTCCCCCCTCTCTGGCAGGAGCGGCTGCGCCAGCGGGTGCGGCTGGAATCCCAAACAATGGGGGTTCTCTCCGCCTTTCGGGGACGTCACATCGCCTATCTTTTGAAAAAAGTGCAGGCCGAGGAAGCAGTAGCCCAGGGCATCGATATCATCAACTGGACCGCGGACCCGCTCCAATTTGCCAACGCCGCCCTCAATTTTACCCGGCTGGGCGCGGTGGCCTACGAAGCACATCCGGCCCTCTACGCCTTCCACAACCAACTCAATCAGGTGGCGGCCTCCCGTTTCAGTCTGACCTGGCTGGTGGGGGGCCAACGGGTACAGCGCATTCTGGCGGGCAGCCAACCCACCGCACTGGTGAATCTGGCCCAGAGCCCGGATATTCTGCGGGTCAACGACGGGCCGCTTGCCACCCGCTTTGACGCGGGCGCGCCGACGATTGCCTTTGAGATTCCTGCCGACTGGACAGCCCTGCAACAGCGCAATCTGCCCCAGGCCCAGGGCTGGCGGGAGACGACTGACCGGCTTTTCGGCCACTATCTGGGCATCCAATCGGGACGCTATATTGTCACCGGCGCGGGCGTGGATGGCGAGCGCCGCTATCTCATCGCCGAGCGGGTGACGGACGACCTGCTGGCCTCTTTGCTATGAAAGGCAAGCCAATGACGACACCCTTCTCCTCTCTGCAAGTCATCGGCGTGCGCTATGTGGGCGACCGGCCCGCGGCGGGCGACGAGCGCGCGCTGGACGCTTACATCGCTGCCGGTGTCTACGACGCGGCCGGTGTGCCGGTGACGGTCGCTGAACCCCGCTTCCCCGAAAGCGCACGCACGGACGACAAAGAGACGAATCTCGGCCTGATCAACGGTGCAATTGCCGACGCTGTGGCCGCGGCACGACGAGAAGACCGGGCGCTGCTGATGACCGGCGGCAACTGCACCCACATCACCGGCATTCTCGGCGGTCTGCAAGACGCCCACGGCCCGGAACTGCGGGTCGGTCTGGTCTGGTTCGATGCCCACGGCGATTTCAACACACCCCACACGACGATTACCGGCAGCCTGGGCGGAATGCCCGTGGCCGTCGCCGCGGGGCTGGCCTTTCCCCGCTGGCGGGAAGGTTCCCATATCGTCGCGCCCCTGCCCACAGACCGGATTGTGATGGTGGATGTGCGCAATCTGGACCCGGCGGAAGATACGCTTGTACGGGCAGTGGGCATTCCCGTCACGGCTGCGGCGGATGGCTTCCCCGGCGAACCCCTGGGACCGGCCATCGACGCCCTGGTCGAACGCTGCGACGCCATTTACCTGCACATCGACGCCGACATTCTGGACGAACGCTACACGCCGGATCACTCGACGAAAGAACCCAACGGACCGGATATGGCCCAGGTGTTGGCCGCGGTAGAGCGGGTGATGGCGACGGGCAAAGTCATCGCCTATGCGGTGGTCTCCGTCTATGCGGGCGGGCCAAACCGGGAGATCGATGTGGCGAGTGGCAAGGAATTGGTGCGGGGCGGGCTGGCAAGCTGGCGGCGTTATGGCACACCGCAACTGTTGCAGAAAAATTGAACCTCAAAGACACAAAGACACAAAGGGAGAACTCAAGTGACCCAACCCTTCCACATCGGCGTCTCATCCGATTTTCGCACGGATGTGCCCGGCGCGCTGGAGCCTGTGCTGGCCCGCATCCTCGACCCTCTGCCCTACGTGACGTGGGACTATTACGAATCGCCGCCGGATGGGGCGGTCTCCCCGGCAGCCATCGCTGACTGCGATGGGGTGCTGGTGCTGGCCTCCCACTTTCGGGCCGACTCCTTCACCGGCAGCGATCGACTGGCCGTCGTCGCTCGCTGGGGTGTGGGCTACGACCGCATCGACACGGAAGCCCTCACCGCCAACGATGTCCTGCTGGCGATTACAGTGGATGCGGTGCGCCGTCCTGTGGCCGAGGCGATTGTCACCCTTCTGCTGGCCCTGGCCAAAAAGCTGCCTGCCAAAGACCGTATCGTGCGCACAGGCCGCTGGGATTTGAAAGCGCAAACTTTCGGCCTGGGGTTGACGGGCAAGACCCTCGGCTCCGTCGGCGTCGGCAATATCGGCGGGGATATGTTCCGGCTGCTGGCCCCCTTCGATCTGGGCCGCCGCATCGCCTACGATCCCTACACCAGCCCGGCCCGGGCCGCGGAATTGAATGTGGAACTGGTCGATTTGGAGACGGTCTTCCGGGAATCGGACTTTGTGACGGTCAACTGTCCGCTGACGCCGGAGACAAAAGGGATTGTCAACGCCGAGCGGCTGGCGCTGATGAAGCCCACCGCCTATCTCATCAACACCGCCCGGGGCCCGATTGTCAACCAGGCCGACCTGACCGCGGCGTTGCAGGCCGGGCAGATTGCCGGCGCGGGGTTGGACGTTTTTGAGGAGGAGCCGCTGGACATCCATCACCCGCTGGTCCAGATGGAGAATGTCATCCTCTCCCCCCACGCCCTGGCCTGGACCGACGAACTCTACGAACTCAACGGCAGCCTGGCCTGCGAAAATGTGCTGGCTGTGCTGCAGGGCAATCTACCCCGCTGGCCGGTTAACCGGGACGTGCTGGAACGGCCCGGCTTTCAGACGAAGTTGGCCCGGCTGGGTGAAAAGTGGAGAAATTTGACAACCAGCAGGTGAGATCGCCTCCCCGCGCCGGTTTTCCCTTTCGCACGCTTTCTGCTATAACTCTCCTATGCGACTGAGCAAACTCCAGGCAATGGACCCCATCGCCTTTGAAAAATATGTGGGAACGCTCTTTGCCAAACGGGGCTACCGGGTGGAGGATACCCAGGCGTCGGCGGACGAGGGCATAGACCTGATCGTGCGTCAGGGACGGCGTATGGCTGTGGTCCAGTGCAAGCGCTATCAGGGCAGCGTGGGCCAGCCAGTGGTGCGCGACCTCTACGGGGTGATGCTTCATACGGGCGCGGACGAAGCCTATCTGGTGACTACGGGCAGTGTGACTCTGGCGGCCCGGCGCTGGGCCGAGGGCAAACCCATCCATCTGGTGGACCAACACCGGCTGGTGGAATGGGCACGCACAGGACGGCTGAATTATGAAAAACCCAGCGCGCTCAAACCTGCCAACCGCCAGGGGCAATTCTTTGCGGGGCTGGTTCTGTTGGCCTTTGTCGCGGTGGCGCTGGTTGCGCCGGAACAGCTTCTCTCGGCCAGGGATAGCGCGCTGGCAGCTTTCCAGCCTCTGCTGGCCCGCATCGCAGCATCGACACCGCCCACCGAAACCCCGGGACCTCTGCCAACACCCACGGCTTCGGCGACGCTCCAACCGGCTGTCGATGTGGACCAGACAGCCACGGCCACCGCGACAGCAACGGACAGCCCCACCGCCCGGCCCACCCTTTCCCTGCCCGGCGGCCAGCCCGACAGCGCACCGCCCACGGCAACGCCGGCCGCTGCCTCGCTTCCTGGACCCGGCCTGATTGGGCCGATCTTCACAGCCACACCCCAAAGATAGGCCGCGCCCCTTCCCCATTGCCATCGCATCCGCGTTTTAGCCCGAAAGGCCCCTCCTATGACCGACTTCGCCCGCTATCTCACCATCCGCAGCGCCCAGATGCCCCTCCTTTCGCCAGACGGCAGCCGGGTGGCCTTTCTCAGCGACATCAGCGGCAACTTTCAGGTGTGGAGCGTCTCCACCGCCAGGGAAACCCAGGAATGGCCCCGGCAACTTACCTTCTTTGCCGATAAAGTGTGGGAGATTCACGGCACAGGAGGGGCGGGACACCTGCTGGCTGTCGGCGATGTGGGGGGCAATGAACGGCAACAGTTCTACCTGATCAGCAGTTTCGGCGGCGACAGGGGTCACGACGTGCGGCGGCTGACGGTTGACGACGGGGCCATTCACCGTTTCGGCGGCTTTAGCGGGGACGGCCTGCGCATTCTCTACGTGGCAAACCCGCGCAATGGGGTGGATTTCGATCTCTTCCAGATGGATGTGACCAGCGGGGAGAGCCGTCTGTTGCTGGAGCTTTCGGGCAATCAGGAGGTGATGGCCTGGTCACCGGATGAACGATTTGTGTTGACCCGACAGCAGGTCGGCCCCCTGGAAGACCGGCTCTTTCTGGTCGATCTGCTGGCAGAGGGTGGCCCCGCTTTGCGCCAGGAATTAACCCAGGGCCGTACGCCCGCCCGGTACGAACAGGTGCGCTGGCGCGCCGATGGGGTCTATCTGCTCAGTGACCGCACCCACGACCGGGGCGCGCTCTGCCGTCTGGAGATCGCCACGGGCGAGCTGGCCGAAGTGATCAGCGCGGACAGCCATACCCCAGAGGGGGAGATGGAAGCGCTGGCGGTGGCTTCCAATGGCGTGGCAGTCTATGCCTATAACGAGGGGGGATACAGCCGTCTGTGGCGGGTGGAGTTGGCGACAAAGAAGTTGACACGGGTCGAGGGACTTCCTGATGGGCAGATCGGCCATATTTCCCTACAAGCCGACGGCACAATCGTCTGCGATGTGCAGACACCCCAGCACAATCTGGACATCTGGCTGGTGGCCGGGGATGGGTCGGCCCGGCGCTTGACCCAGAGTGATCGGGCTGGGTTGGACCCGGCTTCGTTTGTTCGTCCAGAGCCGGTCAGCTTTCGCAGCTTTGATGAACTTTCCATCCCGGCCCTCTATTATCTGCCCCAGACACCGCCCCCGGCAGCCGGCTACCCCTGCATTTTGTATGTCCACGGCGGGCCGACCAGCCAGCTCCGCCCGGATTTTGATGTGCGTTTCCAGTATTTTCTCAGCCGGGGGTATGCCATTCTGGGCACAAATGTGCGGGGCAGCACGGGCTATGGCCGGGGCTACGCGGCCCTGGACGAGATTGAAAAACGGCCCGACAGCGTGGCCGATCTGAAGCACGCGGTGCTCTGGCTGCATAGCCGCCCGGAGATCGACAGCCGCCGTGTCGCCATCTATGGCCGCAGCTACGGGGGCTATATGGTTCTGGCCGCGCTGACCAGCTACCCCGAACTCTTTGCCGCGGGGATCGATGTGGTGGGCATTGCCAATTGGGTCAGTTTTATGGAGCGCACCAGCCCCTGGCGGCGGGCGCACCGGGAGGAAGAATACGGCAGTCTGGCCCGCCATCGGGAGGTGCTGGAACGTATCTCGCCCATTCACCGGGCGGAGCAGATCACAATGCCCCTGCTGGTTATCGCCGGGGATAACGATCCCCGGGTGCCGCTTTTCGAGTCCGAGCTGATTGTGGAGAAGGTGCGGGCCAACGGGGGAACCGTAGAGTTCCTGCACTATGCGGACGAAGGGCACAAGATCAGCAAACTGACCAACCGCATCGACAGCTTTACCAAAATGGCGGCCTTTTTGGACAGGAGTATGTGACACCAGCGCGCCATCTTTGTGTGATCTGCCCTATCACCCTATCCCTATCAGCCCGCTCCCACTCTACAGGAGTCAGCCATGTCTGAACGCCCTAACCTCCTCTTTCTGATGCCCGACCAGCTCCGCCCGGACTTTCTGAGTTGCTATGGGGCCGACTTTATCCAGACGCCCCACATCGATAGCCTGGCCGCACGGGGCATCCGTTTCGAGAAAGCCTATTCCACCCATCCCATCTGCGTGCCGGCTCGGGCCAGCCTCCTGACGGGGATGAACGCCATCCGCAACGGTGTGACCGACAACGGCCAGTGGCTGCGCCCGGACCTGGCCGCCTGCGGTATTCATACCTGGCCGGAATTGCTCAACCGCCAGGGCTACTACACCGCGGCCATCGGCAAAATGCACTTCTACCCCTGGGATATTGTCCACGGCTTTCAATACCGGGTGGCCTGCGAGGACAAGCGCTGGATTCGGGTGCGGGACGACTACCAGGAATTTCTGCACAGCCGGGGGCTGGGCAAGCTCCACGGCAACGAGCATCCCGGCTATCACGAAGACAAAGGCGCGACCGTCAGCCCCATCCCCTGGGACGCCTCCTGGGACCACTTTGTGGGGAGCGAAGCTGTGCGCTTCATCGACGAATACGCGGGCGAAGGTCCCTTTGCCGCGATGGTCGGTTTTCCCGGCCCCCACTGCCCCTATGACCCCACCCCCGAATATCTGGACAAAATTGACCCGGAAGCGATGCCCGACCCCATCCCCGCCGACCACACGCCGCCCGCAATGATTGAAGGCAATGTGCGGGGCAATCGGGGCGACTGGAACGGGGTGGACTACAGCGAATTCAACGACGACCACAAACGCAAAATCCGCACCCACTACGCCGGCCTGGTCAAGCAGATCGACGACGAAATCGGCGACATTCTGGCCGCGTTGGAACGCAGCGGCCAATTGGAGAACACCCTCATCATCTTCGCCAGCGATCACGGCGACTATCTGGGCGATCACGGGATGATCGGCAAGAGCAGCTTCTACGAGGCCAGTTGCCACGTGCCGCTGATTCTGGCCGGGCCGGGTGTGGGTGGCCCGGAAGTCAGCCAGGAGATCGTCGCCCTGTTAGACGTGACCGCTTCCCTGCTCCATCTGGGCGGCGCGGGGCTGCCGGGCTATCTCGACTCCCGCCCCCTGCCCGGTCTGGGCGCGCCGCGCAAACCCCACGACTATCTTTTCGGCGCCACCAGCGGCGGCTGGATGATCTACGACGGGCGCTGGAAGCTGTGCAAGTACGCTACCGGGGATATTCTCTTCTTTGACTTGGCAAGCGACCCCACCGAAGATCGCAATCTGGCGGGTGACCCGGCCCATCTCGCCGGCTATCTGGCAATGGACGCCGCACTCACCCAGGAGCTGCTGCGCTCGGTCACCGGGGCTAACTTCGACCGCCGGGTCTACACCGGCAACAGTATGTGGAACGACCCGGACTTTGGCAAGCGGGGCTGGCAGCGGACGTATCCTCAGGGGATTGGGGGTTAGGGACTGGGGATTGGGGGTGGGGAGCGGTGCTGCCCACCAGTCACGAAAGCGCCGAGATATAAAAAGGAGAACCCTGTGACCAAAACCATCGACCTCACCCTCTCCGGCCTCGGAAACGTCGGGCGCAATTTCCTGCGTATTATCGAAACAAAATCCGACCGGCTGGCTGCTGACTACGGCCTGGCCCTGCGCGTCGTCGCCGTGGCGGACAGCAGCGGCTGCGCAGTGAATATGGACGGCTTCGATCCCCACGCCCTGCGTCTGCGCAAAGAGGCGGGTGGGCGGGTGGCCGATCTGCCCGAATACAAGCCGGGGATACCCCTGGCTACATTTCTGGCCCTCCCCGGTTTCTGTGATTTTCTGTTAGAAGCCTCGCCGGTCAACCTGAGCGACGGCGAACCGGGGCTGGGATATGTGCGGGCGGCCCTGGGCGCGGGGATATCCTGTGTGCTGGCGAACAAAGGACCCCTGGTGCTGGCCTTCCACAAACTGCACCGGCTGGCTGCCCGGAAGGGCGCGGGGCTGGCCTTCTCCGCCACAGTCTGCGGCGCGCTGCCGGTAGTCAACATCGGCCAGCGGGACCTGATCGCTGCGGACATTTCTCTGCTGCGGGGCATCTTCAACAGCACCAGCAACTTCATTCTGGACGAGATGGCGGGGGGATGCTCCTACGCCGACGCCCTGGCCGAGGCCCAGCGCCGGGGTATCGCCGAGGCCGACCCCTCGCTGGATGTGGAGGGCTGGGACACGGCCAATAAATTGACGATTCTCGCCAACAGCTTTCTGGGCGTGGATGTCTCCCTGGCCGATGTGGCGGTGCAGGGGATTACGGCCATCAGCACCGAGCATCTGGCCCTGCACCGGGCACAGGGCAACATTCTGAAACTGGTGGCCGAGGCCAGGCAGACGGAAACCGGCTACCAGCTTTCTGTCGCGCCCCTGCCCCTACCCGCTACGGACTTTCTGGCCGGGTGCAGTGGCTGGGAGATGGGGGTGGAAATCCACAGCGATCTCTATGGGAAGCAGTTTTACAAAATCTGGGAGCGGGAACCCCTGCCTACCGCTATAGTTGACCCCAATGTCAAGACCACGAGATGCTCAAAATAAGAGAGAGTCTG
>JAHDWH010000178.1 GCA_023384455.1 Caldilineaceae bacterium | reverse complement strand
CGTAGGTCGGACTGTTAGCCCGACTGGTTGCGGTCGGACTGACAGTCCGACGTACTTAGTCAATCGTCAGGCGCGTATTCTGTCGGTCGTGGCCGCGCATCTGGGCGGAAAGGAAGGCGCTGAAGCGCTGGGCCAGTTCCTCCACTGTGCAGGGCAGACCGCCGCTCTTCAGTGCTTCTACCAGCGCCTCTTTGTTGAGGGAAATGCTTTGCAGACCCCGCAGGGCACGCTGGGCCGACTGTACCAGACCCGCGGGCAAGGGTCCGCGGGCGGGATCGTCCAGGGCCAGATAGGCGTCCAACGGTTGCCGCTCCTGGGGCGTCATCGACGCCATACTGGCCTGGGCTGTCTCGCTCTGCAAACTGCGGCGCAGCCCCCCGTGCCACTGCTCCACAAGCGTGTCCAGCCGCTCGTTCAGCCGTTCCAAAAGCTGGGCCGCGGGCTGGCTGGGGACCTGCACCGGGCGGAAATGGCAGCGGGGACAGGTCGGCCCATCGGCCAGCAGCCCCGGATGGTACTCCCGGCAGGTTTTGATGGCTGTGATGGCGCTGATCCAACCGTCCAACTCGGCCCGGTTGAGAATATCGATGTGGGCCAGTTGCTTCAACTGCCCCACCCGGCCATCCTGCTGAATGCGGATGCGCCGGTCGTCCTCTGCCGGTCCCAGCACAAACTCCCTGTGCAGATCGCTGTAGAGGGCCACATAGTCGGCGCGCAATCGTTCTAACCGCCGCTGCCAGCCGGGGGTATTGAAGCGCTCCTCCCCCTTCGCCAGGCGGCGCACCCCATCCAGCAATTCCTGGCGGGCGGCGTCGGCCTGGCTGTTCCAGGGATGCTCCGGGGGCAGGTTGGCCTGGGCTTCGCTCAGATAGGCCGTGACGGCCTGCAATCCATTGACCACATCCAGCACCTCACCCGTGCGCATGGCGATGCGCCGGTCGGTCAATGCCTGGCCCGCCTCTGGGGCGCTGGTGCGCAGATTGCGCAGCTTGCCCGGTGTATTGTAGCGGCCCAGCCCTTCCAAAAACTCTTTGGTCTGGCGCAGATAGGGCAGCAGATCGGTTTGGCTGAGGGCCACCGGGGGCAGGGGGGAATGTTCCACCACCTGCCCGCCCTGGCTCTCCAGTCGCAGACGATCCGTAAAGAGGGATTCGTTCCACAGGCGCAGCCCGCCCTGCACCGCGCCCTGCCAGAGTACAATCTGGCCCAGTTCGCTCTGCAGCACATGCGCTTGCAGGGCACGCACGGCCTGATCCTGAGTGTTGCCGTCCCGCAGCAGACCGGATTGCAGCCCCAGCCCGTCGAAGATCAACTGCCAGACAGTCAGGGGCAGTTCTCGGGGGCGGGCGTAAAAACGAAAGTCGGTCAGGTCGCCGATAGCTTTGGTGGCCGCCCGTTCGATGCTGCCAGCGTCCAGAGCCTCGTTGCCGCCCAAATTGAGCACAATCTGGCCGTCGTAGACCAGGGCTAACAGACAGACGGCCACCCATTCCGGCTCCAGTTGGAAGCGGGGATCTTTGTAAATCTGGAAAACCTCGGCGGCTACGGCCACCAGCACTTCGCCCTGGTTCACCACTTGGGTTTCGCCCCGGCTCTGGAGCATCTCCAGCCAATGGCGGGCGTAGGGCGATTGGAGCGGTTTGAAACGTTCTTCGCTGTCCAGCAGTTTCAGCCCGTCCAGCACAGCCACGGCCAGATTTGTGCGTCCCCGCCCGGCCAGAAAGCGGATGGCGTCCATAGCTGCTGTGGGCCGGGCCGCTTCGCTGATGGGTTCGCGCAGACGGCTGAAGGCGGGATAGTCCGGGTAGGCGTCGCCAAAATGGGGCGCGAGCAGATGGGCGGCCAGCACTTTGAGCAGTTCCTCCGTATCCTGGCTGGCGCTGCTGCGGGTCTGGGCCAACACCTGGGAGACGGTGCGGCTGACGCCCTGATAGGTGACTTGCAGACGGGCCGCGATATTCTGGCCCAGCCAACGGGTCAGGCGGCGCAGGTGGGCGTCGGCTTTGTCCGCATAGGCCGGGCGATAGGTGGCGGATTCCTGAGCCAGAGCAGCCGCGCCGGCATAGGCCCGCACAATCTCGCCAAACTCCGCGTCCAGACTGGTCAGGGCAAAGTGTACTTCGTCGGGCTGGGGGTCGAAGGTGGCCGCGGCCTGGCTCTGGAAAGGGGGCAGAATATAGACGTAGAAATCCCGGGGCGGCTGGGCCGTGCTGCGCTCGTTGGGCTGGCCGAAGAAGAAGTAGCCGGGCCGGGTCACGCTTTTGGCCGCCCAGGGCAGCTCGTATTTCCAAATCTGATAGCCGGTGACATGGACGCTGGTGGGCATATTGAGAAGCTGTTGCAGGGCCGCGTAGAAGTAGCGGTTGAGATCGGCCTCGTCCATAAAGTCGCCCCGCTCGGCGATTTTGGCGTCGAAGTCCACCACTTTGCGCAGGTCGAGGTAATACTGGCCGTTGGCTTCGTTGGCAGTGATGAACTGGCCACTGACCGTGCGCAGAATCTCCTTGAGCGCCGTCTCCACGCTGCTGAGCAGAAAGTCGGCGTCGGCCACCGCACCGGGCATGGGCGACCAAAGGCAGAGGCTATCGCGTAGTTCCTCGGCAGTCACGCCGATGGGTGTATTGATATCGGCGGTGGTCAACCGATGCACGCTCAGTGCGCGAATGATGCGCTGGGCCAGGGGCAGCAGGGGCTTGCGGGTGTAGGCGTTCTGGACGCGGCCGGCCAGCACATTGCTCTTTTCCACCACTTCAGCCACACCGGGCAAGGTGCGCAGGCTGGGATTGTCCAGAATCATCCCCCAGTAGTGGTCGTAGGAGATCAGCCCGGTCTGGTCACTGGGCACTTCCGCGTCCAGCACTTGGCGGATGGCCTGGCTGAAGGTGCGCAGCACTTCCCGCTTTTCGGCGATGTAGACCTTTTCAAAGGTTTCGATGTAGCCGGGATGGATGGGGAAGAGGTGGGCGAATTCGTCCAGCCGCTCGGCCAAGGGCGGGTAGAAGGGGGCAAAGGCGCGCAGGTGTTCGGTGATGCGGGCCAACTGTTCGTCCGTCTTCTTCAGCAGCCGCTCGGCCACCACAAAGGCAATATCCTCCCGGGCAATGTGGACCTGCTCGAAACGATCCCGCACCCGGCGCAACTGGTCCGCCACAAAGCTGAAACGGGGGTTGTCAAAGAGGGTCTCCTGCACACCCGCCACAAAGCGGAAGGGGACCGATTCCACAATTTCGCCCAGCTCGCGCAGAAAGCCCAGGTCCAGAATCAGAGCGCGCTGCTCCCGGCTGCGCAGAAAGTCCAGCAGTTCGTCCAACACAAAGAGAATCCCCTGCTCCGGGTAGCGCTGGGCAAAACCGTCCACAGCCCGAATCAGCGCCTCTTTGTTGTTGGTCACCGCATCGGCCTGGGGAAAGGGGAAGGGCGTGCCAGCCTCTTCCAGAAAACGCTCCAACTCGTCCAGCACACTGTCGCGCAGGCTGCGGGTCACACCGCCCAACTCGGCCCGCACCACCTGAAAACGCCCGGCAATCGGCTGGACGGCCTCCCGCACCCGTGGGTTGCCGATGCTCTCGGCTAAATCTGCGTGCTCCGCCAGGGCAGAGATGACCGACATCAGGTGGGATTTGCCTGTGCCGTAGTTGCCCACCACCAGCACGCCTTTGTTGTCCGCGGCCCGGTCCATACGCAGTTGGGGGATGACCAGATTGATCAGCTGGTCCTCCATCCGCCGGGAGATCACATACGTCTCCACCAAGCGGCGGGCGTCCTCCTTCTCGTCCGCGTCGCGCAGTTGAATGACACTTTCCAGGGGTTCAAAGTGGATCAGATCGCGATAGAGCATAGGAATTCCCTCGTACGTCGGGCTGTTAGCCCGACAGCAGTAAGAAACAACCGGTCGGACTGACAGTCCGACGTACGGTTTGAGTTACAGAACCTGCACACAATACTCACACAAATCCGGTTTGGCCCAGATGCGATAGTGGCTGTGTTCGGGCACGGCATAAGCCAGCACGCCACTCTCGTAGCTCCCCGGCCAGGCCACAATCAGCGTGCGCTGGCGGCTGGCAGAACGCAACAATCCCAGGGGATCGAGTCCGAGAGATGGCTCAAAGAGCAGATCGATCTGCGTGACGAGCAAGGGTCCCGGCGGCGATGCCGTGCGAATTGCCTCCACCAGAAGCCGGGGCGCGGCTCGTTGCCGTTCGCGCGGAAGCATAGGCAGCAGCCCAGGCGTCAATTTTTCTCCCAGCGCAAGAATAGGCCAGCTATATTGTGCTTGCAGAGCGTTCGCCCGGGCGTACAGAACAGCCGGCTCCCTGTATGCAAAGAGCAGACAAGGATAATAGGGTGGGTTGGACAGGAGATTGTCGATGGCGGAGTGCATTGTGTGCTGCCAACCGGGGATGGGAAGTACGATTTACCTGCCGCTAACTATATCCTGAAAATCGTAACTTTGCAAACGCCCTTTGTACGTCGGACTGTTAGTCCGACCCGCCTGTCGGACTAACAGTCCGACGTACGGAGGGTTTGCGCGGGGATGGCAAATGGATGACAATAGGAGCGTATTGTTTGCTCGTTCATTGGGTCGGACTGACAGTCCGTCCTACACAAATCCCAGGAGACCCCGCCAATGATTCTCAGTCCTCTTTCCCAGGCAGATCGCTATGCGCTTCTGCATCCCCGTTTTGCTGCGGCCTTTGCCTTTCTGCGCCAGGAGGGGTTGACCGATCTGGCCCCCGGCCGCTATGAGATCGACGGCGATAAACTCTTTGCCCTCATCACCGACGGCCCAGGCCGGGGCTGGGATGCAGGCCGGCTGGAATCCCACCGGGCCTACATCGACATCCAATACGTGGCCGCGGGGATTGATGAGATGGGCTGGAAGTCCACCCCCACCTGCACCCAGCCCCAGAGCGAATTCGACACGGCCAAAGATGTGGTGCTCTACGACGACACGCCCGACGCTTTTGTGGCGACCGGGCCAGGCTACTTCGCCATCTTCTTCCCGGAGGACGCACACACCCCCCTGCGCTCCGAGGGGAATCTACACAAAGTGGTGGTGAAGATCGCGATTGAGTAGGGGATATGCGAGGAGTTTGTTGAAAAGGCGGCAAGCGATGATGGGATAATGAGAGGATGGGTACGGTTGCCCATCATCCCATCATCCCATCATCCCTCCTACACCCATTCTGCGTCCGGCGCGGCCCGCGCTGCCTTGCGCAGCAGCACCAGAAAGCCCCGGCCCTCAGCCCCCCAGCGCGCCGCGGCATCGGCCAGAATAGAGCGGGCCGTGGCCCAATCGCCGGGCTGGGAACGGGCAAAGGCCGCGAAATCGTCCAGCAGAAGCAGGTAGCCCCGGGCCTGGGGCATCGCGTCCGGGTCGTTGACGATCTCCTCGAAGGCGTCCCAATTCTGGCCGAAATAGGCCGGGAAGCGCATAGCCACGGCCGAGCGGCTGAGAAAGGCTGCTTTGTCCGGCACATCCCCCCCGTCCACCCGGAAGGCCGCCCAGCCCAGGGCTGCGGCGGCCTCGATCACCTCCGCCGGATCGTCCTTCGCGTCGATGCGATAGACCCCTGTGCGGGTCACGTCCTCCAGAAAGCGCCGTACTTTGGCCCTCATCGCATCACCTCCCGGAAGCTGGCGTAGTGATCATCCGTGTAAAAGAGCAGCCCGTCTTCCCCTTCCACAATCCGCCGCGCCCCCCGATCCCGGGAGCCTGGGGTGATGACCGTAAACTCCCGATACCAGCCCCGGGGCTGGCTGGGCAAAATCCCTTCTCGGTTCTGGAAGGTGGAGTCGTCCTGGCGGAAGGGGAAGGGGCCGTTGTTGTCGATCAGACCAATCGTCTCTTTGGCCTCGGGTGGCAGGTCGTTGTAGAGAATAAAGGGCAGCCCGCTCTGGGAACGGAGGCGGGTGGGTGTGGCTGTGGGTGTGGGCGGGGCACGGGTGGGTGGGCGTGTACCGGTGGCTGTGGCCGTGGGCTGGCTGGTAGCCGTCGCGGTGCTGGTGATGGTTGGCGTCAGGCTCGGCCGCGCTGTGGCGGCCAAAACCGCGGTGGGCGTCTGTGCGGGGGGCTGGGTAGGGGTGGGCGTCGCAGATGGTTCCAGCTTTGGCGTTGTGGTAGGCGTCTCCGCGGCCGGGGCTTGCGGCGTCTGCCGTAAAATCGCCGAGACAGTGGCCGCGTCCGTCCCCAAGACCCCTTCCAACAGTTCGTCCGGCACAGTGCCCGTGCGCAGATAGACAAACAGAATGACCAGCAGGGCAATACCCGTCCCGACCAGGGACTGCCAGCGGGGGCGTTTGGGTGATGGGGTGATCTTCTTCGTCATTGGACCTTCCAGACTGGGGTTCGATTGTGTCCGCTCAGTTTACCACAGTTTCATTGTACCTGTTCAGCCACCCCACCCTACCCCTCCCCATTCTAGCAGGCTGTCGGAGAGGCAAGAAATAGAACGCGGATGACGCGGAAAGGGCTGATTTTCGCAGATAGAAGCGAGAAGAAATCCGGATTTTTCCGTACTTTCTGCTCAATCCGCGTTCTATTCTGTGCTACTCCGACAAGCTGCCAGGGAGGGAACTGAATCGACTCCTCCCCCAAGCTGGGGGAGGTTGGGTGGGGGTGAGCAGTTACTTGGGCAGAGACAACTGCCTGCGCTGGGCCACCACAAAGGCGGCCATACACAGCGCACCCAACACCGGCGCAAGCAGCAGCCATCTCAGGGCCGCATCCAACCCCATGCGGTCGGCCAGCAGCCCGGTGACCGATGCGCCCAGCCCCCCCGGCCACCAGCCCAACCCCATCACCAGCCCGGAGGCCAGCGCCAGCCCCCGGGGCCAGACCTCTTGGGCCAGCACAACCGCGGTGGGGAAGGTGCAGCCCAGACAGAAGCCCATCCCCCCCAGAAAGAGGGCCTGGGTCACGCCCCCACTGTTCAAATAGAACCAGTAGAGGGGCGAAAGCAGCGCCAGGCAGACCAGCAACACCTGCCAACGCCCCACCCAATCGGAGAGGGTGCCCCCGGCCAGGCTGCCCAGCCCAATGCACAGGGAGAGCAGAAAGAGCATCTGGGCGCCCTCGGCCACCGTGCGCCCCTGGCCTTCCAGCCAGACGGGCAGATAAGAAGCCAGGGAGAACTGAAACCAGGAGCGGGCCATCACCGCCAGGGTGAGCAGCACCAGCCCGGCCACAAAGCCCTGCCCGGCTTCGGCCTGGGATTTGCGATGGCTGGCCTGCTCCGCTGCGTCCTCCCGGCCCAGGCCAAAGAAGAGCAGCCCCCCGGCCAAGAGGGCCAGGGGCAGCAGAATAACCGTTCCGCCCAGCCCAAAAGCGGCCAGCCCCCCGGCCATCAACACCGGGCTGATGGCGCTGCCCAGATTGCCCCCCACGGAAAAGAAAGAGACGGCCAGCCCTTTGAGACCCCGGGTAGCTTTGCTCACCACAGCCGCGCCCGCGGGGTGGAAGGCCGCTGACCCCAGCCCGGCCAGGGCCACCAGCCCCAGCAGCAGCCCATAGCTCCCCGCCAGACCGACCAGCCCCATCACCAGCCCCAGCCAGAGAACACTGAGCGCGGCCACCCGCCGCGCATCCCAACGGTCGGTAAAGTAGCCAAAGAGCGGTTGGGCAATCGAACTGGCCGTCGTCGCCACCAGGGCCACCGCGCCCACCTGGGCAAAGGAGAGGTCAAATTCGGTGCGGATCAACGGGTAGATGACGGGCAGGTATTGGTGGAAGACTTCCAAGAGCAGATGGCCGAGAGAGACGAGAAGAATGGCAGCGAGCGGGCGACGGGTCACGGGGAATGGCCTTTTGGGGAGACGTTTGCCGAAGATTTCCCGGATAGTATACAATGAAAAACGTAGCCCAGGGAAACGAAACGATCCGAGGAGGTAGTATGAGTACTGTCCATCCGCGTAAATCTGCGTTCAAAAACCTTCTTGGGATCACCCATCGACTGCCAAAACTGAGCAACCCAGAATCCGAGACAACCCAATGAGACATACACCCCTTACTCTGGCAGTCGAAGAGATGGCCGCGGCCACTGTCCATCTGACCGATGCCGAATTGGCGGGCGGTGGGTACGCCTGGGGCGACTATCCCGGCGTGCGCATGGCCCTGCTCGGCACAGCCCAGGACCTGGACGATCTGGCCGGTGTACTGCTTGCCCAGCGCGCTGGGGCAGGCAAACCACCCACCCGCGCCCAACTGCTCCTGGCAACCCACCGGGAGGCCTACCGGGATCTGCTGGGTCTGCTGGCAGCCATCGACGAAGCCGAGCTTTCCCAGCCCCCGGCCCAGGGCGAATGGCCGGTGGTGGAGGCTCTGCGCCACATCGACGATGCAGAACGGGGCTTCTTCCTTTCGATTCTGGCCGGGGTGGACGCACAAGGACGGGGAGAGAAGGCCGCCATGCCGCCCCGCGCCGAGGAAGATGTCTGGTTGGCCGAAGCTGGTCCGCGGCTGGCCGCCGACACCCAGCCTGCCGCGCGCCTGGCCGCCTATGGCCGTCTGCATCTGCTGGTGGCAGAGAAGCTGGCCGGGCTGAGCGACGCCCAGTTGGAGGCCCGTTCCCCCTTCTGGGAGCCGGAGCAACCCTCTGTGGCCTTTCGCATTGGCCGCTTCACCGCACACCTGCGGGAGCACACGGTGCAGATCGAAAAGACGCTGCTGGCATTGGGACACATCCCCAACGAAGCCCGGCTACACGTCCGTACCCTCTACCGGGCACTGGGCCGGGTGGAAGGCGCGCTGATAGGCACCACCGAATTGGCAGCCCAAGCCGACGAACTGGCGGGCGTCATTCATGCCCGGGCCGTCGCTGCCCCCAAAGCCGTGGCGGAGAGCGCAGCGCTGATTGCCGCTGTGCGCGGCGGAGACGGGGCCACAGTGGAAGGGCTGCTGGCCCAGAATCCCCGGCTGGCCGATGCAGTGGACGCCAGCCAGCAGTCGGCGCTGATGGTGGCGACCTATAGCCACCAGTTCGCCATCGCCCAGATGCTCCACAAAGCCGGTGCGCAGCTGGACCTCTTCTCCGCCGCGGCCATCGGCTACCTGCCGGAGGTGGAGCAGTACTACGCCTGGAAAGCCGAAAGCATCGATTGGTTCGCCAAAGACGGCTTCACACCCCTGCAATTGGCCGCTTATTTTGGACAGACAGAGGCAGCGCTCTGGCTGATCGAAAAAGGCGCAGATATTCACGCGCCGAGTAAAAACGGGATGCAGTTGCAGGCGATTCACGCCGCAGTGGCCGGGCGCTCCCCGCAGATTGTGGCCGCGCTCATCGCCGCGGGTGCCGATCTCCACGCACAGCAGGCGGGTGGCTTCACGCCGCTGATGGCCGCCGAGCAGAACGGGGATGAGGCGATCGCAGAGCTATTGCGCGGCGCGTAGTCGAAACGGGAAGACGTGAATCGTGAGATCGAGCGACGCAAACTCACGTTTTAGGTTTCACGGCTCTGGGCGAAGAAGGGAGCCTACTGCCGTCGATTTCGCACTGCTACGGACTCCATATCCCCCACCCAAACGTCCATTCGTTGGCAGGGATCATCGATGGTATACTTGGGGGATGCAAGCGATCCAATCCCTATCCACTGGCAGCGATGATGGAACTCTACCCCAATTCCCACGGCCAACCGGTGCCGCCTGGGACGCCAAAACCCGTCTATGAATTGACCCGGGATCCGCTCTTTTTTGGCACGATCCTTTTTTTTGCGCTGATCACAACCGCCCTCCCGGCGATGATGGGCCAACCCAATTTTATGCCCGTTCTCCAGGCCCTGGGGCTGACGATCTTCACAGCCATTGGCCTGCGTCGGGGTGGCGTCGGCCCGGCCCTGGGGGTGGCGGCGCTCTGGCTCACCGGTCAGCTGATCTTTCTTTGTCTGCTGGCCTGGCTGCTGCCCGCCTCGGTGGAAAAGGCCATCCACGCCGGCTTTCTCTACCGGACCGGTCTGAGCGAATGGGCCTATGCGGGCAATATCCTGCCAGAAGGGATGCTTGCCGCGCCGTTGGCCCGCCTGGGCGAAATCGCCGGGGTGGTGCTGGGAAGTCTGGCGACCGTCGGTCTGCTGGGCGGCTGGTTTCTGGTCAAAGGGGTCAATCTGCTGGCCTTTGGGATGGGCAGTCTCTGGCGGGAGATTGGATCGCCCCTGGGCCTGCTGCTTGGGCTGGCCCCCTGGCGCTTGGCCCAACTGGCTGGCTACACTGGACTTTTCGTGCTACTCACCCAGCCCCTACTGCTCAACGACTGGAACCCGGCCCACTACCTGTCCACCCAGCGGCGGCTGATTCTCATCTCTCTGGCCCTGCTGGCCGGGGGGCTGCTGGCCGAGCTTTTTCTGCCCGGCCTCTGGCGCGCGCTCTTTGCGCCGGCCTGATGTGTACATAGCCATTCGTACGTCGGACTGTCAGTCCGACCACTGACTTGAAAATACGGGACGCAGATGACGCGGAAACAGATGATCTGCGCAGATCATCTGTTTCCGCGTCAATCAGCGTCCACTTTTCATTCCAAATCGTGCCCGCTGATTCCCAATTCCCGATCCCTACTCCCCAATCCCTAATCCCTTATGCTCCGCATCAAACGCATTGTCATTCAGGGCTTCAAAACCTTTGCCCGCAAAACAGAATTTGTCTTCGACCCGGGTGTGACAGCCGTGGTTGGCCCCAATGGCAGCGGCAAAAGCAATGTGGCCGACGCCGTGCGCTGGTGTCTGGGCGAGCAAAGCTTTGGCCTGCTCCGCTCCAAAAAGACCGCGGATGTCATCTTTGCCGGCAGCGACAAACGGGCGCGTATGGGCATGGCCCAGGTGAGCCTGACCCTGGACAACAGCGACAGCGAACTGGCTATCGACTTCAGCGAAGTAGAGATCAGCCGCCGGGCCTACCGGGACGGGGAAAACGAATACCTGCTCAACGGCCAGCGGGTGCGCTTGCAGGACATTACCCAACTCCTGGCCCCCAGCGGACTGGGCAAGCGGGCCTATGCGGTCATCGGCCAGGGGCTGATCGATCAGGTGCTCAGCCTGAAGCCCGAGGAGCGCCGGGGACTTTTCGAAGAGGCCGCGGGCATTACGGGCCACCAGGCCAAACGCACCACAGCCCTGCGCCGTCTGGACGCCACCCAGGAAAATCTGGGCCGGGTGCAGGACATTCTGGCCGAGCTTTCCCCCCGGCTGGGCTATTTGAAGCGTCAGGCCGAGCGGGCCAAAGAGCGGGCACAGGTGGACGCGGACCTGAAAGGGCTGCTCTACCAGTGGCATGGCTTCCGCTGGCACACCACACTGGAAGAGCTTTCGGAGGCTCGCCGCCTGAGCGAGGCCGCGCAGCGGGTGGCCGGGGCCCGGCGCAAACGGCTGGACGAAGTGAGCGTCCAGATTGACGCCAGCCGCCGGGCACAGATGGCCCTGCGCGAGACGCTGAACCGCCAGCAGAAGGCCAACACCGAACACCGCCGCCAGATCGAAGAGGTGCAGCGCGGCCTGGCGGTTGCCAGCGAACGGCGCAGCCAATTGCTGGCCCGTCGGGATGATCTGGCCCGGGAGGTGGCCGAACTGGAGCGGGAAGGCGCGGCCACAGCCCAGCGTATGGGGGGTCTGGGCGGCGAAATCGAGGAGGCCCAGCGGGAATACAGCCAACGCCAGGCCGCGGTGGATCGGCTGCAAAGCCAGCTGCACCAGCGCCAGCAGGCGCGGGCGGGGCTGAGCGACCGCCTGGATTCCCTGCGCGCCGAGCAGCGCAAACTGGGCGAGCGCATGGCCGACTGCCGCAGCCGCCTGGCCCAGAGCGCCGAGGCCCGCGCCCGGCTGCAAACCGATAGTACAGCCCAGCAACAGGGCCGGGCTGAGGCCGACGAGGCCGTCGCAGCCCTGGCTGGGCTGCTGGCCCAGACCGTTCAAAGCGCAGAGGAAGCCGCACAATCCACCCTGGCCGCCCAGTCCGCCCTGACCGCAGCCGAGGAGCGCCTGGGCCATCTGCGCGGCCAACTGGCCCAGCGGGAACAGACCCACCAGGAGGCGGAGCGGGCCGCCGATCGGCTGCAAACCCGGCTGGACCTGCTGGAACGGCTGCGCAACGAGGGCGCTGGCTATGCGAATGGAGTGCGGGCCGTATTGCAGGCGGGCGGCAAAGGCGAGTTGAAGGGCGTTGTGGGTACGGTTGCCTCCCAGCTTGCGGTCCCCGCCCATCTGGACAAGGCCATCGAAACCGCGCTGGGCGGCGCATTCCAGAATCTGATCACCGAAAGTTGGGATGACACCCAGGCCGCCATCGAGTTTCTCAAAGGTTCGGGGCAGGGCCGGGCCACTTTCCTGCCCCTGGACAGGCTGAACGTACTGCCCCGGATTGATGCGCCAACCGATGCCGGGATTCTGGGCAACGCCGCGGCCCTGGTGGGTTTCCCCCCGCAGGTGGCCGCCGCGGCAGAACAGTTGCTCAACCGGGTCTGGGTGGCCGAGGATTTGCCCGGGGCCCGCCGTGCCCTGGATCGCCATCGGGGGAGCACCCCAACGGTTGTCACTCTGGGCGGCGAGATTGTGCGGCCCGGCGGCGCGGTGACCGGTGGCAGCGATGGCCGCCGCCAGGACGACTCGATTCTGGCCCGGGAGCGGGAATATCGGGAATTGCCCGCCCAATTGACCGGCGCCCGCCAGGCAGCGCAGCAGGCAAAGGCCGAGAGCGATGGCATACGCCAGGGGCTGGCCCAGGCCCAGAGCCAACTGGCCCAGAGCCGCACAGCCGCCGAAGAGGCGCGGCAGGCGGCAGTCCGCCAGCAGCAGGCCCAGGAGCGGGCCAGATTGCAGCACAGCCAAGCCCAGGAACGGGTCGAATGGCAGCAGCGGCGCAGCAGCCAGCTACAGGCCGAGGGGGAGCGGCTGGCCGCCCAGGAGAACCTGCTGGCCCAGGAGTTGACCGGCTTTGCAGCCCGGGAAGCCCAATTGGCCGATGAATTGCAGATGGCCGAAGCCGCGGTGGGCGCGGCCAATCTGGACGATCTGCTGCGGGAACTGGCAGATCTGCGGGCTGTGGCCGCCGAAGCCCAGGGCCATTGGCGCAACCGCCAGGCCGCGCTTGACTCTCTGCGCCGGGCCAGCGAAGCGCTCAAAAGCCAGAGCGATTCCAAAAACAGCCGTCTGGCCGCCCTGGAGCAGGAGATGGAAGTGCTGAAGAACGAGACCAGCGGACAGTCAGCAGCCGAGGCGCGTCTGGCGGGGATGATAGCCGGGCTACAGGCAGAGATCGTCCCCGCAGAGGCCGAGGCAGCCCAGTTGCACAGCAAACAGGTGCAGGCAGAGAATGAGGAGCGGCGGCTGCAACAGTTGCTGCGCCAGGATGAGAGCCAAAGCAACGCAGCCCAATTAAAATTGCAGCGCACGGATGACCGGCTGGAAGGGCTGCGGGCTGAAATTCGCCAGGACTTTGGCCTGGCCGAGATGGAGCAGAGCGAGGATGTGGCCTATCAACCACCTTTGCCCTTCGATACGCTTGTGGCCCAATTGCCCGTGGTGACGGAGCTTGCGCCGGGGATGGAGGAGGAGGTGCGGGAGACCCGAGCCCGTCTGCGCCGGTTGAGCAATGTCAACCCGGACGCGCCCCGGGAGTACGAGGAGGCCGCGGGCCGCCACGATTTTCTCCTGCACCAGTCTGAGGATTTGGAAAAGGCAGCCTTTGACCTGCGCCGGATCATCCGGGAGTTGGACAAGCGGATGGAGACGGAGCTGCGCCGCACCTTTGATGCGGTCTCCACCGAGTTTGTCCACTTCTTCCAGTTGCTCTTCCGGGGCGGCACGGCCCAGATTTCCCTGACCGACCCGGAGGACATTATTAATACAGGCGTGGAGATTGTGGCCCGTCCCCCGGGCAAACGGCCCCAGAGCCTGGATTTGCTCTCGGGTGGCGAACGCTCCCTGACCGCCTGTGCGCTGATTTTCGCCATTCTCCGGGTCAGCCCCACCCCCTTCTGCATTCTGGACGAAGTGGATGCGGCTCTGGACGAGGCCAATGTGGATCGCTTCCGGGAGGTGGTGGAGGAGTTGGGCAGCAAGACTCAGTTCATCCTCATCACCCACAACCGGCGCACGCTGGAGGCCAGCAATACCATCTATGGGATTACAATGGGGGACGACGGGGTGAGTCGGGTGATTAGCTTGCGGCTGGAAGGGGACGAGATGGTGGAGGTGGAGAAGATCGAAGCAGAACTGGAGGAGATGGACGCGGTGGCAATGTAACGGCCAAAAGATAAAGGCGCAGAAACTATATGCGGAAACGTGAAGGCGTGAAACGTGAGATCATATGACGCAGAAACGTGAAGGCGTGAAACGTGAGATCATATGACGCGGAAACGTGAAGGCGTGAAACGTGAGATCATATGACGCAGAAACGTGAAGGCG
>JAHDWH010000177.1 GCA_023384455.1 Caldilineaceae bacterium | reverse complement strand
GAATGTGGCTGGGTATCCCTGTGCGTCACCTGCGAACCAACCATTCGCGTCATCCTCTCATTCGCGGTCAGCCGTCCATTGGCTCCGCCACCTTACTCCGTACCATCGCAATACCTAACGCACGTGCGTTAGTTGCGGGCTTTGCTCTGGCCTGTGACCGCGAATGAGAGGATTACGCGAATAGATGACCTGTAGGGAATGTGGCCGGGTATCCCTGTGCGTCACCTGCGAACCAACCATTCGCGTCATCCTCTCATTCGCGGTCAGCCGTCCATTGGCTCCGCCACCTTACGCAATACGCCTTACCCCGCCCCGCTCACCGCAATTTTGACAACCGTCTCCCCGTCCAACTGATACGCCCCATTGAGGGCGTCGAAGCCGTCGGCCACCCCCTCCAGGGGCAGCACGTGGCTGACCAGATCGGCGAAGGGATATTCGTTGCGTTCCAGCACAGTCAGCCCCCGCACGAAGTGGTTGTAACGGCTGCCCCAGATGCCCTCCAGACGCAGGTTGCGGCGCAGGAAGTGCAGGTTCGGGTTGACGGCAATCGTGCCGATGTCCACAAAGTGGCCCACCTCGACGAAAATGCCATCGGTCTTCACATATTCCAGCCCCTCGGGGAAGGCGGGCAGGAAGCCGGCGCACTCGAAGACCACATCCGCGCCTTCGCGCTTGCGGGTCTCGGCCAGAACGACCTTCTGGCGCTCCTTCACATCCCGATAGACGCCGATGTCCACCGTCACATCGGCGCCCAGCCGTTTCGCCAGTTCCAGCCGCTCCGGCGGGCCGCCGATGACGATGACTTTGCCCGCGCCGCTGGCCCGGGCCGCGGCCGCGGTGAGCAGCCCAATCGCGCCGGACCCCTGGACAATGACCGTATCGCCAATCTCCATTTTGGAGCGCATGACCGAATGGGTCGCCACGGCAAAGGGTTCGGCCAGCACCCCCACTTTGGCCGGGCCGTCGAATTTGACCCAACAGTTCTGGGGATCGGTCATATAAATATATTCTGAAAAACCGCCGCTGAAGGGTTCGTCTGTCCCGCGGAAGCCGTAGGCCACGCCGCTGTTGCGGGGATGAAAGACCACCCGATCCCCCTCTTTGAGCGGATTGCCCAGAAAATCTTCGCTGACACCCTTCCCCAGCCCAACTACAATTCCTACAGCTTCGTGGCCCATCAGTGTTTCGCTGGCAATCCCCTTCTGCCAGTTGTGCAAGTCTGTGCCGCAGATACCGCCCAACTCCTGGCGCAGCAGCAGTGTGCCCGGTCCGGGGTCGGGTACGTCGAAGGTGCGAATCTGGAACTCCTGTCCCAGAACAGAAACAGCCCGTCCGATGGATGGCATAGGTCAACTCCTTGTGAGAAGGATTGTGGGATGAAGGGGTGATGGGACTGGGTTGCGCTGGCCCATAGAGTGGCGTTGGAGACGCACGCACAACTGCGCCCTGTGATAGCTCTACGCTATCACAGGGCGCAGTTCGTGTCAAAGCCGGGAAGAAGGGCCTGCTTCTGGTGAATGAACAGCGCTTGCCACCTCTCACCTTCTACCTTCCACTTGCCCCCCCTCCCTGCTGGTGATATAGTGTTGGCAACGAATCCACCCTCCTCTGGCCTGCCGATGACCACAAGCACCGCCAATTCAAACCCCATCCGCCGCCTGGCCCGCAGCCAATCCCCGCTAACTGTCGCTGTGGAGATTGTCTTTGCCCTGCTGATTGTGGTTGCCTTCGGGTATTCACAGCGCACGGGGTTCTTTGGCGGACGTAACCAGCCGGATTCACCGCTCCCACCGGGGACAGAACAGCCGCCCTCCGTTGCGCCGGGCAGCGCATCGGATTCCCCTTCCCTGACCCGGCTGGTCGGCTTTGACCCCACGGGCAAAGCGTGCCGCCAATTGATTGCCAATGGCAGCTTTGAGCAGGTGCGTGATTGGCGACTTTCCCTGACCTCCCGCCCCGCTGTCTATACCGACGAGCGGGCCAGCGCGGGCCTGTTGAGTTTGCGTCTGGGCTTGGGCGTGACGGATCAGCCCGTGAACAGCGATAGCTGGGCCAGCCAGACTCTGGAACTCCCCGGAGATGCAGAAACACTTGTCCTGCTGGCCGATCTCTGGCGGAGCGCCAGCGGCGGCGGTCGTGACCGTCAGTCTATGCAAGTGCGGGTGGGAAACGAGTATTTTTCCCTCTTTGACGATTCCCTGGATTTGCCCGAATGGCAGACAGTGGCTTATGACCTGACGCCCCTGGCAGGGCGCAGGGCTGAACTGATCTTTGCCGTTCATAACAGCGGCGGGCCGGGGCGGGCGGCGATGGGCGTGGACAATGTACGTCTCTATGCCTGCCAGCGGCCTGGGGTTGCCTCTCGCGCCGATACCGAGGGAAAGACGAGGGGCCCCTTTTCCCTGCTCCTGCCCCTTATCTCGCTGATGCGGGAGACCGTCGGGCCTGCCCCCACCCCCACCCATACCCCATCCCCTACCGCACCCGCGGTCTGCACGGAACTGGTCGCCAATGGCGGCTTTGAAAACGGCGGCGGCTGGACGATTCCCAACACACCCCGGCCAGGCCGTTTTGTCACAGAGCCAGTCTGGGACGGCAAGCGCAGTCTGGGATTGGGCATTCCCCCCGGTCAGGCCAACGCCTACAGCGACAGCACCGCCTATCAGTGGATTTCGTTGCCTGCCAGCGCGGCCCAGATTACCCTGCGTGCCCAATTGTGGCGGGCGGGCGGGGGTAGCGGGGACTTGCACTATCTGTGGGTGGCCGCGGAGGGCAAGACTACCCGCATTTTGCAGGGACTGGACGACTCCCGGCGTTGGCAGGAGATCACTTTTGATCTGACCCACCTGGCGGGTAAGCGGCTCTTTCTGTTGGTGGGAACTTTCAACGACGGCGTGGGCGGGGTGGCGTCGCTGTTTGTGGACGGGGTTTCCGTGCAGGCGTGCGACTCGCCAGCGACACCTGCACCGCCAACGCCCAGCCCCACGCCGACTACGCCGCCCCTGCCCCAGCCAACCCCCATCCACCAGCCGCCCGCGCAGATGGGCAGCCCGGATTTCGGTGTCAACGCCTTTCTCTGGTGGCGGGCGGAGATTGCCGACCGGGATTTGCAGTTGATGGATGAGGCCGGTTTCCGCTGGGTACGCCAGAGCTTTGCCTGGGAAGATATCCAGCCGTCGCCAGATGAATATGTGTGGGAGCGGGCGGACCGGGTGGTGGGGCAGGTCAACGCCAGGGGACTCTCGCTGCTGGCCCGGCTGGGGATGGACCCGGACGCCACAGACTTCTGGGCCGGTCAAGCGCCCGCCGCCAACGCAAAATTTGTGGAATTTGTGGCGGCCCTGGCCCAACGCTATAACTGCACACCCCAGGCCGTGGGCTGCGTCCAGGCCTGGCAGGTCTGGAATGAGCCGAATCTGGCGAGGGAGTGGGGGGGCAAGCGTCCCGACCCGGCGGCCTATACGGCTCTGCTCGGCCAGGTCTATGGGGTCATCAAAGCGGCCAACCCCAACGCGCTGGTCATCAGCGCGGGGATGGCCCCCACGGGCACGGACAACGCAATCGCTATGCCGGACACCCGCTTTTATACGGAGATGTATCGGGCGATGAAGGGCAGCAGCGCGGGCTACTTCGATCTGCTGGGTGTCCACGCCGCGGGTTTCGCCGCGCCACCCGAGACCGACCCGGCCCAGGCCGCAGCCAACCCGGCCTATGGGGGCCAGCGCTTCTTCGCCTTCCGCCACGTGGAAGATATTCGAAAAATTATGCAGGCCAACGGCGACAGCGTCAAACGCATCGCCATTCTGGAGTTTGGCTGGACCAGCGACCCGGTCAACCCGGATTATATCTGGCACGGCGCGGGCGCCGGCATCGACGAGTTTGTCAAGGCCGACTACCTGCGCCGGGCCTACATCTACGCCGCCGAACACTGGCAGCCCTGGATCGGGCTGATGAGCGTCCTCACAATACCCAATCTGGACTGGCTGAACGACGGGGATCCCTTCGACGAGGAGCAGTACTGGTGGGCAATTCTGGAGCCGAGCCGGATCGACGAACTGCGTCTGCGCCCGGCCTTTGTGGAGTTGTGTATTTACTTCCAGGGAGTGGCGGGGGAGCGGTGTTTGTACGATCCAAATTGATGACAAAAAGAGCCGCCAGGTTTCGGAAAACCTGGTGGCTCTTTATTTTAGCGGGCTGTCATAGCAATTGTGTTGTCATTTCAAGAAGCCGGGACTCATCAGTCATCGCCGCTTCCCATTCCCAATAGTCCAACTCAACCGCGTAGGAATGGCGATCAGCGATTTCGCCTGCGTCCCACGCGGTTTTGAACGCCGCGAAAGAAACGCCGTATTTTGCTTCAAAAATACGTTGGCGCTCTCTGGCTTTTTTGAGTTGGAGCATCTCGTTCATTAACGCGCACTCTCACTTTGTCGAAACTGAACGCAAAAGAGCTGCCCGGTTTCGGAAAACCGGGCAGCTCTTTTGCAATTACCCAATCCGCGCCCGTTTGCTGTCTCTCGGCGCAATCGGTTCAATCGACTGCCGCTCGTTGATGGCGATGTGGCGGGGCGAGCCTTCTTTCGTGTAGGGATAGGCCGGGCCGCCTGCCGGCGCGGCCCAGCGGGCCGCGTTGGCGATCACCTGGCGGATGATCGGCTTGTGATACATCGGGTAGGTCTCGTGGCCGGGGCGGAAGTAGAAAATTTTGCCGTTGCCCCGGTGGAAGGTGCAGCCGCTGCGGAAGACATTGCCCCCCTCGAACCAACTGATGAAGACCAGATCGTCGGGGGTGGGGATGTCGAAAAGCTCGCCGTACATCTCGCACTCGTCGTTCTCAAAGAAGGGGGGCAGCCCCTGGGCGATGGGGTGGCTGGGCTTGACCACCCACACCCGCTCCTTCTCGTCGGCTTCCCGCCAGCGCAGACTGCACGATGTGCCCATCAGCTTGCGGAAGATTTTGGAGAAGTGGCCGGAATGGAGGACGATCAGCCCCATCCCTTCCAGCACCCGGTTGTGGACCTTCTGCACCACTTCGTCGTTGACCGCTTCGTGGGCTTTGTGACCCCACCAGACCAGCACATCGGTCTGGGCCAGCACTTTGTCGGTCAGCCCGTGCTCCGGCTCGTCCAGGGTGGCCGTACCCACACTCGTAAAGCCGTGCTCCCGCAGTCCCGCGGCAATCGCGCCGTGGATGCCTTCGGGATAGAGGCCGCCGATAAATTCGTTCTCGTTCTCGTGTCGAAATTCGTTCCAGACTGTAACGCGGATGTCGGTCATAGGAAGTTCCTCGATAGTGATTGTTGGTTGTACAGATGACAAGGTGACAGGGTGAGGGGGTGACAAGGTGAGGTGCTCAGTCACTCTGTCACCCCTTCACCTTGCCACCCCTTCATCCTACCTTTACCATCTGCCCATTCTGTCGCGCCGATGCCTGAATCGCATCCCACAGCTTTGCCATGCGCAGACCGACTTCGGGCGGGCAGGGGTTGGGGATCGTTCCCGAACGCACGGCCAGGAATTGTTGCCACTGGCCGAGAGAGGCGGGGACTTCCACCGGTTCGGGCATGGGGTCGCCGGGCTTCTGCATCAGCAACTTTTCGCCCCAGATGCCCGTCTGGATTAAGCCACCCGTGCAGAAGATGGAGACGTCTGAGCCGATCATCTTCGGCGGCATCTCTCCACAGCCGCTCAGTGTGACCAGCGCGCCGGAAGCCAGACGACCAATCGCTGCGCCCAGAATGTCCACCGGCGCGCCCCGGTTGTCCAGCCAGGCCGCCACTTCGACGAAATCCTCCCCGGCCAGGTCGGCCACTGTGTTGAGCATATGCGCGCCCGTATCAAAGAGAAAGCCGCCGCCGGCCACTTCGGGAATCTGCCGCCAGGTGCCGCTTGTGCCCGCTTTCCAGCCCTGGTAGGCCACCGCGTGGATGTTCAGAATTGTGCCCAATTCGCCGGAGCGCAGCATTCGCTCGGCTGTGCGGATTTGGGGGGAGAGGCTGCCGTTGAAGGAGACGACCAGCAGTTTGCCCGTTCTGTCCCGCACCGCGATCAGTTCTTGGGCTTCCTGGGCGTTCATCACCATCGGCTTTTCCAACAGCACATCCAGCCCGGCTTCCAGACAGGCTTTGGCCTGGCCGAAGTGCAGGGCGTGGGGGGTGATGATGAAAACTGCGTCCAGTTGCTCGACGTGCTTCTCCAGCAGATCGGCCAGATCGGGCACATTGGGGGGCGGGGTCAGCCCCGCTTCGTCGAAAATCTCGCAAAAGGCTTCGTAGGCGTTGGGCGAAGGCTCGCACACGAAGGCCACATTCGTCGTGTCCTGTTGCTGGATAATGCGGCGCAGGTGGTGGCGGGCCATGCCACCTGTGCCGATAAAGGCCATCTGCACAGTGCCAACAGGGGAAATGGAGGTCATTGGGGAAACTCCTTGTGGTGTTTGTTCTTTCAAACAAGAAAACAGACAGACCCCAGGAAATGGGTCCATCTGTTATGCTGCCAAATCTGGCCCCAAATGTCCAATTGGAGCGCATATCCGCGATAGTTAATTCTGATCTGAGCGAATTTATCCCTTCGACAGGCTCAAGTCGACAGGCTCAAGACACCGCAGCGACAATCCACTTTTTCAGCGTTATCAGCGCCCTATCAATTCTCTGTCTCGGCCACCCGGCGGCGGGAGCGACGGCGCACGTAGAGATCGCTGGCGACCACAAAGAGGACGACCAGCCCCTGCAGGGCGATGACCAGCGCGCTGGGCACCTGCACGCTGCGCTGCATTTTGTCTGCGCCCACCAGCAGGCTGCCAAAGAGCGCGGACGCGGGAATCGCACCCAACGGGTGCAGCTTGCCAAAGAGCGCGGCTACAATCCCGCTAAAGCCATAGCCGCCGGACATACCTTCGATCATCCGGTGGTGGACGCCCATCACCTCCACCGCGCCGGCCAGCCCGCAAAAGGCCCCGCTCAGGGCCATAGAGAGGACCACATATTTGGAGACAGGAATTCCCGCATAGCGGGCAGCGTGGGGATTCAACCCGACGGCCCGGATGCGGTAGCCGATAGTTGTGCGCCAGAGCAGAAAGTAGACGGCTACCGCCAGCACAACCGCCAGAATCGCGCCGCTGTGAAAGAGGGTGCGGGGGACCAGACGGGTCAGCCAGACAACTTCGGGCAGGGCTGCGCTCTGGGGAATGTTCGTGCCCGCGGCGATTTGGGCCGGGTCCAGCATCGGCCCCCGCAGGAGGAAATTCATCCCCTGTAGGGCAATCTGATTCATCATTACCGTACTGAGAATCTCGTTGACCCCCATACGCGCCTTCAGCCAGCCGGGGATACCGCCCCAGACCAGACCGGCGAGGGCACCCACTCCCATCGTCAATGGCAGCAGCAGCCAGCCCGGCAGGTTCGCCAGGCCGATAGCCAGGGCGGATGCGCTCACCGCGCCGAGGATAATCTGCCCTTCGCCGCCGATGTTAATGACCCCACCCCGAAAGGCGATACAGATGCCCAACCCCACCAGCAGCAGAGGGGTGGCTTTGGTCAGGGTTTGGGTGATGCCGCTGACATTGCCCAGCGCACCGTTGACCAGCGCGCCGTAGGCCCGCAGGGGATTGACACCCAGCATAGCCAGGAGAAACGCACCTACGATCAGCGCACCGGTCACCGCCGCCACAGGCAGCAGCACATCGGCCAGGCTATCCAGTTTTCGTCGGTTGGAGAGGTGGGTTGCCATCGAATGTCCTGAACGGGAGGGGTATAAAGTTGGCTAAAGTATAGCATAAGGTGGCGCAGCCACGATTTGCGTGGGGAAACGTGAAGACGTGAAACGTGAGATCAGGTGACGGCACCTCACGTTTTACGTTTCACGCGACTGGCCGAACAGCTAACGCAAATGCGTTAGACTCTGCGCTGATACGGAGTCTGGTACGGAGTATAGCACAGATTCACTCGACAATGTACGTTGCGTGCTTGCAGGTCAGCGGCCCCAGGCCCAGGCCGCTCTGGGCGCAGCAGCAGGCCGATATCCAGACAACTGTCTGGGCTGGCTGTGCCCCGGGCGCAGGAATTGAGGAGCAGGACCGCGTCCACTTCGTCTGTGAAGCGCTCTGTGATGGCCTGGGCCGCGGCTGCGTGGGCCCCGGTCGGATAGGCGGGTTGCGGGTTGTACATCGGTTTTTCCCTGATACTAACGGATTCTGTGGTTGGGTAAGGAATACTACAACGGATGCAGAAAAGAACGGATTCAGTACGCCTGCCACGGCAAGTACGCGTAATCAGCCACGGACTTTCGTCAGCACAACAGACTATCCGTTGCTATCTCCATCCGTTGTAGTATAGCGCGACGCAAGTAGATAGTCGCTAAATTCGTGTCATTCGTGCCAAAAATCTCCTCTGGCCCTGAACAGGCACTATCAGCGGAAGCGTTCGGACTGGAGGGCCTGCCAGTGGAGGTCCACCAGAAGGGCGTCGATGGCTGCCTCATCCGGTGTGGCGGGCAGGCTGGTATGACGCTCGGCCTCGGCCAGTTCTGCCTGCAAATCCTCGACTATTTCCAATAGTTCGGGATAGGTGTAGCGCCCTGCCTTGACCGAACGCAGCCATTCGGCGTCCGGGCGCTTGACCCGCACAACCCCTTCGCGCAGGATTTCGATGCCCATGCGATAGAGGCGCAGCAGGTGCAGGGCGTGTTTGGTGTCGTAGCCGTGAATCTCCTCCAGCGCGCCCCGCTCCGGGTTGCGATTCTCCCGCCACTTCTGATAGTTCTGCCAGTGTTTGTTGGCTCCCCGAAAGGCCCGCTCCTGATGGGTGTTGGAAAAGCGCACGCCGCCCTCCGGGTGGGGTTGCGCGCCAAAGTCGGCGGGCTTGGGCTGGTGGTCCGGTGGATTGTGCAGCCAGCGGTAGTGGGTCTCCATACGTCGAATCTGGCTGGCCGCATAGCCGGCGTAGGTCTGGGCCACCTGGCGCGAGAGAAATAAGTCCCGGGCCCCGCGCAGTTGTGCGCCAAAGCTGTCTATGTAGCGTATATCCTCCTCCGCCGCCCACAGAATATCGAGAATGTTGGGGTTGTTGGCCTGGGCCAGGGTCACAAATTTGGCCAGGCTGTAGATGACCGTATCGCTCGCCCTCTCCTCGTACTGTTCAAAGTTGCCCAGCCCCAGAATATAGCGGCGAGGCGGGATGCAGACGCCCCGAATGTCTGTGTCGCTCTCGTCGTCGGCTGTGCCAAAGGCCTGGCTGCCCCAGATAACTTTGAGGATTGTCACCCGTTCAATCCACTCTGCGCTCATTGCCCCCCTCCAATCCCAGGCTCAGACGCAGCCGCACCAGAAAATCGTTGAGGGCCGCCCGATTGGTCGGCTTCTCTGGCAGAGGGCTGGTTTCGTAGGCCAGGCGCAGTTGTTCCTGCAACCCGGCCAGGGCGCTGTCGTGTTCGTCCAGGGGCAGGGCAAAGGTCGCCTTTTCCGTCTGTTTGGCTGCAATCAGTTCGAGAAGATGACCAAAACCGTAGCCGGGCGCCAGGTCGGCCAGGTTGGCGTTGACCTCGCCGCTGCGCAGGAGGTGCAGCCCGGTCAGACTGACCCGGTAGGCGTAGAGCAGGGGCTTGAGCCGGGCTGCCCCTTTCTGCCTCTCTTCCTGCCACATCTGCCACTGCCCCCTGGCGTAGCCGGCATAGGCGTGGTAGACGTGACGGGCGATAGTCCCCTGGCGCACCAGACCGCGCAATTCTTCAGCCCAGGGCGTCTCTATCACCACCAGCGGGGAGAAGAGTTGTTCCAGATAGTTGCCGTTCTGTTGCAGCAGCAGGGCAAGAAACTTGCCCACGTCGTGGCAGACCAGATCGATCTCCAGGCCATTGTCCTTCCAGGCCCGGGTGACCGTCTGCTTCGGCAGGTCCAGCCCCAGCAGGGCAGGCACAGGCAGCAGATGGACGCCCCGCAGGTCTACATCGCTATCGGCAGACGCGAAGCCGTAGAGATGCGCCCCGCTCACGGAGACGAGCAGGAGTGGATGGGGCAAAGCTAACGCTGTCAGCGTGGAGAGATGGGGCAGATTGAGAAAGCGGCTATCGACTGTCATAGCTACTCTTGGGCTTGCCAGGGCTGGTAATCCAGGGACTGGTGGCGAAAATAGGTGGTGTAGAGTTCGGCGTAGTGACCGCCCTCTTCCAGCAGATCGTCGTGGTTGCCCTCTTCGATAATCTGCCCGTCGCGCAGGACGAGTATGCGGTCGGCGCTACGCACGGTGGAGAGGCGGTGGGCGATGACGATACTCGTGCGCCCGTGGAGGACAGTCGCGAGCGCGGCCTGCACCTGGCCTTCGGTGATGGGGTCGATGCTGGCCGTGGCTTCGTCCAGCAGAAGGATGGCCGGGTCCTGCAACAGCACCCGGGCCAGGGCGACCAGTTGGCGCTGGCCCAGAGAGAGCCGCGCCCCCCGTTCGCCCACATTCGTATGGATGCCCTGGGGCAGGTCTTCCAGCCAGGAGCCGTCGCCCAAATGGGCCGCGGCCGCCGCTACCTCCCCATCTGTGGAGCCAGGCCGCCCGTAGCGGATATTATCCGCCACAGTGCCGGAGAAGAGAAAGGGTACCTGGGGAACCAGCCCCAACTGTCGCCTGTAGTCCCCCAAATCCAGCGTGCGGATGTCCCGCCCGTCGATCAGCAGCCGCCCGGCCTGAAACTCATAAAAACGCATGAGCAGCTTGACCAGACTCGACTTGCCCGCGCCGGTGTGGCCCACAATCGCCAGCGTCTCCCCCGCGGGAATGGTTAAGGAGAAGTCATCCAGCACCGCATTGCGCCCGGTGCTGTAGTTGAAGCTTACCCGCTCAAAGCGGATCTCCCCCCGCAAGCGGCCCACCGGCTCCTCTGCCCGCTGCACCACCTGGGATTCGTCGTCGATCAGCGCAAAGACCCGTTCGCTGGCCGCCAGCCCCTGCTGAAACTGGCTCCAAAAGGAGGCGATGCTGGTCATCGGGTAGAAGAAGATCGTCAGCCCCTGGACAAAGAGATACCACTCGCCCACGGAAATCGTGCCCCGGATCGCCAACTGGCCGCCCACGAAAATTATCACCGCCACACCGATGCCGGAGACGGTATTGAGGAGCGGATAGATGCTGCCAAAGACGGCCACCCGGCGCACCTGGACCCGGTAGGCCAGTTCGTTGATGGCCTGAAAATCCTGATAGATGGCCGCTTCCTGGCGAAAATTCTTGGCCACGGCGATGCCGCTGATCGTCTCTTGAATCGTGGCGTTGACGGTGGCCTGGGCGCGCTGGGCCTGCTGCATGGCGTGGCGGGCCAGGCGGCGAAAGCCCAGGGCGATGGCGATGACAATCGGTCCCAAAGCGAAGGTGATGAGGGCCAGGGTCACATTCTGGCTGAGCATCACCCCGCTGATGACGACGACCAGCACCATCTGGCTGAGCAGGTCGATAGTGAGGGTGACGACCGCGGCGAAGTCCTGGGTGTCGGAAGTCACCCGGCTGACGATGCGCCCGGAGGCGTGCTGGTCGAAGAAGGAGAGGTCCCGGCGCATGACCGCGGCGAAGGCGTCCTCGCGCAGGGCCAGCACCACCTCGCCCACGGCCCGGGCCGAGAAGCGTTGCTGGACAAAATTGAAGGCCCAACTCAGACTGCCCAGCACGGCCACCAGGCCAGCCGCGCCCATCAGCAATTGCAGTTGGGGGTTGTCCGTCAACTGGTCGATGATGCGGGAGATCAGTATCGGCGTCAGTGTGGAGACCAGCGAGACCAGAGAAACCATCCCGGCCACGACGGCGACCCGCCGCCACTGGGGCCGAAAATAGACCAGTATGCGCCGCACCAACTCGCTGTCGTGATAGGAGCGGTCATATTCTTCGGCTTCCAGTCCGCCTGTCACACCCATTGTCGATTCCTTTTTGGTGGTAGAAATTTAGCCACAGATGAACACGGATAAACGCGGATGGGTACAGATGGATACGGAAAACCCGACTGCACAAACGAAAACACTCCCGCAGAGTCGCAGACAAATTCGGGGGGACCATCTGCTTTTATCCGTGTTTATCCGCGTTCATCTGTGTTCATCCGTGGCTCAAAAAGTTGCCCACACTACGCTCATCTCTCCACCGGCGCGAAGACCTGGCGATAGGCCGCGCTGGTGGCCAGGAGATCGTCGTGGCTGCCCTGGGCGATGAGCCGCCCGTTTTTCATCAGCAGAATGTAGTCGGCGCTGCGGATGAGGGAGAGGCGGTGGGTGATGAGAAAGGTCGTGCGCCCGGCCAGGATGCGGCGCATGGCCTGCTGAATCTGGTCTTCGGTGTTGCTGTCGATGGCGCTGGTGGAGTCGTCCAGCACCAGAATACGCGGGTCGCTGAGAAAGGCCCGGGCAATCGCCAGCCGCTGGCGCTGACCGCCGGAGAGCATCACCCCCCGCTCGCCGATGACCGTTTTGTAGCCCTCCGGGAAGCTGGCGATGAAGTCGTGGGCCTGGGCTTCCTGGGCCGCGGCTTCGATCTGGGCCTGGGTCACATCCGCCTGCGCGCCAAAGGCGATGTTCTCGGCAATCGTGCGGGAGAAGAGGAAGATGTCCTGCTCAATCGTGGCAATCTGGCCGCGCAGGGACTCCAGACTCCAGGCCCGCACATCCACGCCGTCGATCAGCACCCGCCCGGCGCTGGTGTCGAAGGTGCGGTTGAGCAGCTTCGTCAGCGTACTCTTGCCCGCGCCGGTCTGCCCCACAATCGCAATCGTCTGTCCCGGGGCCGCGTGGAAGGAGATGTCGTTGAGGGCAAGCCCCGCGTCTTCAGCGGACTCGCCCTCCGCCGCCTCATAGCCAAAGCTGACCCCCTCAAAAATCACATCCCCGTCCATCCGTTTGGACAGCCCCGCGCTGTTCTGGTCCAGTTCGGTCTCGGTCAGAATCGTCGTCAGGATGCGCCGGGCGCTGGCAAAGCTCTGCTGGATGGCCGAGGAGGTCATGAGCAGAAAGCGGACCGGCGAGCGCAGAGTGCCCAGCAGGGCCATAAAAGTGATGATCTGGCCCACAGAAATCGCGCCCTGGCGGTAGAGGAGGAGGGCGTGGCCGAAGCCCAGACCGATGGCAATGCCGTAGAGGAGCAGAGGCAGATAGCGGGCGTTGATATCCCCCTCCTGGACAAAGGCATCCCGGAAGGAGCGGGCACCCGTGCGAAAGCGGCCCTCCTCGGCGGCCTCCTGGGCAAAGCCTTTGACCACCTCAATGCCGGTGATGGCCTCGGCCAGCCCCGCGTTCATCAGCCCGAAGCGCTCGCGCAGGCGGCCCGCCACCGGGCGCAGGAGTTGGTTGTGCTGGCGCAGGGCAATCGTCAGCCCCGCGAGAAAGAGAATGGGGACCAACAGCAGTTTGGGGTCGAGGGTGGCAATTGTAATCAGCGGGATGAGGAGCATAAAGACCGATTCGGTGGTCAGCCCCAGGGCGGGGAAGACGAACTGGTTGGTCTGCTGCACGTCGTTGGTGACCCGGGCCATCAGATCGCCCACCCGCTGGCGTCCGTGATAGGTCTGGCTTTTGCTGAGCAGGCTCAGGTAGAGTTCGTCGCGAGCGTCCCGCTCCACCCGCTGGGCCAGGACCCGGATGACCAGACTGTTGACGATATCGAAGAGGCCGAAACCCACGTAGGCGGCCACCACCCAGAGCGCGGCGACAGTCAGCGCCCGACTGCCAGCGCCCTCCACAACCGTATCGAAGGCCCGGCCCACCAGCACCGCCGCCATCGATTGGGTGGCCCCCATCCCCGCGGTGGTGGCGAAGAAGACGACCAGCAGCAGGGCGTAGCGCAGGATGTGGGAGGAGAGCCAGCGCAGGGGCGAGCGGGTGTCGTATTGAAATTCGTTGGCAATCGTAAATTCACGCCGGGCCATGCGATGCTCCTGTGCGGTTGGGTTCGGTCACCGATTCCGGGAATCGCCCGGTAGCGGTTGGTCATGCAGAGATCGGGTGGGCGATTCCCGGAATCAGTACGCTGCCAGTGAGCGCTGATTGAGTAGCCGAGTCTGCGAGGCGTATCGCTTGTACTGAGCCTGTCGAAGTGAAATCAAGCGAACGGGTCAACGGATAGTCTCGGTTATACCCGCTGGGTTTCACTTCGATACGCTTCGCTGCTCAGTACAAGCGATACGGCTGGAAACGGCCCCAGCCTACCCTTCGACAGGCTCAGGACACCGCTCAACCGGCGCTGGTCATTCGCTGCTTCCCGGAAGGCTGCCGACGCTATCGCCCCCCTCCCACAGCGAAACCCGCCCCAATCGCCATCGGCAGACTCCCCTCTCCCAGCCGGATCAACAGTCCCCGCATAGTCAAAGACCGCAACGATTGCTTTCCCTTGAGTTTGGCTCTTTAGCGAAGGGGGTAGAAAAAGGGATAATTTTGGTGTA
>JAHDWH010000176.1 GCA_023384455.1 Caldilineaceae bacterium | reverse complement strand
CTGGACAGTGCGACGCACCAAAACGGGAAGTTATTCTTTGACAAGCCCTAAGTAAACCGTTATTTCATGAACAATGTAGGCAATCTGTTGCACGGAGTGTTGCCGGAAACTCTGGTGATTGACCACGAGCATATCTATTGGCAGGTTCCTATCGTGCGTCCGCCCAGTAGGGATACTTTGCCCTGTCAGGTATAGATTGGAGAGTTTCTATGCGAGTAATTCTTGAAGATGTAGCAGAGCCAGAAATGGGTTTCTTTGAATTCCCTGTATTGACGACCTCGGAAATACGCATCACAGCAGCCCGGGCACGGCAGTTGGTCGGGATTTATATGGGCAACCATCTCAGCACCCAGATTCACGGCATTACGCCAGAAGAACTTGTGATACGGGAAGATCGCTCCTATTGGCGTGTGCCTGTTATATTTTCTATGGGGCGGCAAGGACAGATAGGCCGAATTGGTACGGTCGATGTCGATACGCAAACGGGTGATCTGACGATCTGCGGAAAACCAATTGACGAAACCCACAGCGAAGGAATGCTAGACAATGCCGAGCGTCTTGCTGCCAGTCACACACCGCGTGCAACGAATTGACGGATTATGCTTGGCAGTTTCGGCGCAAATGATTCTGGAATATCTGGGCGAGCCAGCTTCGGAAGCCGATCTCATCCGACGATTGCGGATAAAAATTCTTGTGGGTACTCCGTTCCCGATGATTGAAAGGCTGCGGAGTCGCAGGATCGATGTGCGTCTCGCATCACTCACCGACTCTCAGCTTCGCCTTCAGCTAGACCAGAATCGACCCGTCATTTGCCGGGTCTGGACGGTTATGCTGCCCTATTGGAATGGCGAAAACACTTCCCACGTCGCCGTCGTCGTCGGCTACGACGACCGTTACGTCTACCTCAACGACCCCGCCTTTCCCGATGCACCCCAGGCCGTTCTCTGGGACGGTTTCCTGGCTGCCTGGGATGAGTACGACCGGATGGCCGCTATCATTCAGCCGTCGGCGCACTACTCCCTCCCGCATAATCCTCATTGATTGGCAAACCAGACGGCGTAGAGATGCAGCGGGTCGTGGTTGGGTGACTTCTGATCAAGCGCCGACAGATCGCACAGGGGAAAGTAGTAGGTCTTGCGCCCTTTCTTTACCTTCACAATCAGTCCGTATACATCTTCAACACTCTCAATCCCAAACACATCGAGAATATCTCCGTCACGCAGCGGTCCGCGCTCTTGAAACTCTGTCACTTCGGCCTTGAATGGAAAAGCGAGGGTGGCTGACAGATACTCCTCCCATCTCTCCAACAGCTCGAATGTATCATCCGAATCGATCCCGGCCAGAATCTGGCTGATATCCCTGCCTTCTGCTCCGAGGTGATGCCAGGCAAATTTTTCCCCAATTTCGTTGCGGGTAGCTTCAACGTCCTGCTCCCTATCGCGTGGCTCTGTCAGTTCCACATCTGCCAGCATCAGGTAATAGGAATCCCACCCCAATCCCTGTTCTTCGGCATCGGCTATGTAAGCGTCTGGTAAATTTTGGAGTGTAACGGAGTCCCACGCAATCAAAATGCGATTGTTCTTTGCATCAACTTCGGTGATACGTCCTTGCCAACCACCCAAATCCCGTCCAAAATCCTCGTCTTTGATGCCGGCCAATACACGCACAGAATCGCCCACGCGCAAGGCGCGGGGTTTCCCAGAATCGCCTTTACCAAAAAGTGACTTCAACATCGAATCTCCCTTTCTACCAGAACGGTCTGGTTTTTGCATTGTCTCTTAAAAAATCTGAAGGGTCGTTGTATTGCGAATTGCGAATTGCGAATTGCGAGTTGCGAATTGTGAATTGCGTATTGCGAATTGCGTATTGCGAATTGCGTATTGCGGCGACTGGTCGCCAGTCTCCGATCCCCGATCCCCGATCCCCGATCCCCGATCCCTTCTCCCCCGCCGCGTGTGCTTCTCCACAAAGGCCCGCTCGCTATCTTCCAGCGAACGCTCGAAGACCCGTTCCCGCTGCTGGATGCGGCGGATTTCGTTCTGGGCGTTGGGATAAGGATGGACGCTGCCATCGTGGCGGCGGTGTCCTGAGTCTGTCGAAGGAAAGCGGTCGTGGCGGAAGAGGCTGATGTCGTGGCGGGTGCGGCCAAAGATCGCCAAATCGCCCAGAATTTCGCCGATGACGCTGGCGAATTTGTAGCCGTGGCCGCTGAAACCCGCCGCAAAGCTGACCTGCGGGTGCTGGGGGTGGGTGTCGATGATAAAGTGGCCGTCGGGCGTAACCGTTGCCAGGACGGGCCGTCCGCCGCTGTTGACCACTAACTTTGCCCCCGGCCAGGCGTAGGCCACATCCACAAAGCCCAGGGCCAGCATTTTGCCCACGGAGTAGCCCTGGGCGCTGCTGGTGATCTGCCCCACCTGCTGCTGACCTGCGGCGAAGGGATTTTCCTGCTGGCCGGCCCGGGGACCGGTGAAGTACTTCTCCCGGAAATTTTTGATGTCGGCTACATTCCGCGCTGAAATCAGAAGAAGCGCAGCCCGGCGAAGTCCACGCCTTCGATGGCGCTGCTGAGAAGCTCCCGACTGCGGGGTACCTGCACGGAAATCAGGGCAATCGAGCCGGTCACGTCGTTAATATACGCGCTGGCCCCGCGGCTGTGCTCGGCAATCCAGACCGCAGTCGTCTTGCGCGGCCCGCTGGAGGTGACGATCATAAAGTGTTCTTCGCCGATTTTGTAGACGGTCACCCGAATTTGTAGACGGTTACGTCGTCCACAATGCCCCCGTCCTCGTTGCACAGGGTCGTGTAGCGCACCTGGCCGGGGAAGAGGTCGCGGATTTCGTTGACGCACAGGTGGTTGACCAGCCGCTCCGCGCCCGGCCCTTTGATGTCCACCTCGCCCATTGTGGAGAGGTCCTGCATCCCCACATTTTCGCGGGTGTTGGCGTGCTCCTCCGCAGCGTCGGCGTAAGAGAGGGGAAACCAGAAGTCGCCCCCGCCCTTCACCATCTGGGCACCGGCGCGGACGTGGACGTCGTAGAGGGGGTTCGTCGTTCGGTCATGGAATACTCCGTGAAACGTGAAGATGTGAAACGTGAGAGGTGTCAGATGGCAGAGTCGAAAGTCAAGTCCCAAAAGGCTTCCGCCTGCTCGCGGCGAACGGCGGGAAAGCCTTCGAGAAAATCTTCGATGCTCTCGCCCGCCTCCAAATGGTCGATCAGATTTTCAGCAGGCACGCGCGTTCCAGCGAAAACGACTGCTCCGTGCATAACGTCAGGGTTTTGTGAGATTACATCAGTAACTTTCATACTATTGACCTGCTTTCTCTATTCTCGCACAGGATTTTCCTCGGCGGCGAGTTCGACTCTGGCATAGATTTCTTGCAGCGGCAGTGCGCATTCAATCGAAGGAAGCGCTAACACTTCGTCCGGGCGGTTGTAGGCGGTCAAGAGCCACTGGCTGCCCCGGCGCGCAAAGTGCTCCACCTGCATCCGATCCTGCGCGATCAGAACGTACTCTTGCAGTGATTCCAAATAGCGATAGTGGGCAAACTTTCCGCCCCGGTCGTAGGCTTCGGTGGATGGAGAGAGAACCTCGGCTAATACAGTCGGATTGACAAGTGTATCTAATTCTTTGTCATCAAAGCGCGCTCGACCGCAGACCACAACCACATCCGGGTAGGTATAAAGACCCGTCGCTTTGACCCGCACCCGCATATTGCTTACATAGGTTTCGCAGGATCGACTCCGCAATTGCGTACGCAACTCTGCGGCTAAATTCAATGCAATCAAATTGTGTTCCCGGCTCGCGCCAGCCATCGCGTAGATTTCGCCGTTGACGTACTCGCTGCGAGTCTCTGCCTTGCGTTCCAGTGCAAGATACTCTTCCGGGGTAACTCTTACTTTTACGGCAGCTACACTCATTGTATTTCCTCCCGTATCAGGTCATCCGAGTGATAGACCCCCAATCACCGGCCTCTGTCCAAAGAGACTGATTTCCACCTGTTCCCGACAGACCAGCCCCTCGAAGTGGGAGCAGTTCTGGTCGATTCGTCAACAGCGCCACCTGCCCGCTGGGAGCCAGCACCCGCTCCATTTCGGCGCAGAGAGCCGCGTAGAAAGTCGCCTCGCCTCCCTCAATCGCCACCTGTGGATCCCAGGGCAGATTACAGGCGATGCACTCCACCGACCCATTGGCCAGGGGCAGGGAGCGGGCGTCCCAGCGCTCCACGGAAAGGGCGAGAGCCGCGTTCTCTCCATTGGCCAGGGCCGCGGCTACGGCTTCGGCGTCGTTATCGCCCCCCCCCGGGCCAAGCCACCCCGCCGCGCCGCCTCCACCAGAATTGTACCAACACCGCAGCAGGGGTCCAAGAGCCGTTCGCCGGGTTGCGGAGCGAGCAGTTCCAGCAGGGCCGCGGCGACGGGCGGTTTGAGCGAACCGGGGCGCTGGGCCTGTTTGTAGCTGCGCCGATGCAGGGGCGTGGCGCCCAGACGCAGACCCACCAGCGCTTCTGCGTGCTCGATGAAAAGGCGCACGTTTAGTTCGGCCACACCGTCATCTGCGCTGTAGACCCAACCGGTCCCAGCCTCGATGCCCCCCGGTCAGGGCTGTTTCCCCTTCACCCCCGCTGGCTGTGAGCAGGCGGCGGTCGATGAGGGTCTGCAATACTGGCCCGGCGGTCGATGGCGATTTGCAGACCTTTGCACTCGCCCTCGGCCATCCCCGCGTAGGCCGCGACGGGCAGATAGCGCCGGGCCATCCCCTGCCAGAGCAGACGCAGACATTCCTGCACCAGCGGTAGTGCGCCCTTTTCATCCGCGGCATCGGTGGTCAGCCGCTCCACCAGCAGGGGATCGACGCTCATACCCGCCTGGGCCGCGGGCTGGACAATCACCGCGGTCAGTTCGGTCAGGCCCAGGGGTGTTTGGGTCATAGCGGGATGGGGTGCGTGTTTGGTTCTTTGGCTACATACGCAAAGGGCTGGCTCCCCAGAGAAACCAGCCCTTTGTTTTTAACCGTATATCAGATGGTCACGCTGGAACTACTGGCCCTTGGAAGCCTTCCAGGCGTCGTACTGCTTTTCGATCTCTGCCTTTACGGTGTCGAGACCGGCAGCCTTCAGGGCATCGATGAACTTGGGCAGTTCAACCGCCGGGTCTACATAACCGGTGAGCAAGGCCCGGCTGACGCCATCAGTGACGGCATTGAGTGCGGTCAACTCGGCAGCCACCGGGTCCGTGCGGAAGCGGAAGCCCAAAGAGGGATGATCAACCGAATCGTTGGCATAGTCGATCAACATCCGGTTTTTGTTGGGGTCTTCCTTGTTGGAAACAGCCTGAAGCAGAGTATTGCCGACGGTCCAGGCGCCGGCGTGCGCGCCATACCAGGCACTGTTGATCAGGTTCACCCGGCCATCAGACTCGAAGTTCCAGTGGGTGCCTTCGACGCCAAAGAGCATCATATTGATCAATTTGGTGTCGCTGTGCATCAGATTCAGGTACTTCATGGCTTCCACGGGGTGATCGGAGACCGCCGGGATGGCGAACATAGAACCGCCGGAGTGGGTGGTGATGTTGACCTTAGGCTGGGCATAGATTTCGCCCAGGCGTAGGTCTGTATTGCCAGAAGCATTGATCAACTCCTGGGCCTTGATGTTGCTGCCCTTCAGGGGTTGGGGTTCGATGAAGAAGCGGCCTGCGTTGCGAATCTCCGCAGTGTTGAAGGTGGTCAGACCTGCATCCGGGTGAATCCATTCCTTCAGATACCATTCGCGCATAATCCCCAGGTACTCAACGGCCCAATCGGATTCCATAACGCTGATGACTCGCTCGTCGAAGACCCCATTGGCGTCCGGAGCAAACTTTGCGCTGAGCAGAGCAGCATCCACACCGCTGGCAAAGCCAGGCACCCAGTTGTTGAAGGCAAACCGGCCATCGGTGAGGTACGGGAATTCATCCGGGCGGGCTGCTTTGGCTTTTTCCAGCCAGGGTTCCAAATCGCGCAGGCTCTTGATATTGGCAGCTTCTTCGCTGGTGAAGCCGATTTCTTCTGACAATGCCACGTTGTAGATAAAGCCTTCGGGAACGGTCAGCTCTTTGTTGGTGGGCACGGCGTAGTTGACACCGTCGATCTGGGTTCCGGTGACGAAGGCCGGGTTCAAACCGCTCAGAATGTCCTGTCCGTATTCTTCGAGCAGATTGCCGTTTTCGCCTTCGAAATCGTTCAGCGGGGTGAACAGACCCTGGGTTGCCAATTGCATATAGTTTCGCCAATCAGCGGTGAAGAAGAGGTCGATCTTCTCACCAGCCTGCAAGGCGGTAACTGCTTTGGTTTCCCAATCGCCCCAGCCAACGATATGGAAGACAACGTTAGCCCCAATCAAAGGCTCGATGTACTCATTGATGGCGTTCTGCACCAGCTCCCGCTGATCCGTGTCGCCATTGCCGATCCAGTAGTAATCGAGGGTGACAACTTCGCCGCTGGCCGAGGTGCCTGCCGATTGTTCGGCAGCCGGCTGGCCTGCGGCGGGTGCGGCGGCGGGTGCGGCGGCGGGTGCGCAGCCAGCCAGGGCCACCACCAGCAGACTCACAAGCAAGAACAACGAAATAAACTTTCTTTGCATCTTCTACTCCTCTAGGAAAGATAGGTCTCTTACATGGCCCGTCCATATAAGTTTACACACAGTTGCGGTTGCGATAAAGAAACATTCTTGAGGGATAAGCAGTATTGCTTTGTCACCAACCGACAGCAACAAGGGTGTACTACCCCTTGATAGCACCAATTGTCAAACCTTTGATAAAGTACCGCTGGAAAAAAGGATAGGCCAGGATAATCGGACCGATGGTCACGACCGCCATAGCCATACGGAAAGTCTGGGAGGGCAGGTCAGATACATTGACCAATCCCTGCATCTTGTCCGCATTCTCCAGTAAAAAGCGGATATTGTTCAGTGTTGTGTAAATGGTGAATTGCAGGCTGTAGTATTGGGCATTGTCCACCAAAATCAGGCAGTTGAAGAAGTTATTCCAGATGCCAATAGCGCTGAACAGAGCCACTGTCGCCAGACCAGGCACCGACAGGGGCACGACGATCTGGAGAAATGTGCGCCATTCGCCAGCGCCGTCGATGCGGGCTGCTTCGATGATCTCATCGGGCACATTCATTTTATAGAAAGTGCGCATGACAATTACCCAGAAGGGGCTGAAAACCGAGGGCAGAAAGAGCGCCCACAGGGTATTTTGCAGAAGTAACACCTGACGCGTCACCATATAATAGGAGACGAGCCCACCGCTGAAAAGCATTGTGAAGAAAGCGAAGAAGGTGAAAAAAGTCCCAAACTTGAAATTGATTCTTGACAGGGGATAGGCATACAGACCCACCATAATTACGGACAAGATTGTGCCGGCCACCGTGGAAATGATCGTATTCTTGTACGCAACCATCACAATCGATCCCTGGCTGAAAAGGAAGCGATAGGCCATCCCCGAAAACACTTCCGGCCACAGCCGATAGCCGTTGGCCGCCAGGGATGCCTCCGATGTGATGGAAGAGATGATAATCACGTAGAGGGGAATCAATGTCAGAAGACAGAAGAAGGCCAACAACAGATTCATAAACAGATTTGTGGAGGGCGTAATCGCAAGCACGTCCCTCTCTTTGCGCGCCTTGCGCACCGGGAAAATATTGCCCATTGGCTGCGTTTCGGTCTTCACAGTTATATCCATTTTCACAGGTCCTTTACCGGGCAATTCTTTGAACAGCCCCCATGCGCTACGGGGGAAGAAAAGTGGGACGCAGATTTACGCAGAAATCGCAGATGAAATCCGTGAAAACCCGTTTTTTCCGTGTGTATCCGTGTTCTATTTTTCAGGACAGCCCCCATGCGCTACGGGGGAAGAAAAAGTGGGATGCAGATTCACGCAGAAATCGCAGATGAAATCCGTGCAAATCCGTTTTTTCCGTGTGCATCCGTGTTCTATTTTTCAGGACAGCCCCCATGCGCTACGGGGGAAGAAAAGTGGGACGCAGATTTACGCAGAAACAACTGATCTGCGCAGATTTTTATCAGCGTCAATCAATCTTTTCAGCGCCATCAGCGTCCCGTTTTTTAATCAAAACAGCGCCAACTCTGGTCTGGTTCTGCGCACAATAAAATTAGTGACCAGAATCAGAACGAAGCCGAAGACGGATTGCAGAAATGCAGCTGCCGCAGGATAGCCCAGGGGTGCGGCGCTGCGCAACATACTATAGACAAAAACGTCCAGCGTATACGTTACATCCTTGACCAGCGCGGCACCGTTGGGCAGGGTGTAGAACATATCGAAATCCGAACCCAGAATACGGCCTACGGCCAAAATCTGCAGCAGGACGATGACTGGGGTGAGTTGGGGCAAGGTGATATTCGTGAACTGTTTCCACTTGCTGGCGCCATCCACCGCCGCAGCCTCATACAAATCACGGCCAATGCCGGTAATGACCGCCAGGTAGATGATCGAGCCATTGCCTGTATATTTCCATATATTAGCAAACAGAAAGATGAAAGGCCAATAACTCTTTTCTTTGTACATCTCTATCGGTCCAAACCCTATAGAACCAGAGAGGCTATTGATAATCCCCCCGGAACTGCCCATGGCATAGACCACATAAGCAACCACAATCCACGAGATGAAGAAGGGGAGAAAGAAAATCGAGTGGTAGACTTTGGCAAGCAGTCGATTGGTCATCTCAAAAATCATCACCGCCAGGGCCACAGAGAGCACCAAACCCACAACCATAAAGAGCAGATTGTACAGAATCGTATTGCGGATGTACATCAGTGTATTATCGATATTCGTGGGGAGGGTCAGGTATTCAAAATTGTCCAATCCCACCCAGGGACTTGTAATCAGACTATAGATAAATTTGTTCTGAATAAAGTAGTCCGCCGGGGGTCTCGAAAGTCTGTAATTCTTGAATGCCATAATAATGCCAGGCATGGGCAGATAGGAAAAGAGAAAAAGCCATATCACGCCCGGCAAAACCATCAGCAGGTACGATAAATTGCTGGAAATTTTATCTGCGTTCCAACGTCTCTTCTTTATGGGCTGTGATGGTGCAGGAGAGGCAACTTCGAGTGACATGGAAATATCTCCTAGTGGCTTGCTTGTGTGGATTTTCCCACAGAATTTTCACACGGATTTAAGTAATTGTCAATCTGTGGCCGTACACCGTACAGCCCAATTGTCGGTTTTTGCCCAAAAAGGCTGATTTCGATCTGCTCCTGGCAGACCAATCCCCCGAAATGGAGCAACTCCGGTCGATTGGTCAGCAGCACCGCCCGCCCGTTGGCAGCCAGCACCCGCTCTATCTCCGCGCAGATAGCGGCATAGAAAGTCGTCTCATCCCCCTCAATCGTCACCTGCCGATCCCAGGGCAGATTGGAGGCGATTGCCTCCACCGACCCATCGGCCAGGGGCAGGGAGCGGGCGTCCCAGCGCTCCACGGAAAGGGGGAGCGCCGCGTTCTCCCCATTGGCAAGGGCCGCGGCTACGGCTTCGGCGTCGGTATCGCCGCCCCGGGCCAACCCACCCCGTCGCGCCGCCTCCACCAGAATTGTACCAGCACCGCAGCAGGGGTCCAAGACTGTCTCGCCGGGGCGCAGGGCCAGCACTTCCAGCATTGCTCCGGCCACTGTCGGCTTGAGCGAGCCGGGACGCTGGGCCTGTTTGTAGCTGCGTCGATGCAGGGGCGTGGCGGCCAGACGCACACCCACCAGCGCTTCTGTGTGCTCGATGAAAAGGCGCACATTCAGATCCGCCTCCCCGTCATCCCCACTGTAGACCCAGCCAGTCGCCGTCTCAATCCCCCCGGCCAGGGCCGTTTTGATCTCGTCGCTGCTGTAGTTGCGCCGCCCCACAAAGTTGGCTGTGACAGAAAAAGCGGGCGGGTGGTTGATGGGGCGCAGTTGGGCGCAGGTTGCCAGCGCTCTGTACAGATCCAACTGCCCGCCCAATGCCGCAAAGGTGTCGAGCGCCGCCCGGGTGTGGCTGATGCCCGACCAGCGGCTGACTTCCAGAAAGAGATCATCGGCAGTGGAAAGGGCCAGCAGCGGGCGCAGATCACCCCTGGCCTGGGCATGCACCCGCCGATAGCCTATCTCCCCGACGATCAGGCCAAAACGCGCCATCTCCCTGGCACAGATATCTTCCAGCCCCCGGACGGTGAGAGCGAAAAGCGCCGTCATCTGCTTTGCCCCGACTGAATCTCCCGGCGACGGCGGGCCACGAAATTTTCCAACTCGGCCCGTTTGGCATCGTCCAGCGCGGGGGCTTCGTACTTTGCCAGCATCTCTTTCCAGCGGGCGTTGGCGCGAACCAGACTGTCCCGGCTGCCCTCGGCCTCCCACTTTTCATAGTTATCCATCGTAAAAATTTTGTGCTGATAAAAGGCCGTCTCGTAATGGCGCAGGGTGTGCTGGCTGCCCAGAAAGTGGCTGCCCGGTGCCACTTCGGCGTAGGCGTCCCAGGCAAACTGCTCCTCGCCCAGGTCAATGCCCCCGGCCATCCGCTGCATCATCCCACACACTTCCAAATCCAGGATAAATTTCTCATAGCCCGCGATCAGCCCGCCCTCCAGCCAGCCCGCGGCGTGGAGGACAAAGTTCGTCCCCGCGTGGATCGTCGGCCACATTGTTCCTGCCGACTCGTAGCCCGCCTGGGCATCCGCCACTGTGGAGGCGGTGAAGTTGCCCCCGGAGCGATAGGGCAGACGGTAGCGTCGGGCCATCTGCGCGCCGCCGTAGAGAGCCAGGGTATCTTCCGGCGTGCCAAAGCAGGGCGCACCGCTCTTCATATCGATATTCGACAGAAATGAGCCATAAATGCAGGGCGTGCCGGGGTTGAGCATCTGGGCGTAACAGATGCCAAAGAGCGCTTCGGCGTTTTGCTGGGCCAGGGTGGCGGCCAGGGTGCTGGGCGACATCGCGCCGGCAATAATAAAAGGGGTAATAATCAGCGCCTGGTTTGCTTTCGCATAGACCTCCAGCGCGCCAAACATCCGGTCGTCATAGCGAAGGGGGCTGGAGGCGTTAATCAGCCCGACTGTCCCCGGGTTCTGTCGAATGGCGTCTGCCCCAAAGAGGATTTCGCATAGAGAGACACTATCTTTTGCATTGTTTTTATGGGTCACGCTGCCCATAAAGGCTTTGTCGCTGAGGGTGATGTGGGCCATCAGCATATCCAGATGGCGTTCGGCCAGGGGAATGTCGTTAGGCTCTACAACTGTGCCGCCAGAGTGGTGAATCTCCTCGGCCATATACGAGAGACGCACAAAATTCTGAAAATCCTCCAGGGTGGCTGGGCGGCGTCCCCGGTCCAGGTCGCTGACAAAGGGTGACCCGTAGACCGGGGCAAAGATTGTATGTTTGCCGCCCACAGCCAGATTGTTGGCCGGGTTGCGCGCCAGGAGGGTAAAGGTGGAGGGGGCCATCCCCACAAAGTGGAGCAGCGTCTCCTCGTCTATATACACTGTAATCCCCTCCACCCGGGACCCGTTGGCCCGGAAGGTTTCCAGCGCGGGGGGATAGTCCACAATCAGCACGCCCCGCTCCCGCAAGAGGCGCATGGATGCGTCGTGAATCTTCTGTTCACCTTCCGCCTCCAACAAATTGAGGGGAGGCAAACGATTCTCGAAAGGGCGCATTTGACCAGCCTGGCTGGCCCGGCCCCGTCGCTGCCGCCGCCGTTCTTCCCTGCGTAGGGTTCGTTCCGTCATAGACAAAGCTCCGTTGCTGGTTGCCCACATCAGTTTGAACTCCATTGAAAGTAGAGCTACAATAAATGAAGTTGGGTATTGCGTCAAACCGCGGCTGAGCCGCTCCAGAGGGCCATACTCGATCTGTACTCCACTCTCTCGAACAGCGTCCTGTTCGAAACGGGGAATGAAATTTTGTATACACGGATAAAACGAAACACAGATTTCAACTATCCGTGTTTCGTTTTATCCGTGTATACAGGCTCCTTTTCAGGGCAGAAAGTAGAACAATGACCATCCACGTGGGCAACGCCCCCTGTTCCTGGGGGACTCTCGAATTTGGCAGCACACAGGCAGATCGTACGGTCTACGCGTCGATGCTCGACGAACTGGTGGAGAGCGGCTACACCGGGAGCGAGCTGGGGGATTGGGGCTTTATGCCCACCCAAGCGGACAGCCTGGCCCCGGTCTTTCGCAGCCGGGGGCTAACCCTCACCGGTGCCTTTGTGGGGGTGAATTTGCGTGACAGATCCGCCCACGCCCAGGGCATTGAAACGGCTGTACGTACAGCCACTCTGCTGGCCCGGACCGCCGACCTGCTGGGTAGCGACGTGCGCCCCTTCCTCGTCCTGGCTGACGACAACGGGAGCGATTCTGTGCGCACCCGCAATGCAGGCCGCATTGTGCCAGAAATGGGGCTGCGTCAGGACGAATGGCAGATATTCGCCCAGGGCGCGCACGACATCGCCCGGGCGGTGCGCGAACAGGCGGGTCTGCGCACGGTCTTTCACTTTCACTGCGCCGGCTTCGTCGAAACACCCGCCGAGATCGACCACCTGATGGCCCTGACCGATCCCGCGCTGCTGGGATTGGTCTTTGACACAGGCCACTACGCCTTTGGCGCGGGGGGCTGCCAGGGCATTCTCCCCGCACTGGATCGGTTGGCGGATCGGATCGAATATATCCATTTCAAAGATTACCATCCGGGGATCGGGGCAGCGGTGCGGGCGCAAGAGATGGACTACTTCCAGGCCGTGGGCGCGGGGGTCTTCTGTGAACTGGGCCAGGGCTGCGTGGATTTCCCGGCGGTGCTGGCCTGGTTGCGGGCGCGCAACTATAGGGGTTTTATTACTGTGGAGCAGGATGTACTGCCAGGAATGGGCGCGCCCAAAGAGAGCGCGGCCCGGAATCGGGCCTACTTGCGCTCGATTGGGTTGTAAACGATAAAAGATGCTGAGATGCTCTACTACACATCAATCCCGCTTCTGGAGATCAACTGTGCAAACTCGTCAACTCAACTTCGGCATTATCGGGGCTGGTCGTATTGGGCAAGTCCACGCCGAAAGCCTCTGCTACCGGCTGCCCCAGGCCAATGTCCTGGCCATCGCCGACATATTCGGCGATGCCGCCCGCGCCGCAGCCCAGCGTTTTCACATCCCCCAGGCCACGGATGACTTTAGCGAACTTCTGGCAAACCCGGCCATCGACGCCATCGCCATCTGTTCCAGTACCCCCACCCACGCCCCGCTGATGATCGCCGCGGCCCAGGCGGGCAAACACATCTTCTGCGAAAAGCCGATTGCGCTCGATCTGGCCCGCATCGACGAGGCGCTGGCTGCTGTCGCACAGTCTGGCGTCAAACTGCAAATCGGCTTCAACCGCCGTTTTGACAGCAACTTCCAGCGCATCCGCCAGGGCATTGCAGATGGCGAAATCGGCGTGCCCCATATCCTGCGCATCACCAGCCGGGACCCCGCGCCGCCGCCCATCGATTACATCAAAGCCTCCGGCGGCATCTTTCTGGATATGACCATCCACGACTTCGATATGGCCCGCTTCCTCCTGGCCGACGAAGTGGAAGATGTCTACGCCCAGGGCGGGGTGATGGTGGACCCGGCTATTGGCGAAGCGGGGGACATCGACACTGCGGTCATTACCCTTCGTTTCCGCAGCGGCGCTATTGGGGTCATCGACAACAGCCGCCAGGCGGTCTATGGCTACGACCAGCGGGTCGAAGTCTTTGGCAGCGCCGGCGCGCTGGCGGCCCAGAACAACACCCCACACCGGGTCACCGCCAGCACCCGCGACGGTGTAACCCAGGCCAAACCCCTCTATTTTTTCCTCGAGCGCTATATGGATTCCTACGTGGCCGAGATGGGGGCTTTCTGCGATGCGATTCTGTACGACCAGCCCATCCCCGTCAGCGGCAACGACGGACGGATACCGGTCGTGATGGGGATGGCAAGCTGGAAGTCCTATCGTGAGCAGAGACCGGTTCGCTTGGATGAGATTGGACTCTAACAGCTTCTCAGGGTAGGGCAGAATAGAACGCGGATTGAACGGAAAGTACGGAAAAAGCCGGATTTTTGTACTGATTAAGAAGTATCGTGGAATCTGTAGGTGCGGTTTGCAACCGCACTTTCACCCGGAGAAGTGCAGTTACAAACCGCACCTACGTTTTATCATCTCGTTGATCGGTACAAAAAAGCCGGATTTTTTTCGATTCTATCTGCGAAAATCAGCCCGTTCCGCGTCATCCGCGTTCTATTTCTCGCCTCTCCGACAGCCTGCTAGTACACCCCGGCGTAAATAGACCAATAGTTCCTGCTCCCCGCTGGCCCATGACCAGCGACAGTTCCCCTCTTGGCAGCACCGGGTTCGTGACCCGGCGGGAGCAGTCATAGGTATTGGTCTATTTACGCCGGTGTGTACTA
>JAHDWH010000175.1 GCA_023384455.1 Caldilineaceae bacterium | reverse complement strand
AAGGGAATCAAGTGGTCATTGGGGGTAGTAGGGTTCACCCGAAAGCGGAAGGGAGACCGCACACCGGTAATCACGCCCTGGGCGTCGTAGATCAGCCCGTTGTCGTCGCTGTTGAAACTGCCCACCGCCCCATAGGAGACGGTCTTGGTGATCATCGTAACGTAAGGATCGGCCTGCACCGCGCCGTCGGCCCAGGCTTCCAGTTTCACCGATACATTGTCCGCCTTGCCCCAGTGGTTGCGGATGACGACGGCCAGGTCGATGGTCTCGCCCGCGTCCACAATGCCGTCGTTGTCGTTGATCGCAGACTGGGCCGTCGTGTCAAAGAGCCAATGCTCCAGATAGGTAAGCTCGGGGCGCGGGGCGACGGTCAGCGCGGCCAGGGCGTTGACCACCGGGCCGGCGTTGGCCGCGATTTGCCCCATTATAAAGCGGGAGGAATAGACGTTCTTGTCCGCCCACTTTGTGCGGGCCAGAGCCGCAATGCCGGAAACCACCGGCGCAGCCATCGATGTGCCGTCCCAGGCCGCATACTGCTCGAAAGGTAGGACACTCCACACGTCCACGCCGGGGGCCAGCAATTCGTATTCGTGGGAGTCGTGGGGTGTACAGTCGAAGTTGGAAAAGCCAGCCCGGCCCCCACCGGGCGCTGAGGCCATCACACCCAACACCCAATTGTAGGCTGCGGGATACAAATCCCGGCCACCCGGACAGGGCAGGTTGACTTTGCCGTCGTTGCCCGCCGCGGCTACCAGCACAGCCTGTCCAAAGGCCACGGCCAGGGCATCTTCCTCCAACTGGGAGCGGGCATAGCCGCCAAAGCTCATATTGATCACATCCGCGCCCTGCTGCACCGCGTAGTAGATGGCCTCGGCAATGTCCGAGGCGGAGAGCACGCCCGAATATTGGGCGGCTTTGATGGCCATAATTTGGGTGTTGTAGGCCACGCCCACGCCGCCCCGGTTGTTGCCGGCCTGGGCCGCGATGATGCCGGCCACGTGGGTGCCGTGGCCGTGGTCGTCCATGGGGTCGCCGCTGGGCTGGTTGCTCACGACAGTCACGCCGTGGATGTCATCCGCAAAGCCGTTGCCGTCGTCGTCGATGCCGTTGCCCGCAATCTCCCGGCTGTTGGTCCACAGATTAACGGCCAGGTCCGGGTGGGTGTAGTCCACGCCCGTGTCGATCACCGCCACCACAATGTTCCGGTTGCCGCCCGGCGGCAGAGCCTGGCTGGTCAGGTAGTCCCAGGCTGCGGGAATGTTGGCCGCGGCCAGATGCCACTGCTGGCTGTAGAGGGGATCGCTGAAGGCGGTCGCGCTGGTGGGGGCGTTCTGCTCGGCTGTCGCCAGTCCCGGCGCGCCCGGCTCGGTCCCCGCACTGGTCGCGCTGCCCTCATCGGCCAGACGGCGCTGGTAGTTCGGCTCTGCCACTGCCACGCCGGGGGTGGCGGCCAGCCGTTCCACCGCGGCGAAAATGTCGGCGGAGCGGCTGCGCAACACAGCTTTGTGCCAGCGGGTCAGATCGGGTTTGGGCAGCACATCCCCATCGGCGGTGACCACCACTTCCCCGGCCCGGGGCGCTTTGGCCGTGGGAAAGAGGGGGATCAACTGGACAATCTCCTGCTCGGCCAGGGCGCGGTTCAACGGCGCGTCGGAGGTCCACGCGCCGGTCTCCTGTCCGCTGCGGGGCTGGATGGCCGGGGCCAGCTTTACCAGCACTTCGCCCGGCTCGTAATTGCAGCCATTGGGCGGGCAGGGGTGTTCCCGGTTGGCCCGCTCGTCAAAGGGGGAATAGGCGTGGACAGGAATGCCCTCGGCGGGATCGTTGCGCTGGGGGCCGTGCTGGCTGGGCTGGGCGTTCCCCGCGCCGGAAGCGATCTGCGCGGGCCATTTGCCCTCGCGCAAAGCCTGTTGCAGGCGGCTGGTGGTCGGCGCGGCTGGGGGCGGGGAGGAGGGGTCGGGCGCGGTCGGTGTGGCCGGGCCGGTCTCCTGTCCGTACCGCAAGCTGTTAGCTTGCGTTACACGGCGCAAGCTAACAGCTTGCGGTACGGTGGCCTGGGCCGTCGGCGCGACGGGAGAGAGTACCAGACTCGCAGCAATTAGCAGAGAGAAAATTCGGTAAGCGAAGAGACGGACGCGCATGGCAACCTCCGCAGAGAGATCAGATGAGATTGTAGTTGGACAAAGCACGAAAACAGTCGTGCCAGGCGATGATGCGTGCGAAGCCGACAGGCCCGGTGGAGTGATGGAGGGGTGCGGTGTTTGGACCTGTGAGGTTTACTTAGGCTGTTCCGAAAAATTAATGACCTCGTTCTGGGCTGTAACAGGAAGGTTCCAGTCGAGTGCCAAGTGAAAACGTGGATACTTATTTCTTCGGAACAGCCTTACTGGTAGTACAATAGCACCAGCCGACAGGAATAACAAAATCGACCTGCTGGCTGCAATGCTCTATCGGATGTTGGGTTTTTCTGGCGGAAGGAATGTAGGAGGTCTCTGCGTTTTACGCCAGAAGAACCCAACCCGCTGACGGGCAGCGCTCATCCCCCAATTAGGCCAAAACCGGTTGGGCGGCGCGGGCGAGGTTGACGGTGACACTGGTCAGTTCCTCCGTCGCCAGAGTGCGCCCGGCAAAGAGAATTTCCAAACCCAGGGGCACGCCCTCGCTGTCCACATCGACGAAGATATATTGCCCGACGGTCAGCGTATCGTCAACATCACCTGCGCGAAGCTGGACATATACGGCATCAGCCTGGGGATCGTAGTCGATTTGCATCTTGCTGACCTCAGTTTCTGTCACGCGGGCATCCCCACCACCTGCACCCGAAGTTCCTCTTTGACCACTTGGCGACCGGTTTGCAACATCCGGTCGATGGCGTTGAGGGTCGTTGCGTGGTAATAGCGCTCGCCGCACCCCTGGCAGACTTCGGCTTCCACGCCATCCACAATCGTAAGTTGATGCGCAAACCAGTGAACTTTACGCACCTTCCTGGTAATCGTTGTCCCCTCACAAAATTCGCAATTCATCATTTCACCTCCACCGCATATACGGTGATAATCAACAGATCAGCCACCTCGTGAAATCGACAGATTACATGAACCAGACGCTCATCCCTGGCTGGGCCTTCAATTCGATAGCGCGTGCCGCGAAGATCGGCGGTCATGCGCTTCTCGATGCGCCCTCGCAAAATTCAGCGTTCAATATCCGGGCGTTCCAGCCCATCGGCCCACATTTCTTCCTCAGCGTGGGCGGAAAGGTAATAGCGCTTGTCGAGTACCAGTTGGCGGATACGCTGGAAAGCACTCATTTTGTCTCCAACTCAGGCAACCAGAGGAGTGGCTGGTCTTACATTGAGTAACCGACAATCGGCTGGGCAGTCACCTGGGCAATCACAACGGGCAAATTGCCATGCGCCGCACGCACACGCAGGGCCAACGCTCGCATATCGACGTCGGAATCCAATACGTCGTCGTTGTAAAAGGCCACATACTGGTCTGGATAGCGGGCATAGAGCGCCGGGTGGTTTTCCCAAAAGCGTCTGGTCTGGAATGCCAGTTGCTCCCGGCGCAACGTTTGATACTGTTGACGTAGCCAATCTTCAGCGAGGGTCGAAAGTGTTTTGCCAGTGCGATTGGCTTCCACAGTGAGCAGGGAAGTCAGTTCGGGTGAAAGTGTTAGCGATTGCATATTCTTCTTTCCTTATTTTCTGCTATGACTGTTGCTATGATAGCACAGAAGAATAGACGAAACAACGATGACACGACATTGGGGATTCGCTTCTCCCCTGCCCATTCGGACACCCTTCACAGCGAATCCCTTCCCCCCTCACCCCACCCCCCACAACCCCACTTTGAATTGCCCCGCCGGATATTGTACACTCATCCCACACAATTCTAACTCCAACCGATAGGCGGTCGTCTCCCTGCCGGGACGCTCCCTTCGTTTCAGGCCGAGGTCTCCCCTATGCCCCAGTCTTCTTTGCGTATTGCGTATTGCGTATTGCGTATTGTGTTTCGGCGTTATGCGCCCGTCGCCTCTGCCATTGGTCTGGCCTTTGTGCTGGTCTGGCTGTTGACCGGGCTGACCCGGCCGGCCCAGGCCAGCCCGCCAGAAACCCTGCCCCAGGCCACGGAGGCGGTGACCCGCTATGTGGACAAATCAGTGGGCAGCGACAGCGGCGACTGCACCCAGCCGGTTGTGATTAACTCCCTCAAACCCTGCGCCACCATCCAGCGGGCCATCGACATCGCATCAGCGGGGGATACGGTCAAAGTGGCGCAAGGGACCTACAACACCCTCAACAGCAAAGGCGGCCTCTCCCAGATCGTCTACATCGACAAACAGGTGGTTGTGGACGGCGGCTATACAAGCGGCTTCTTCGGATCGCCCAATTTTGCCAGCCCGTCGATCATCGATGCGGGCAACGGGGGACGGGGCATCGTCTTTGCAGGCAGCGCGGCGGCCACCCTGCGCGGCTTTCGGGTGAGCAACGGCAACGCCGCCAACCTCAACGGCAACGGCGGCGGTCTGCTGGTCACCGGCAGCCCGGCGGCCACAGTCGAGCATCTCACCATCGAAGATTCCCAGGCGGTCCGGGGCGGCGGTCTGTACGTGGCGGGCGGCAGCCTGAGCGGCAGCAGCGTCGTTTTGCAGCGCAACAGCGCCACGGAAAATGGGGGCGGGGCCTATGCCGCGGGCGGCTTTACACAGATCAGCAGCGGCGTCATCGACGAGAATCAGGCCGTGCTGGGCGGGGGCGTCTATGCGGAAGGCGGACTCTTCTCTTTCACTGGCGCGGCCATGCGCACGAATATCGCCAGCGACCGGGGCGGCGCGATCTTTGTGGCAGGGGGCACGGCTGTGGTGGGTGGCGGGGAGGTGACCGCCAACCGTGCGCCCAACGGCGGCGGCGGTGGCTATGCCGCGGGCGGCGACCTCCACTTTGCCCCGGGCACAATTCTCCACGCCAACCCAATCGTCAGCGGCGAAGGCCAGGCCCTCTACCTGACCAACGCCAGGGGGATTCTGACCGGGACAATCGTGCAGAACCACACAGGCCCTGCTCACGCCCTCTACGCCCAGGCGAGCTTTCTGCGCATCACCGGTGGCTCCAGCCTGCTCAACAACAGCCTGACCGCTGGGGATGGGGGCGCGCTGGCCGCGCACGGTGGCTGGGTGGAACTGGAGACCAGCAGTGTGCTGAACAACAGCGCGCCCGGGGGCAACGGCGGGGCCTTCTCCCTCATCACCAGCACCCTCGTCATCACCGGGGGCAGCCTGAACAACAACAGCGCCCTGGGCAACGGCGGGGCCATCTACGCGCTGACCACCACCATCACGGCCACCGGTGGCATCCTCAACCAGAACAGCGCCCAGATCAGCGGCGGCGCGCTCTATATTTTGACCGGCACCGTCGCTTCCACCGGCAGCAGTCTGGCCCAAAACAGCGCCCAGGAGCACGGCGGCGCTATCTTTGGCAGCCACAGCGGGCTGGTCATCGACGGCGGCGACCTGACCGACAACCGGGTGACAATCGGCAGCGGCGGCGGCATCTTCTGGAACGGCGAGTATTTTACCGCCACGAATGGACTGATCCTGCGGGGCAATCTGGCCGGGTCGGACGCCTGGTTTCGACAGGCTCGACCGACGGCTCAGGGACGGGCCCCGGCCATCACCGCGCCCCTCACCCAGACCGATGTGCTGACCAGCAGCGGCGGGGGCATCTTTGCCCGGGGCGCGTCCATGCGGCTGGATGGCGTGACCTTTGACGCCAACCGGGCCGGCTATCTGGGCGGCGGACTCTATGTGACCGCCACCGTCGATCTCATCACCATCACCAACGGGCTGGTCACCAACAACCTGGCGAACTTCGGCCACGGCGGCGGCTTCTTCTTCTCCGGCATCACCGGGACCATCACCAACACCGTCTTCAACGGCAACCGGGCGGCCAACGGCGCGGGGCTGTATCTGCTGGGCGGGCGCAACGCCATCACCGGCAGCAGCTTTCTCAGTAATACGGCCACCTTCAACGGGGGTGGCGTCTACGCCGCGGGGGGCACGGCCACCTTTGCCCAGGATACTGTGCAGCAGAATGTGGCGGATCGGGGCGCGGGTCTCTATGCCCAAAGCGTGACCGGGCTGATCACCAGCAGTACAATTCTTGCCAACGACGCCTTCAACCACGGCGGCGGGCTGTTTACCAGCGGCGGTACGTGGAATCTGGTCAATAATGTGCTGGCCCGCAACCGGGTGGGCTATGCCGGGGCCAAAGGGGGCGCGCTCTATATGCGGGGGGGGCGGATGGTGATGGCCCACAACACCATTGCCAACAACGAACACCGGCGGCTGGACGGCGCGGGGGTGAACAGCGCGCTCTACATTGCCCAGTCCAGCAGCCGGCTTTCCCTGCTCAACAATATCATCGCCAACCACGAGGAGGGGCTGGTGGGCGACCGGCGGGTGTTGATAGACGGGGGCGGCAATGTCTGGTGGAACAACACTCTGCGCAATTGGGACCCTAATTTTATCGGCGTGGATTCTTTCAATGTCATCGGCGACCCCCTCTTTGTCAACCCGGCCAGCCTGGACTACAGCATCCAGCGCAAATCCGCGGCCTGGGGGATCGCCGTGCCGGTGACGCTGACCCTGCCCTTCGCCGTCTCCACGGATATTGCCCGGGAACCCCGCGTCGCCGTGCCCGACGCCGGCGCATACGAGCATCGCTACAACCGGGGGCTGAATCTGGAGCAGAGCGCATATCCCCGCATCCTCACCCCCACAATGACCCTGCGCTATGCGATTACCGTCGGCAACTACAGCCGCTCGGCCCTGCCGTCGGTCAGCTTCAGCGACATCCTGCCGCCGGAGCAGACAGCCCTGGGCATAACCACAGACCGGGGAAGCTGCGATCCCGTCGCCCTGACCTGCGATCTCGGCCCCTTTGCCATTGGAGACGTGGCGCTTATCGCGTTGGACGCCCAGGTGACGGGCCAACCCCTGACCGGCGGTATTGTGACGATGACCAACAGCGCCAACGTCACCTTCGACGCCATCGACCCCAACGACAGCGACACCAACTCCCTCTACGAGACATACCTCTACGATCTGATCCTGGACAACACCGGCGTAGAGACCTACACCGCGGCGTGTGTGGTGGACCTGCGGGGTACACTCTACCCGGACATTCAGGCCGCGGTGAAGGCCAGCGACCGCATTACGGATGTGGTGAAGGTGAGCGGCTATTGCGGCGGCACTGTCACTCTGGACAAGGAGCTAAAAATCCAGGGCGGCTGGAGTACGACGATGAAATTGTGGGACCCGGCCCTCTACACCGCCACCCTGGACGCCACAGGCACCGGCGTTGTGTTGAGCGTCTCCGGCCAGGGCATTGGGCCGGTGGTGGAGAGCATTACCCTGAAAGGGGGCAGCGGCACAAAGGGCGGCGGTGTCTATATTAATGAGGCCAGCGTTGTGATCAGCGATGTGAAAATCATCGAAAACAGCGCGGCCAGCGGTGCGGGAATGTTTTTGGACTATTTCAGCACGCCCAAAATTAACAGGACAATCATCGAAAACAACACGGCCAGCGTCTCTGGCGGCGGCGTCTATCTGGTGGAGAGCGGGGCCAAATTCGACGAAGTGATTGTGCGCAACAACACCGGTGCGATTGACGGCGGCGGGATGTTCCTGCTCAAGAGCGCGGCGGAGATTGCCAACAGCGAAATCACCACCCATACCGTCACCGGCTACGGCGGCGGGCTGCATCTGGACGAGAGCGCCGCGCAGGTGCGCCTGACCCGCATCAGCGACAACAGCGCGGGGGTGGGCGCGGGTATCTACGCCATCGAAAGCCCGGCCGCGATTGTCTACAACCGCATCCTCTCCAACACCGCCACAACCACCCCCGTCCTCAGCGGCACTGTGCCCCTGGAGCCGGGGGGGGGCGGCGGCGTCTATGCCGAGCGCAGCGATGCCAGGGTTTCGGGCAGCGTCATCGAATACAACTCCGCGCCGGAGGGCACCGGCGCGGGCGTCCACTTCTGGGATTTCCGCCAGCCGGAGATCAGCGGCAATGTGGTGGCGGACAATCTGGGCACAGGCATTTACATCCAGGCCACCGCCGATGTGACCGCGGACCCGGCCGCGGTGCGTATGCGCCACAATACGGTCTCGCGCAACGAAGGGGCCGGCTTTCTCATCGACGGCCAGACCAACGCCGACCTGCTCAACAATATCATCTGGGAGAACACCGACGGCGGTGTCAAATTCAACGGCGAGATGGTCTCCCAGACGGTGACTATCTCCTACACCTTCTGGGGCGAGAGCGGCCCGGATGTGGTGGAGTCGGGCAATATCTCCACGACAATCGATCAGGGCAACGACTTCTCCGGGGAGAACCCGGCCTTTGTGGACCCGGACGCGGGCGAGTATCACATCAAACGGATTTCCATGGCCTTTCAGTTGGGCAAGAATACGGACACGGCCACGGATATGGACGCGGAGGCCCGCAACCAGGGCAAATTCGCCGACATCGGCGCGGACGAGTACACCTTCCGGGAGACCCGCTACGCCTCGCCCACAGGGGGCGCAGAGGAGAATTGTATCAACTGGAAGAAGCCCTGCTCCATCCAGGCCGCCTTAGACGCGGCCACCGAAGGCGATCTGATCAAACTGGACGCGGGGGTCTACTCCACCATCACCGAGCGCAACGGCCACAGCACCGTCGCCTATGTGGAGAAGACGGTCACGATTCAGGGCGGTTACTGCTCCACCGACGTGCCCGGCGGCGTGCCCATCAGCGGTATTGTGGACTGCGACTGGGAGCATCCCTTCCCTGACAAATACCCGGCCATCCTCAACCCTGGGGGCGCAGGGCGGGGGATGACAATTGTGGGCAAAGTCTCGCCGGAAATTTTTGAGATTCACCTGACCGGCGGCGACCCTTCGTCAGGCTCAGGGCAAAGCGCGGGGTGGGGCGGCGGGCTTTTTGTGCTGACCAGCACGGCGATCATCAGCCGGGTGCAGATCTACGCCAACAACGCCATCTCTGGCGGCGGTCTCTTTTTGCAGGGGAGCGAGGCCCTGCTCTGGGACAGCAGTGTGACGACCAACACAGCCACGGACGGGGGCGGTCTCTTTCTCTTTCAGAAGGCCGCGGCCACGATTCTCAGCGATACAATCCGGGCCAACAGCGCATCCAATGGCGGGGGCGTCTACGTCTTCGCCAGCGACGCAAAGGTGATGAGCAATACCGTCGCAGCGAACATCGCCAGCACCGGCGGCGGCGGCTTCTATCTGGCCGCCAGCGGATTGAAAGTGGAGGAGAATCTGGTCATCAGCAACAGCGCGGCCAGCGGTGGGGGCTTCTATCTGGCGGCGGGCAAACCGAATGTGGTGAGCAACACCATCCACTTCAACAGCGCCACGGACGGCGGCGCATTCTATCTGAAAGGCTCGGAGGGGCTGGTGGCGACGAATGTGATCAGCGCCAACACGGCCAGCGCCACAGGCGGGGCTTTCTACGCCAACGACACCAAAACCACCGTCGGGCGCAATACGATTTTCAGCAACACCGCGCCCTACGGCGGCGGCTTCCATCTCTTCATCGCCAGCAAAATTGTCGTGCAGGACAACCACCTCTACTCCAACACAGCCACCCTGGGCGGCGGCGGCTTCTCTCTGGACGCCTCCTCCCCGGTCATCGAGCGCAACTTCATCACCGCCAACACGGCCATCACCGGTGGCGGCGTCTATCTGGTCAACTTCAGCGGGGCCAGCCTGACGGGCAACCGCATCATCTCCAACACAGCTACAGATTCCGGCGGCGGCATCTATCTGAAACAGAGCGACGCCCTGCTGGACCAGCTTACAATCCTCTCCAACACCGCCCGGCTGGGGGGCGGCTTCTACGCCAAGCTGGGGTCGGCCACCTTCAAACGCAGCACAGTCGTCTCCAACACGGCCAGTTTCCGGGGGGGCGGCCTCTATCTGGACGAGACCGCGGCCACTGTGCAGGAATCGACGGTCTATTCCAACGCGGCGGGCGGGGACGGGGGCGGTATTTTTGTTCTGCGCTCCAGCGAGGCCAAACTGGAAAATCTGGACATTCGCCACAATGTGGCCCTGAGCAGCGGCGGCGGTATCGCCATCTACGACAGCAATCTGGTGCTCGATGGCAACCGGGTGATCTCCAACTCCGCGGCACTCCACGGGGGCGGCCTCTATTTGGACAAGAGTGTGGTGGGGCAGAAGGTCTCCCTGGTGGCGGGCAATCGGGCCGACAGCGGGGGCGGTATGTATCTGACCAACGGTACGGACGGCGAATTCTTCGCCAGCGCGCTCATCGACAACATCGCGGCGGGGGCTGGGGGCGGGCTGGTGATTGAAGGCTCGTCGCCCACTTTCTACCAGACGACGATTGCCCGCAATACGGGTGCAGAGGGCCTCTTTATCGAAAAGCTGGGCCAGCGCACCAGCGCGCCCAAATTTTTCAATACTATCTTCGCCGCCCAGCCTATCGCCATTCAGATCACCCCACAGAATTCGGGCATTCTGAGCGGCACCCTCTGGCACGCTGTCAACACGCTTACGGTCGGCCCGGTGGAGCTTGTCACAGGCACAGTCAATCTCTTCGACGACCCCCGCTTCGAGGCCGACGGCTATCACATCTCCAAATTCTCGCCTGCGGTCAACCGGGGGGTGGAGAGCCGGGCCGAGGCCGACATCGACGGGGATGTGGTGCCCCAGAATGGCGTCCCCGATATCGGCGCCGACGAGTTCCCCGTGGAATGTTCGGCCCGGCTGGAGAGCAACCCCGGCATTATCTACGCCGACATTCAATCCGCGGTGGACGCAGCCAGCGAGGGCGAGCTGATCCGCCTGGCCGGGACGTGCAAAGGGGTCTTCAACCGCAACGGCCAGATTCAGACCGTCTATCTGGACAAAGTCGTCCATCTGCGCGGGGGCTACGATCCGGCCAACTGGACGGTCTCCTATCCCATTACCCAGCCGACGACGATTACCTCCAAAGGCCAGGGGCGGGTCTTTTACATCACCGGCGGTGTCCTGAGCTTGTCGAAGGGCGGCGGCCAGCCGACAGTGGAGAGTGTGGTGATTCAGGATGGCAACGCGGCAGCCCTGGGCGGCGGGCCAGACGGTCAGGACGGGGGGGGCAACATTTATATCGCCCGCGCCAGCGCCGTCTTTAGCAACACAGAGATTGTGGCCGGCGGCGGCTATTATGGCGGCGCCATCTTTTTGCTGGAGAGCACAGCCCAGATCGTCACCAGCACCCTGCGCGCCAACAAAGCCACCACCGGCGGCGGCATCTTCGCCCTGCGCAGTGGGGCCATCATCAGCGACAGCATCTTCGACGGCAACGGGGCCACGGGCGACGGCGGCGGTATCTTTCTCAGCCACAGCCCGGCCCGCATCGAGGCCAGCACTTTTAAGAAGAACGAGGCCCAGACCGCGGGCGGCGCGATCTTTCTGGACAGCAGCGGCGCGACGATTGTGGGCAACCGCTTTACCGACAACAAAGCCGAGTCCGCGGGTGGGGTCTATCTGGATGTCAGCCCGGCCACAGTGGAGCTCAACCTTTTCCAGGCCAACAAAGCCCAGAACGCAGGGGGGCTGATGGCCTCGCGCAGCCCGGCCACTATCAACGGCAACCGCTTCTTGCTCAACGAAGGGCTGAACGGGGGTGGCGTCTATGTGGAGTTCAGCGACGCCCGGGTCACCAACAACCTGCTCATCAGCAACACCGCCACCAGTTCGGGCAGCGGGATTTTTGTCCAGGCGTCGGACCTCAAGTTTTACCACAACACCCTCGTCTACAACAGCGGCGGCGACGGCAGCGCCTTCTACGTGGGCAACATCGGCCCGGACAGCAGCGCCATCGACTTCAAAAATAATATCGTCGCCCACCAGCAGACGGGCATCCTCATCCGCCCCGGCAATCGTGCGACCGCCGATGGCAATTTCTGGTTCACCAACCAGACGGATGTCTCTGCGCTGGACAGCTTTACGGAAGGCTCGACCCGCTTTACAGAGGACCCCCGCTTTGTCAGCCCAGAGAAGCTGGATTTTCACCTGACCAGTCAGAGTCCGGCAATTAATGTGGCCCTGGCAACCGATGTGACCGCCGACTTTGAAAAGCAGCCCCGTCCCACGGACAGCGGCCCGGATGTGGGCGCGGATGAGTATTACGCGCCGGATATGAGTCTTGCCAGTACGATGACGCCAGACCCAGCCCTGGCTGGCAGCGAGGCCAGCTTCACCTTTCAGGTGGTCAATCTGGGCAATATCCCCCTGAACGGGGCCATCACCGGCACCCTGCCCGGCGTGTTGCAGGGCGCGCTGACCCGCCACTGGGCGGGTGTCGCCATCCCGGTGGGGGATACGTGGGTGGATGTGATGACGGCGACCGTGCCCACAGGCTATGCTGGCCCCCTGGAATATGCCTTTCACGTGGGCACAGCCGAGGGCATCAGCGCCGCGCTCACCCGCACGGTGCAGGCGGTGCTGCCCGAGGCCGGGCTGGAGATCAGCCAGCAGCGACAGCCGGAACAGGTGATTCTCTTCCAGCCCTACGCCTACAATATCAGCGTGCGCAATGTGGGCAACCGCGCCCTGACCCTGACCGTCACCGATACGTTGCCCTTGCAGACCGAACCCACCGGGGAGATCGTCTGGCAGAATGTGGAAATTCCTCAAGGGGGCACATGGACCCAAAATGTAATTCTGCGCCCGGTGCGGGCCAACATCCCCAATCTGCTCAACCGGCTCGACATCACAGGGCCAGATGGCTTTCGGGCCAGCCACGAGGACAGCGCCCTCATCGGCGAACCTGCGGTCAGCCTCTCCCAGAGTATCAGCCCGGCCCAGGTCTATATGGGTGCGCCCTTCAGCCTGACGGTTGTAGCGGCCAACAACGGCAATATCCCCCTGTCTTCCCTGATTACCATCACCATCGACCCGCCGGTCTACGGCGATCCGGTGGTGCAGCAGCCTACCCTTGCCAGCGGCGGTCAGGTGACTTTTGTCATCCCCTACCCAGCCACCAGCTATCTGGGACCCATCAGCATCACCGCGATTCTGACGACACCTGTGGGTGTGGGCGCGCAGGATGTGTTGGGCACAGAGGCAGTGGTGCGCCCCCTGGCCGAGACAATCGTCGCCCGGCAGGACGGTTTCTGGAACGACCCGAATACGTGGAATCCGGGCCGGGTGCCCGAAGCCGGGGATGTGGTGCTCATCGACACGGCTACCATCACCACCCAGACGCCCATCGCTATCGACAGCCTGGCCAACCGGGGCACGCTTGTCTGCGCGCCGGGGAGTGGGCTGGTGATGGCAGCCGCCAGCGAGATTCAGAACTACGGCGCAGTGCGCTGCGCGCCCGGCGCGGATGGCAGCGGGCCGGGTGCCAACGGCGAAGCGGGGGGCAGTGTGGAACTGATGACCCCGACTTTTCACAACGAGGGCAGTGTGCAGGGGGGCAAAGGGGGCAATGCCAGCCCCGGCCAGGCGTCGGTGAAGAATGGCGGCTTGGGCGGGCCAGGCGGCGGGCTGACCTTTCGCGTGGCTCTGTTGAGCAATGTGGGGCCGTTGCAGGGGGGCGACGGGGGCAATGGCGGGGCTGGCGCGCTCGAATGTGGGGAGGGCGGGTCCGGGGGCGATGGGGGGCAGGTTGTCGTCGATCTGACTTCGCCCAACGGCAGCGTCTATAACGCAGGCCCTCTGCTGGCAGGCAACGGGGGCAACGGCGCGGACGGGGCCCAAAGCTGCGCCACAGGCGGCCCAGGGGGCGAAGGCGGCGGCGGTGGCACGGGCGGCGAAATCGAAATCCAATCACCCGAAGGCGGGCCGGGGGACGAGGTAGCCATTATCAATACAGACGTCATCAGCGGCGGCGCTGGGGGCGATGGCGGGCTGGGCGGGCCGGGCGGTCCTCTGACCCAGCCCAACCCCGGCGGCGATGGCGGCGACGCCGGCGGCGGGGGTGGGGTGAATCTGACCGGTGACGGCGACGGGCCAGCCCTGACGACGGTGGCAAATTTGGGCGATGTGAGCGGTGGCGACGGGGGCAACGGCGGGGATGCGGGAGCTGGCGGGCCAGGGGGAGCAGGCGGCGCGGGGGGCGATGCGGGCGATGGCGGTCCAGTGGTGGCGGTGATAGACGATCTGTTCAATGGGGACATTGACGGGTTTGGCGAGATCGGCGGAGGGGATGCCGGCAGCAACGGCGCGGGCGGACCGGGGGGCAACGGCGGCAATGGTGGCAATGGGGGCGATGTGGCCGTCATCGGCAGCCAGAGCGGGCCAGGAACGCTGGATAATTCGGGGACTATCCGTGGCGGCAACGGCACAGGGCCGGGGGGCGAAGGAGGGGACGTCACCCTCATCGCCAGCCCGGAACTTCTGTTGGATGGGGGCACTGTGCGGGGTGGCGACGGGCCGGACAC
>JAHDWH010000174.1 GCA_023384455.1 Caldilineaceae bacterium | reverse complement strand
AAGACTTTACGTTCCCTCGGTTATGATGTGGTCTTGACCCCCGTCACCGCCTAGTGCGTCATCTGTGCTAAAAATACGGGTTACCTGACGAGGGATAACCCGAAAATCAAGGATGGACGATGCACTAGTCTCTCCTTTGAGGCTCATTTCCCATATTCGTTTGACCTTGCCGACTCGTTTTTCGAGCCTTTTCTTTTGTTTTGCCTTTTTTCAGCTTCTCACCCACTTTTGTGTTCTATTTTTCAGGGCAGACCAGTCGGACTAACAGTCCGACCTACGACGGCTATCCGCATCTCAGGAGTTGCTATGCAACTGAATATCCCCCTTAAAATTGCCGGTATGGGCCGCTACCTACCGGTACGCATAATCGAAAACCCTGAGTTGGAGACGCTCTACGGCTTGCGTCCCGGCTGGGTGGAGCATCACAACGGCGTGCGCGAGCGGCGCAGGGCCACAACGGAGACCAATTCCAGTATGGGTGCGGCGGCAGCGACCGAAGCGCTGGCCGCCGCCAATATGCAAATCAGCGACATCGACCTGATTTTGAACGCTTCCGGGAGCGCGGAGCAGGCCATCCCCGACACCGGCGCGCTGATCCAGCGCGCATTGGGCGTGGGGGATTCGGGTATCCCGTGTATGAGCGTCCACGCCACCTGCCTGAGCTTTCTGGCAGCCCTGGACCTCTGCGCCAGCTTTCTCGCCGCGGGCCGCTACCGCCACATTCTTGTCGTCAGTTCGGAGATTTCATCGGTCGGTCTCAACCCGGCTGAACCGGAATCCGCCACACTGCTCGGCGACGGGGCCGCGGCCGCGGTGATCACACGGGCTGGCGTGGGCGAAGCGTCTGCGCTGCATCACGCGCTTTTCCGTACTTATGGAAAGGGTGCGGATCACACCGCCGTGCGCGGTGGGGGGACCCGTCGTCATCCCAGCCTGCCGATTACCAGTGCAGAAGACAATTACTTTCATATGGACGGCCCCGCGGTGTTGCGGCTGGTGCGCACCTACGTAGACGGCTTTCTGGAGGAATTATACCCCGGCCTCTCCACCGGGCTGGTGAATATCGACGCGGTGGTGCCCCACCAGGCCAGCAAAGTCGGGTTGCGGATGCTGGGGCGCTTTGGCTGGCCCGACGCCAAAGTTCTGCGCACGCTGGACTGGCTGGGGAATTGTATAGCCGCCTCTGTCCCTGCCACTCTTTACGAAGGCGTGGCGGATGGACGCATCTGCCGGGGGGACAAAGTGCTGCTGGTGGGGACCGGGGCCGGGCTGTCGATGGGCGGTCTGGTGTTGACCTATTAGATGCGGTGCGACGCACTCGCCAAAAGAGTTTTGTCTGCAAATTTTGGTGTGGCGAGTGCGTCGCACCGGAGGGCTACGAAGCTACTTCAATGGCAAATATCCTGCTGACCGGCGGACGCGCCCCCGCCACCCTCGATCTGGCGCGCAGCTTCCACAGGAACGGACATCGGGTCTTCCTGGCCGAGAGTCTGCCCGGCAGCCTGACCGCGGCCTCCAACGCTACATACGCCAGTTTTATCGTTCCGCCTCCCCGCCAGCAGCCCGTCGCCTTTGTGGAATCCCTGGCCGATGTCATCCGCCAGCAACGCATCGACCTGCTCGTTCCCACCTGCGAGGAAATCTTTTACGTGGCGATGGGCCGGGAAAAGCTGGCTGGGCTGTGTACGGTTTTCGTGGAGCCCATTGAACGGCTGAGACTGCTGCACGACAAATGGCGCTTCATCCAGACCGCGCAGGCGATGGGATTGCCTGTGCCGGAGACGCTGCGGATAGAGTCGGAAGCCGATCTGTGCGCAGCCTTTGCCCGCTGGCCGAGGCTGGTGCTGAAGCCCGTCTACTCCCGTTTTGCCAGCCGCACGCTGATTTTGCCCCCGCCCTCCATCCCCTTCGCCAGCCTGAACGTCAACCCGGCTTCGCCCTGGGTGGCCCAAAAATATCTGGCCGGGCAGCCGATCTGTACCTACAGTATCGCCCACGCCGGGCGGCTGACGGCGCACACGGCCTATCGCTCCCTTTTCACCGCGGGGCAGGGGGCCACCATCCATTTCCAGCACATCGAGCATCCAGCCAGCCTAGCCTGGGTTCGGCGCATTGTGGAGGCGTTTGACTTCACAGGGCAGATCGCCTTCGATTTTATCGAAAGTCTGTCCCAGAGCGAGGGGGCGAGCGAAAAACTGTGGGCCATCGAGTGCAACCCCCGGGCCACCAGTGGCATTCATCTGCTGACTGCTGCTCCCCGCTTCCCCGACGCCTTTTTTGATGAGAGGCTGGACTGTCTCTTTCCGGCTGCCCAACCTGCCCCGATGTTGGGAGCGGCGATGTTGCTCTATGGCCTGCCGGCTGCGTTGAAAAAACGGGCGCTGGACGAATGGTGGACGGCCTTTCGCACGGGCCGGGATGTGATTGTTCAGCGGGAGGATGCCCGGCCTGCCGTCGCGCAGTGGAGCAGCCTTCTCCGCTTTGTCGCCCGGGCCTGGCGGAACGGGATTACACCGCTCGAAGCCTCCACCCTGGACATCGAATGGAACGGAGAAACATAAGCCCGTCCACCAATTTGCACATCTGACCGGTGTGGAGTATCTTACAAAGCAGTTTCCTCTCTCATACTTTTCCACTTTCAGGAGAGCTTTCGATGAAACGTTTCTACCCGATCTTCCTCTTGTTTGCACTGCTCCTCAGCGCTTGTGTGGCCCCTGCGCCACCCCAATCTACTTCCGGCGGCGAGAGCGCTGCTCCAGCGGCGGCGGATGATCTGCTGGCCGAAATCACAAAAAACGGCGTCATCCGCGTCTCCACCGACGCCAACTACGAACCCCAATCCTTCCTCAATTCCAGCGGCGAATTCATCGGCTTCGATATTGACGTGGCCAAAGAGATCGCCAAGCGGCTGGGCGTGGAAATCGAGTTCGTCACCCCGGACTGGGATCTCCTCACCGCGGGCAACTGGGGCGGCCAGTGGGATATGAGCGTCGGCTCCATGACCGTCACCACCGCCCGCCAGGAAGTCCTCGTCTTTGCCGAGCCGGCCTACTACTACACCCCGGCCCAGGTCGCGGCTGCCGACGGCTCCGGCATCGAAACACTGGCCGATCTGAACGGCAAAGCCATTTGCGTGGGCGTCTCCACCACCTATGAAACCTGGCTGGGCGGCGATCTGGAATCCCTGGGCCTGCCCGCGGCCAGCTTCTACGCCGACCCGCCCAGCGACGTGACAATTATCCCCCTGCAAACGGACAACGAGTGCGCCCAGCAGATTCAGGCCGGCCGCACAGAATTCGCGGCTTTCCTGACCAGCAATACCGTCGTGGAAGCCGCCATCCGCGAGGGCGTCGCCATCCACCGGGTGGGCAGCCCCGTCTTCTCCGAGAATCTGGGCGTGGCCTTTGACCGGGCCAGCGAAAAAGACCCGGCCAGCCTCGTCGCCAAAGTGGGCGAAATCATCGCGGCTATGCACGCCGACGGCACCCTCGCCGGCTTCTCGAACGAATGGTTTGGCGAAGACCTGACCGCAGACCCGACGAAATAAGGCGGAATAGGGAATGCGGATTGTGGAACTGAATCCGGCTTTCCCAACGAAACGTGAAACGTGAGAGTATCCGACGTTTTCACGTTTCACGTTTCCAACCCTCAATTGGCGGCCAATGACCCCTTCTCCTTCCCCTTCCCCCGAATCCATCTCCCGCGCCGTAGACGCTCTGCGCCCGGCGCTGGTGGCATTTTTGCAGGAATTGGTGCGGGTCCCCAGCCTGCCCAACCGGGAAGGGCCGGTGCAGGCAAAGATCGCCGCCCACTTGCAAGCCCTGGGGCTGGAAGTGAAGACGCTGACCACCCGCTTTGACGAACTGGCGGATCACCCGGCCTTTGACGACGACGGTTTTTCGCCCGATAGCCGGGTCAATGTGGTGGCGCGTTGGCCGGGGAAAGGGGGGGACGGCCGCGGCTCCCTCCTGCTCAACGGCCATGTGGATGTAGTCTCCCCTGGCGACCCGGCCCTGTGGAGCGGCGACCCGTGGAGCGGTGCTGTGCGGGAGGGACGGCTCTATGGCCGGGGTGCCTGCGATATGAAGGCCGGGGTGACAGCGGGCATCTTCGCCATCGAAGCGCTGCACCGGCTGGGCTATCAGCCCGCCCACGACCTGCTCCTCGCCAGCGTCATCGGCGAAGAATCGGGCGGGGTGGGCGCGCTGACGACGATTGTCCACGGCATCCGCGCCGATGGGGTGGTGGTGCTGGAACCGACAAACGGCGCCATCTGTCCTGTACAGGCCGGCGCGCTGACCTTTCGCCTGACGGTGCAGGGCCGGGCTGCCCACGGCGCGATGAAGAGCGAAGGGGTCAGCGCCGTCGCCAAATTCCTGCCCCTTTTCCAGGCCATCGAAGCGCTGGACCACCGCCGCCATCACGACTACACGAATGCCATCTACCCCAACCCGGCCAACATTGCGCCCATCAGCATTGGCACAGTGCGGGCAGGCGAGTGGCATTCGACTGTACCCGAATCGCTCGTTGTGGAAGGGCGCTGCGGTGTCTTCCCCGGCGAGAGTCCAGCCCAGGTGCGGGCGCTGCTGGCCGCGACAATCGCGCAGGCAGCCGCGGCTGATGTCTGGCTGGCCACACATCCACCCCGGCTGGAATGGTTCGAGGGGCAGTTCGAATCCTGCGCCACGCCCATTGACCACCCGCTGGTGACAGCCCTGGCCGCGGCCCATCGCAACGTCCACGGCAGCCGGCCGGCCATCGAAGGCGTCCCCTACGGCGCTGATTTGCGTCTCTTTGTCGTCCACGCCCAGATGCCCGGCGTCCTCTACGGCCCCGGCGACGTGCGCCTGGCCCACACGGCCAACGAGTCGGTGGGGGTGGAGGAAGTGGTGGACGCGGTGAAGGTGGTGGCAGGGATGGTTGTGAGTTGGTGTGGGGGAGAGAGAAATCAATCCAGTGAGCGCTGATGTAACTGCTCACCCCCTCCCAACCTCCCCTGCCGCGGGGGAGGAGTCGCTCCACTTCCCTCCCTGGAATGGGGAGGGGTAGGCTGGGATAGCTGAACAGTTACAACTCGATTCGCCAAAGTCCCCTACCCCGCCACCACCACCTTCGACGAATCGGCCGCGCTGGCACTGCCCCGCCGGTATTTCTCTACCAGCGCTGGATTCAGTCGGTGTCCCAGCCCCGGCTCTTGCGATAGCAGCAGATAGCCGTCCTCGATCTTCTCCGCGGGTTGCAGCAGATCCGCCCGCCACTCCACCTCCCCCCAGGCATATTCCAGAATGTAAAAGTTGGGCCAGGTAGACGCCACCTGCGCCGTGGCCGCGGTGGAGAGCGGCCCTGCCGGGTTGTGGGGGGCGACCTGCACCTGGTACATCCGGGCCGCGGCCGCGATTTCGCTCAGTTCCAGAATACCGCCGCAATGCTTCACATCCGGCATAATCACATCCACAGCGCGCTGGGCCAGGAAGGGGCGGAAGCCCTCGATGCCAAAAACGCTCTCCGCCGAAGCCGTGGGCATCGGCACGGAGGCGGTGATGGCAGCCAGAGCCTCCGGCTGGTCCTGGGAGACCGGCTCCTCGTACCAGAAAAGATTGCAGTCGGCCAATTCCTGGGCCACAATTTTGGCAACCGATGCCTCCATCCGGCTGTGACAGTCCACGGCCAGTTCCACCCCGTCGCCGATGGCCTTGCGCACGGCCCGCACGCGAGCCACACCCGCTTGCCAGTCGGCCTGGGGACCGGTAGCGCGGCGATAGGGATGGCGCATTTCGTCAAAGGGGGCCAATTTAATGGCGGTGAAGCCCTCGTCCGCGGCCTGGGCCGCGGCTTTGGCAAAGCCATCGGGCGTGCGCTGGTTGACGTGGCGGTTGATGTTGGCGTAGAGGCGCAGCCGATCCCGCACCGCACCGCCGAAAAGGGTATGCACGGGCACGCCCAACTGCTGGCCGAGGATGTCCCACAGGGCCTGCTCCAGCCCGCTCAGCGCCGTATTCCAGACCCGCCCCCCGTCCTTCTGGCGCAGGCTCTGGCGGATGGCAGCGATTTCCAACGGATTCTTGCCCACCAGCCGCTGGGCAAAGACGCCCAGCGCGGCCACGCAGAGCGCGTCGTTGCCGCTGTGGCTGGCCTCGCCGATGCCGGTAATGCCCGCGTCTGTATGCACGAGGACGTGCAGCCAATCCCCCCGCCGGGTCACCTGCAGGACGAGGGGTTCGATGGATCTGATTTTCATGGGGGAAATGCTCCTGTTAGAAATGGAAGGATGTGGCGAATCCCACAATGTAAGGTGCAATGGGTAGCCCTTTGGTAGTGGGACACATTGTAGCGCACAACGTAACTACTCGGCCAACGACAGAAATAACCACTGAATACACAGAATACACGGAAGTTCTCCGCTTCTTTCAGTGTGTTCCGTGTGTTCCGTGTGTTCCGTGGTTAATCAGCAGAGGATGCCTGAGCAGTTACCGCACAACGAAGAATCAAGGCAATGAAGTGATGACAGAAGGCAGAGATAGCGAGATGCAAGGGAGATATTGCGCTGGTTTCGTTAGCTCGTCTATAATGCAGTCTGGAAAACACATTGACCTGCGACAGGAGACCCTTTTGCTCGAACCATCCAAACGCTGGGAACGCTATCCGGCCGCGCCAGCCGATTTTATAGACAACAGCCCAGAACATCCGATCCTTCTACAGATTCTTTACAACCGGGGTATTCGTCAGGCAGAGCAGATCGCCAGCTTTCTGGATGGCGCGGACGCTGTGCAGGAAAACCCTTTTCGCCTGAAGGATATGAACCGGGCGGCACAACGGATTTTGCGCGCGATTGAGGCGGGTGAAGCCATCTGCGTTTACGGCGATTTCGATGCGGACGGGGTGACAGCCACGGCCCTGCTTGTCTCTGCCCTGCAGCGGGCAGGCGCAGAGGTGGGTGGCTATATCCCCGACCGGGTGGATGAAGGCTACGGGCTGAATGTGGAGGCGCTGGAACGGTTAAGCCGGCAGGCTGGGCTGCTGATAACCGTTGACTGTGGCATTCGCAGCCTGGAAGAAGTAGCTGTGGCCAAAGAGTTGGGGTTGGATGTGATCGTGACGGATCACCATTCCGTGGGGGCCGAATTGCCGCCTGCCTATGCGGTGATCAATCCCCGGCGACGTGACGATACATCAGCCTTTGAGAGCCTGGCCGGGGTTGGCGTGGCCTACCGGCTGGCCCAGGCCGTGCTGCGGGCTGTCTCCCAGCGGCCCGGCGCTGCGCTCTCCCCAGGACAGGCAACCGAATATGAGACTGAACTGCTGGATTTGGTGGCCCTGGGAACCATTGCGGATATGATGCCCCTGGTGGGCGAGAACCGCTCACTGGTGCGCCGGGGATTGGCCCAACTGGCCCAGGGGCAGCGGGTGGGCCTCTTTGCCCTGATGGAGGTGGCCGGGATGCAGCCGGCTGGGGTGGACAGCACGTCGGTCAGCTTCCGGCTGGCCCCCCGCATCAATGCCGCGGGGCGGCTTTCCAATGCCCAGCTTGCCTACGAATTGCTACGCAGCGATGAGTACAGCCGGGCCTACGATCTGGCCACCCAATTGGAGGCGCTGAATCGGGAGCGGCAGCAATTGACCGTGGACGCACAGCTATTGGCCGAACAGCAGATCGGCTCTCTCGATACTCCCCCCTCCATTCTTATCACTGCCAGCTCGGATTTTCGCTCCGGTATTGTGGGGCTGGTGGCCGGCCGGCTGACCGACCAATATTATCGGCCTGCGGTGGTGGTGGAACAGGGGCCAGAGACCAGCCGGGGCAGCGCGCGCAGCATCGACGAGTTCGACATCACCGCCGCGCTGGATCAGGTGGGCCATCTGTTGGTGCGCCACGGCGGACACAGCCGGGCCGCGGGTTTTACGGTTGCCAACGAGCGCTATGGGGAATTTGTAGAAGCCCTGACCGCTTTGGCAACCGAGGGATTGGCCGCTTTCCCCAATCTGCGCCCCCGGCTGATGATCGACGGTGAGGTAGGCTGGGATGGGCTGGACTGGGCCTTGCAGGCCCAATTGGCCCGCTTGGAACCTCTGGGGCAGGCCAATGATCCCCCTCTTCTTCTGGTGCGGGATTGCCGGGTGCGCAGTGCCCGGTCCGTAGGCAGCGGCAAACATCTGAAGCTGGTGCTGGATGGCTATCCTGGCTCGGGTGTGCTGGATGGTATTGGCTTTGGCCTAGGGGAGAAGGCCAATGGGCTTTCCTCGTCGGATCGGATCGATCTGCTCTGCTATCTGGAGATCAATGAATGGCAGGGGAGGCGCAGCTTACAGTTGAATGTGCAGGATTTACGCTCCGCGGCTGGGGCTGCGGCATAGGGCGCAGAGTAACTGTTCAGCCACCCCACCCTGCCCCTCCCCATTCCAGGGAGGAAAGTGGATCGACTCCTCCCCCACAGTGGAGGAGGTTGGGTGGGGGTGAGCAGTTACGGCGCAGAACAGGAAGCGCTGAATAATTCGGGCTACCTGTTCAGCCACCCCACCCTGCCCCTCCCCATTCCAGGGAGGAAAGTGGAGCGACTCCTCCCCCACAGTGGGGGAGGTTGGGTGGGGGTGAGCAGTTACTAATTCGGGAGAAAATCGAAAATGTGGCACAGATTGAGTACCCCCTTAAAAGTTGGCATAAGTGCCGGTGGATTGGGCATTCTGCTCACGCTTATCGGTATCTTCCGGGGCAATGTACCGCCGACCCCGGCCAGTATCGGGATGGCCCTGCTGATCGGCGGAGGGGTCTGGTTTTTGGTGGCCTGGGCAGTCGCGTCCGCGGCGCTGGATGTTGAAAACGACACACAAGGAGAAAGCAATTAATGACCCAACACAATCTGCGCCACGTGCGCGCCGTCCTGCTCGATATGGACGGTGTCGTCTATGTGGGCAACGATCCCCTGCCCGGCGTGCAGCCCCTGCTGGACTATTTGGAAGCAACCGGGCGTCGCTGGCTCTTCGTAACCAACAACTCATCCCGCACACCGGCCCAGTTTATCGAAAAAATCAGCAAAATGGACATTCGGGCCGACGAGGATCACATCCTGAGCAGCGCGCTGGCTACGGCCAGTTGGCTGAAGGAGGAGTATCCCAAGGGTGCCCGGCTCTTTGTCATCGGCGAGGAAGGGCTGCGCTGGGCATTGGCGCGCCAGGGCTTCACCCTTATCGAAGATTATACACAGGCGGAGATCGTCGTCTCTGGCATCGATTTTCATGCCCGCTACGAGCGGCTGGCCGACGCTACCCTGGCCATCCACGCCGGCGCGCGCTATGTGGCGACCAACAGCGACGCCTCTTTCCCCAGCGAGCGGGGCGAAATCCCCGGCACGGGCGCGATTATTGCCCTGCTGCAAACGGCCACCGGTGTTACGCCTACAATTATCGGCAAGCCCAATGCAGGGATGTACGAGCAGGCCATGCACAAATTGGGCAGCACACCGGCCACAACGCTGATGGTGGGTGACCGCTACGAGACTGACATCGAAGGCGCGGTGCGGCTGGGTATGCCCACCGCCGCGGTGCTGACGGGCATTACACCCAAAGCCCAGTTCGAGAGCGAACCCCTGCGCCCGGCCTTCATTTTGCCTGGCCTGCCCGAACTGCTACAGGAGTTCCAAAAAGCAGACGGCTGACAGGGGTTCGGGCCGCACACCCAATCCCCGTAACTGCTCACCCCCACCCAACCTCCCCCCAAATGGGGGAGGAGTCGCTCCACTTTCCGCCCTGGAATGGGGAAGGGCAGAGTGGGGTGGCTGAACAGGTAGCAATCCCCCTACCTGTCAATCCGGGGCAGAAAGAGCTTCTGCTCCGGCGCAGGATTGACCCCAGGCGGCAGGACCAGCAGTGTCAGGCTTTGCGCCGGGAAGCTCATTGTCAGACCGTTGCCCTCCACCGCTTGCTCGGTCAGGCGCTGGATAGCGGTCAGATTGGCCGGGCTATAGCGGTAGACGTGGGCGGTAGAAACCGGATATTGGGGATGGGAGATTTGGAGAGCGGCGGTCAGCGCTCCGCCGGTTTTGTTGATGACCAGCAGCGTCAGCCCGTTGTCGCTGCTGCGTTGCGCGGCGTAGACGGCCACTTTGCTCTGGTCGCTGCTGACGGCGCGCAGGCTCGTGTCCCCGAACTTTGCCCCACTGCCGTCGTAGTTGCGATAGATGCGAAAGGCGAACGCACCCGGCTCGTTCAGACCGGGCGGCTGCCAGAGGGTCGCCAGGTCTACCCCTTCCCGGCCAAAAATGCCCAGCACATCGGCCTGGGCCAGCGCCCCGTTGATGCTTTCCAGCCCGCCCCAATTGTACTCCCCAATCGCCAGCTTCGTGCCCGGATAGTTGGCGTCCACCCATTCCCGCATCCGGGGGATCAGCCGCACAATCCCCCCGTCCGGCCCCGCCCCGGCAATCCAACTCTCGTCCACATAAGTTGAATCCCAGAGCGAGCGGGTGGAGCGCAGCCGCTTGGCCTGGGTGGCGGCATTGCCAGCCCCGGTCAGCGCCACGCCCGATTGGGGGTAATAGTGCAGGTCCAGATAGTCGAGCAGGCGCACGCCGTGGGCGTCGTCGTAAGCCGCCATCTGCTGCAAATACCAGGCTACAAAGGGCGCGCCCCCGTTGGCGTTGCGGTCATCCGGGCTCTCCCAATCCTGGCGCTGGGCGTCATACGCGCCGTGGAAATAGTAGGTCCACCCATTCACCACCGGGCCGAGAATCTGGCTGGCCGGGTCCGCGGCCCGGATAGCCCCGGCGTAGGCAATGCTCCTGTCCCGAAATTCCTGAAACTTCCAGCCCACGGGCTGCACGTCCCGATGGGTCTCCCACCAGATGTCCGGCTCGTTGTCCAGATTATAGAAGCGGATACCCCCGTTGGCCGCGTTGTCGTAGCGGTTGGTCAGGTAGGCGATCCACTCGCTGACCCAGGCCGTGTCGATGGGCAGGCTCGTGTCCGCCGGGTCCGGATTGGGGACGCGCTGGCCGTTGGCGAGGATACCGTTGCCACAGTCGGGCCGGTATTGCCAATCGTTGCCCTGCTGGGGGCCATATTTCTGGATGGAATAGGCGCACGAAGTGGCGTCTTTGCTGGTATAGCCAATCATCGGCAGGGTCAAAAAGCTGTTCACCCCGGCCTGATTGTTCTGATCCACAAAGCGGTTGACCGCGGAATCGTCGGGCAGATTGCTGCCTCCGCTTTCCTTGAAATTCTCGAAATACCAGTCCATCACTGTATTGGAGACATCCAGCTTCCAGTTGTAGCGGCTGGTGGCGTTGCCCCCCCAGCGCCGCACAGAGACGCCCAACGCCTGCATATAGGCCGGGGCAGGCGCGGGCATCTGATAGGTGTTCATCCCGTAGATGTCCGGGCTGATGGGGCGGCGGTCGGCGCTGGCATCCACGGCCAGATGCACGTCTGCCGGTTGCGAGGCAATCGGTGTCGGTGTGGCCGTGGGCGAGGTGGTCGGTGTCGCCGTGCTGGCAGTCGCGGGCGAAGCAGTCGGTGTGGCTGTATTGGCAGTCGTCGGCGAGGCCGTCGCTGTGGCTGTGGCTGGGGTCTGACCGATCAGGCGCAGATCGTCCAAATAATAGGCGGGCTGGGCTACCCCTGTGCGATCCTGAAAATTGAGCCGGGCGATTGTCGCCGGGTTGCCCAGTTCGGTCAGAGGGATCGTAAAGTGGGTCCACACCCCGGCTGGCCCGGTGATCGATTTGATCGCGCTGGCTGACCCCTCATCGCTGGGCTGGGTGTAGACGTTGAGCGCCGCACCCCTGCTTCCGCCGTAGAGCCAGAAGTCGATAGCCGTGTAGTCACTGCCGGTGAGAACCGCGGGTGCGCGCAGGGAAAGCCCGGCCCAGGCCACGTCGTGCTGGGCGCTGATGGCCCGATTGCCGGCGTGGACCTGGGCCGTCGCCGCCAGATCGACGGTCGTATCCCAGGACCAGTCCTCCCACTCCGCGGCCAGGGCGTCGTCGTAGACGATCAGACCGCCCGCGCCTGTGGCCGCGTGGGTAGCAGTAGGCAGCAGCCGATAAAATCCCGCTGCAAAAAGGAAGAGGAAGATCAGTCCAAAAAACCGGAGTGCTTTGGGAGCGAGTAGGGTGTGAGCCACAGATAAGCCCTTTCTGACAGGCACATGCCGTGCTATAATGGGATTGTCAACGCGTGAATTGCTCTTTATTTCGGGAGATTGTCTCAATGCCAACTCCTTTTCCTGGAATGGATCCTTATCTCGAACGCCCCGGCATATGGGAAGGTGTGCATACGCGTCTTCTGGTCGCAATCTCAGATGCGCTGACGCCGCGCCTGCGTCCCAACTATCGGGTCGATATTGAACGGCGCACCTATCTGGCGGTGTTGAAGCCAGACGATCTGGTGGGCATCCTCGATGTGCTCGTCTTTGAACCGGCAGGCCCGGTTGTGGCAGACCCAACGCCCTCCTATGCCAACGGCGAGCGTCCCCTGCTGGCCGAAATCCCCGTGCCCGAAGAAGTCGTCGAGCGCTATCTGGAAATCCGGGACACCCAGACTGCCGAAGTCGTGACAGTTATTGAAGTGCTTTCGCCTGCCAACAAAACAAATCCGACCGGACGCCAGGAGTACAATACAAAACGGGAAAAGGTGCTGGCCAGCCGCACGAATCTGATCGAAATCGACCTGCTGCGGGCGGGCGAACCGCCGCCCATCTACTGGCGGCAGGAACAGCGCTGCGACTATCGGGTTGTGGTCAGCCGGGGCTGGCAGCGCCCGCGGGTAGAAGTCTATTGTGTTGGTCTGCGTCAGCCGCTGCCCACCGTCCCCGTTCCCCTGCGCCGCGCGGAGAGCGAACCGGGGCTGGAATTGAACCGGCTTCTCCACGAACTCTACGACCGGGCCGGTTACGATATGGCCGTTGACTACAGCCAGCCGCCCACGCCGCCCCTGGCCGAGGGCGACGCTGGGTGGGCCAACGAACTGCTGGCCTTGGCCGGTCTTCGCCCAGCCGGATAAGAAAAGGAACTCTGTATGGATGCACCGCAAACCCTCACTGCTCCGTCAAACCACACCAGCGAACCGGCCTGGGACATCGCCCGCCTCTTTCCCGATCAGGGGGAATGGAGCGAGGAAGAGTATTTTGCGCTGGACACCAATCAACTAACTGAATACTCCCACGGGATTGTGGAGGTTTTGCCGATGCCTAGCGATCGTCATCAAGCGATTGTTGTCTTCCTCATCGGGTTGCTGCAAAGGCTGGCCCGCACCACCGGCGGTGTGGTGCGGGTTGCGCCTTTGCGCCTGCGCCTCTGGCCGGGTAAGATTCGTGAACCCGATCTGCTCTTCTTGGCCTCGGCCACCGATCCTCGTCGCCAGAATCAGTTGTGGACCGGCGCTGATTTGGTCATTGAAGTAGTTAGTCCCGACGATCCTGCCCGGGATTTGATGACCAAACGCCGGGAGTATGCCCAGGCGAGCATCCCCGAATATTGGATTGTGGATCCTCGCACAGAGACAATTCTTATCCTGCACTTGGACGGCGCATCTTACCGGGAACAAAGCTATCGGCGGGGCGAACAGGCGGCGTCGGTTAGCTTCCCCGCGCTCGTTGTGGATATCTCTGCTGCCCTCGACGCCCCCTAATCTTCCGTTAGGATTGTAGAGTTCCGTAGGGTCGCCACTCCTCGTTTGTCTCTCTACCCACATTCTCCAGCCCCATCCACCAGACCCCCACCCGATAGCTGGCCCAGGCCAACCCCAGACCGCCAAAGATGTCCGGCAGATAGTGCTGGGCGGTAAAGAGGGTGGAGAGAATCACCACCACCACAAAGCCGGCCCACACCCAGCGCCAGCGGGGATGCCACAGGCTGAAAAAGAGGGCAAGCACTGTCGTCAGATAGACGTGGCCGCTGGGAAAGGCGTTAAAGACCCCATCTGTGGCATAGAGTATCCGCATCCATTCCGTCGCCCAATCAGTGCCTACCAGCGCAGGCCGAATCACATATGTCGGGTAGAGGGCAAAGGTGCTGATGGCCGTCGCCGTTGCCAATACCGACGCCACAATCAGCGCCCTGTAGAGCTTCTCCTCCATACGCAGCGCAGCCCAGGCATAGGCCGCCAACCAGAGCGGCCAATAGAGCGCATAGGGCACCACCCAGAGCGGCCACAGGGGAATGTAGGCATCCCAACGGGTGTTGAAGATCACTCCCTCTTGCAAGCCGTGATTCAACGGCATATAGAGACTCTGAATCGCAAAGACCAGCGCGTAGAGACCGATTCGCCGGGTAAGCGTGAGATCCATACGAAATCCCTCCTGTGTGATGGGCGACTCTCTTTCATTCTACCGCCTGCCCAATCCACTACGCTACAGATCACAGGAGAGTTCCAAAGCTACCCCCTGCCCTATTTCCTCATCACCTCCAATTCGCCATCCTACTTCCCTTACAGAAAGCCAAGATTCGCTCTTGACAGCCCCCCCCCCCCCGTTGTGATAAAATGTTGTCATCAAACCGCAATGTTCTACGG
>JAHDWH010000435.1 GCA_023384455.1 Caldilineaceae bacterium | reverse complement strand
AAGTGCGGTTGCAAACCGCACCTACAGATTCCACCATCTTCTTGATCAGTACAGATTTACGCAGAAACAGATGATCTGCGCAGATCAATTCAGATCAGCGTCATCTGCGTCCCGTGTTTTCAGAACAGATTGCGCAGATTATTGAATCCGTGTGAATCCGTTCTTTCCGTGTCAATCCGTGTCCTATCTTTCAGGACAGCAGGCAGAATCTGTCATTCGTCTTCCCCCACTTTTGCCCAACTTTTGCCGGGATGGTACGATCCTCACCCTATGACACATCAACCACGACCACACAACACCCACGAATTCCGCGTCGCCCAGGCTGATGCCGACGCCGATCAGCAACCCATCCGTCTGCGCTGGCGCATACTCTACACACTGCTATTGCTGGTGCTGCTCCTGCTCATCGGCCTTTGGCGCACGAGCCACAACGCCGCAGCCGCCCCCCGTGCCCAGACAAGCGCAACGCCGCTGGTCTTTGCTTACTATTACACCTGGTTCGATGAAAACACCTGGAACTACGCCACTGTGCCGGATTTGCCCGTCACGCCCTACGTCAGCCGGGATCGGGGCGCGATGGGTCGCCACATCGAACAGGCCCAGGCCGCGGGCATCGACGCTTTTCTGGTGGCCTGGTATGGGCCCACAGGCGACAGCAACCAGACCGAACCCAATCTGGCGGCGCTGTTGGACGAAGCCGCGGCCCGCAACTTTCGCATCGGCATTCTCTTCGAGACGACATCGCCCTTTTTCAGCGGCACGGCCAGCGGCGCCGCGGCCCTGGCCCACGCCCTGAATGTCCACGCCAACCACCCGGCCTGTTTGCGGGTCGATGGCCGCCCGGTCATCTTCTTCTGGCGGCCCACCCTCTGGAGTGTGGATAGCTGGCGGGCCATTCGGGAGCAGGTGGACCCCGGCCGCAACGCCCTCTGGATTGCCGAAGGGGTGGATATGAGCTATCAGGCGGTCTTCGACGGCCATCACCTCTACAGCAATACCTGGAATCCCCCCGCGGATTTGGGCTACACCAACCAGAAATTCGCCAACTGGACCGCGACGGCCAGCCAACAGTATGGCACATACAAGCGCTGGGTGGCGACGGTTATGCCGGGCTACGACGATACCCGCACGGGCCGGGGCAACGCCTTTGCCAAAGACCGGGAAGGCGGCGATTATTACGCACGGGCGTGGCAGGCAGCCATTGCCAGTTCGCCCGAGTGGATCGTCATCAACAGCTTCAACGAATGGCCCGAAGGCACATACATCGAGCCGAGTGCGGCCTACGGCTCGCGCTTTCTGGAATTGACGGGCCAATGGAGCGGGGTCTACAAAGGCGGTGGCGGCGTAACCGCTGCCGCGGTGCGCTCTGCCCCGGCGGTTGCGGCCCCTGTGCCTACGGCCACGCCCGTGCCAGTCACCCAGCCAACCGCGTTTGTTAGTGTAGATTTGCTCAACCTGCGGGCTGGACCCAGCACAGATCACCCGATTCTGGCCCAGATAGGGCGGGGCACGGCCCTGCCCATCACAGGTCGGGATGCAGCCTGGCCGGCCTGGTGGCAAGTCACTTTCAATGGAAGCGCGGGTTGGGTCTATGGGCCGCTGGTCAGCGCAGCAGGACCCCTGGAAGAGGTGATTGGTGTCGTAGCGCCGGGGCCGGTTCTTTCCCCAGCAGACCGGGCAGCCTTGACCACCCGGCTGGCTGGGCCATCCATCCCGACTTTCCACCTGCCCGACTGGCTGGGCTTCGGGCCGGGGGAATGACAGAGGCAAGAAATAGAACGCGGATGACGCGGAAAGGATTGATTTTCGCGGATAGAATCGAGAAAAATCCGGCTTTTTCCGTACTTTTGTACTGATCAAGAAGAT
>JAHDWH010000173.1 GCA_023384455.1 Caldilineaceae bacterium | reverse complement strand
GTCATTTCGTGGACAGTGCGACGCACCGGATGGAACTTATTTCTTGACGAGTCCTCTGAGATCGATCCGGCCACATAATATCCATCACCTGCGCTGCCGATAGACCAGAAACTCACCCGACTGAAAGACCAGTTCCATCACCCGTCCCAGCCGATCTTCCACCCCTGGCGGAATGCCGTACTGTGCCCGCTCTGCCGGGCCGACAAGCACATAGGCAATCTGCCATTGCTCCAGCACCCCGCGCAGTTGCTCCGCCGACGAGTTGCGATAGACCCCTTCCAGGGCTTCGGGTCGGCCCTGGGCCATTTCGCCGTAGGCATCCCCCCGCCACTGGGACTCGTGGCCGTCCCAACCCAGCAGCGTGGCCCGACCTGTGGCCGCGCTGAGCCGGGCGGTGTCGGCCCGGTAGCTGCCCCCTTTGCCCTCCAGCACCAGCGCATCCGGTGGCGTATTGGCCCGCAACCAGTCGATGACGGCCAGCTCATCCGGCCCCACATAGGCCAGCCCGTTAAGAGTCGGCTCCCCCCGGAAAAAGTTGGCCTTTGTGTAGACACCGGCCACAGGATAGACCAGCCCGGCCAGAATCAGCAAGAGTGACAACCCGCCGAGCAGAGGCACTACGGGCCACCGGGTGGACCAGCCCATCCGCACAGAGCGCACAGCCCCATAGACAGCGGCCAGCCCCAGCAGCAGCCAGCCCTGATAATAGAACTTAAAAACCGTATTCATCCGGGAGCCGAAATTGTCGCGCAGATAGACAAACTCGGGCGCAAAGAGCAGCAGCAGCCCGATCCCGGCCAGAAGCAGAGCAAAAGTCGTGGCGGAGGCCCCACGCCGGTCTTCCCCCGTAGCGGGAGAGGGGGAGCTTTTTTCGTCCGTAAAACGCTGCCAAAGCAGGGCAAGCGCAAGCGCGGCCAGCCCACCCACCAGCAGAAATGTCCAGGGGCGGGCCAGCCAGCGCTCTGCAATGGCCGCCGGATAGCTGGTCATCTCCGGGGCCAGGGGCATCCGTTGCAGCAGCGTGCGCCCGGCTTCGCTGTTGGATGCAATAAGCAGCATCCCCACCAAAAAGAGCAGAGGCAGACCCCAGACGATCCCCGCGCTGGCCGCCAGAATGCGCAGGGATGGGGGATTCTCCCGCCAAGCCAGCAGGAGCAGGCTGCCCGCTCCCAGCAAGAAATGGCCGAACATCAGCAGGAACTGGGGCAGGTGGGTGGGATTGAAAAAGTTGGGCAAGACCCCGCCTGCCTGACTTTGCGCGCTGAGAAAGTAGGGAAAGTAGACAACCAGCGCGCCCGCCAGCAGTATGCCGGCCAGCCCAGCCGCCAACCAGAAGGCCCGCCCCACGCCGTAGGAAGCCTTCCCCACCCACCACAAAGAGAGAGTCAGCAGCAGCCAATAGGGTGGGAAATCCCAGGTATTGAAGAAGATCAGCCCGCCCGCCGCGCCAACCAGCAACAGAAGACCCGCGGATTGGAGGGGGATGAGCGCGAGGAGGTCGCGTATGGCGTATGGCGTATTGCGTAGCCTCTCCCCTACTTTCCCAGTCCCCCTGTCCCCTGTCCCCACTCCCCGATCCCCAATCCCCAAAAAGAGATTCAGGGCCAGGGCTACCACCAGCAGCACAAAGGGCATAGCCAGCACGTGGGGGTGATTGTCCCCCAGAATGTAGCTGAAGATGGGGAATTCGTCGATAACTTCGATGTGATCGCCCAGAAGGGTGCGGTCGGCCAGAACCCGGCTGCTGCGCCACCACCACCAGCCGCTGTCGATATGCCAAAGATTTGTCACCCGGGCCTCGGCGGGGAAGTTGCGCACGGCAAAGAAACGGGCCAGACCGTCAATGTTTACGCCCTGGGCATAGAGCCATTCCAGAACGCCCTGCAAGTTACCCGTGACACCCACCGCCACGGCGGAGAGCAGACCGGCCAGTACGGAATAGGAAATACGCAATCCATTCAGCCGCCCAGGGTATTGGGGATTGGGGATTGGGGATTCGCTTGTCGCCAGCAGGTTGTAGCCCACACCAAAGCTGCCCAGCAGCAGCAGCCCAAACCAGCAGGCCTGGCCCAGATTATAGGCCACCTCCGGTGTCTGACCGGTCAGATGAATGAGGGTTGTCAGCAGCCAGTAGCCAAAATAGTAATAGCTGATGGCATAGCCAGCCAGCCAGGGGTCCCGGGGCGGGAAGGTGGGGCTGGTCCAGATGCCGTTGATAAACATCAGGTCCATTGGCTGTTCGGTGTGGTTGATGGCCGGATCGTAGGCCCGCACGAATGTCCACAGGAGAAAGGCGGCAAAGAAGAGCGCCTCCACCCCCAGCAGATAGCGCCAGCCCCCGGCAAAGGGCAGACGGCGCTCTTGCCAAATCCGGGCCACTTCCCGCCCGCCCGCGGCCAGGCTCAGCCCGGCCATCAGCCCAAAGGCCAGCCAGGCACCCCCCGCTTCGTTGCGCAGCAGGCCATAGCTGTTGCCCAGCCAGAGCAGCCCCCCCACCAGCAGAATGCCCAGACTCTTGGCAAAGGCATAGCCCCGATCCGGCAGGTTGACAAAGAGACGCAGGCAGAGAGGGAGCGCGGCCAGAGCGATCAGTTGAACGACCAGATACCAGACGAAAAAGTCGACAAAGAGTGCGCGCATACAGAGCTTCCAGTAGAGCGGAATACCATTCCTGTTCTGAAAATAGAACACGGATGGAGACGGAAAGAACGGATTCACACGGCGCTGTCCTGAGCCTGTCGAAGGGATAAAATCTGCGAAATCTGCGTCCTCGGCGTAATCTGCGTTCCTATTTTCGTCGTTATCAGTGTCAGCCGGTCGTGTGGCCTAATGTAAAAATAGCCGGTAACGCAAGCTGTTAGCTTGCGACAGCCCGCACTAACAGTGCGGGTTACAAAAGGCTCACAGAGCGAAAAGGGAGTGACCCGCCACAGCCCGGCGAATGGCGGACTGCTGGTGTATATGCAAGCCATTGGGCAAGGCATTGGGAGCGAAGAAGACCGCGTCCAGAATCTCCGCGGTGTCCAGGGATAACTCCCCGCCCACAATCTGCCCCTGCACAATAAAGTCGATATTCAGCGGCGTCGTGCGCTGATCCACCAGCCGCTCGACAGTGACGAGGAGATTTGTCTCTTCCCGCACCTCCCGCTGCCAGCACTGGGCCAGATTCTCGCCCGGTTCCAGCAGACCGCCGGGCAGCCCCCAGGGGTGGCGGTGATGAAAACGATGGCGCAAGAGCAGCACTTCCCCCGCCTCGTTGAAGAGAATCCCACTGACCCCGATGAAAAGTTTGGGCCGCAACAGCCAGATCACCCGCCACTGCACCCCGTCCGGGAGCAAGCGCCAGAGCCGGGAAAGCACCACAGTCTTAAATTTTGCCACAGACAATTTCCCATCAATTGGGCGCAAAGCGCCCATCCGAAAGTTGTACCAGTTGATTCGTCACGGCGTAGATGATCACCCGCTTGTTCCGGTAGAGGAGGGAGAGTTCCCCGGCGGCAACCATCCCGTCAAACTTGGCCTGGGCCTGGGGGTGTTCGTGCTGCTCCAACTGGCCCAGATAGATGAGCGCGATGTCCAGTTCATTCATCAACTGCCGGGTACGATTCCCATCGCCGGTGTTCCAGAACTCGCCCAACTGGCCGTGGCGTGCCCCCACCAGTTCGCCCCAGCGCTGCTCCCCCTCGTGCATCCCGCTCACCCCGCTCAGACCGGTGAAGGAGGCCACCCGGCTGCCCCCGGCCCGGTAGTATTCCAGGGTGGAAGACTCGGCCACCACCAGATTGCCCCGCACATTGGCCAGCAGCCAATTGATAGCCTCCCGGTCGTAGCGCAGTTCGATGGCGTTGTTGCCGTCGGGCCAGGTATAGACGCCCTCATTCATAAAATCCAGCCCATCCAGCGTGCCGATGGCGGGCCGCCAGCCGGGGAAGCGCTGTTCGGACCTGGCCCCGGTCCCCCACAACGGGTAGGCCAGGCTGGCCAAGAGGAGCAGAGAGAAGACGGCCAGCCACAGGACACGCAAGGCGGAAGGTCGGGGTGAAGGGCTGGGCGCGCTGAAGTGCGGGTCGAAGACGAGCGACGCATCGCTGGAGAGGAAGACGAAGCGGGTGCGCCCCATCCCTTCGGTCTGGGCCAGAAGCCGGGGCAGGGCAATCGCCGCGGCTACAGCCCAAAGCACCCAGACCTGAATGAAAAACTTAAAAAGGGTGTTCATCCGGTACCAGTCGCCGCCCTGCAGAAAATCTTTCAGAAAGATCACCTGCGTACCAGCCAGAATGGCAAAGCCCGTCACCGCCAGCAGCGCGGCCAGCAGCCCGCCCGGATCAGCCGTCCGTCCCCGCCGCCAGAGCAGCAGAAAGCCGATGGCAAGAAAGGGAAGACACAGCCCCAGCACCTTCTGATCCGTAAAGAAGAGCAGCCCAACACCGACCGCCACAGCCAGAGGAATCCACCAGAGAGCGGCCAGAAAAGCCAGGGAGGGCCAGCGCACCAGCCGCTTCTGCCAGTAGAGCAGTCGGGGCAGCCGTTCGATGTCACCCCAGGCCAGGGCCAGCCAGCGTTCCAGCCCTGTGGGTCTGGCATCGCCGGGCCGGGCTTTCCTGCCCAGAGAACGCAGCAGCCAGGAGATGAGCACAAAGGCAAAGAAGCCCCAAATCAGCAGCCAGACGCCCAGGTCGTCCCCTTCGCTCACCGTGCCAACGCCGCTGGCCCCCACATTGTGATAGTTGCGGAAAAAGGGCAGAAAGGTCAGATAGGCCACGGCCAGATAGGCCAGCGCGCCGCCAGCCAGCAGGCGCAGATTCAGCCGCCCCTGCCCCCGCCACAGGCTGACCGCCAGGGCCAGCACACCCAGACCAAAATAGGTGGGCAACTCCCAGAGATTGATGCTGGCCAGGGTTCCCAGCAGCAGGCCAAAGCCGCCCAGCAGCAGCAGCCCCTGCCCCCATTGCCGTCGCCAGTCTACGTCATAGCTGCGCAGCAGGGCCAGGGCCAGCCCCAGAAAGAGCACAGAAAAGGGAATACCGATCATATGGGGATGGAGATCGGCGAAGGTAAAGCTCCAGTAGGGGAATTCATTGATCGTCTCTGGAATCACCCGGCTGGGTGCCCAAAAGTCATAGGCGGGCAGTTGGGCGTCGGTTGTCAGCAGCCGCCAGAATCCACTGGCCGCCCGCACGGCCACCTGCACCCCAGGGATGGCGCTCTCGAAGCTGCTCTGGTTCAGATCGAGCAGCCGCCGGATAACCTGGGCGAAGGCGTCCAGATTGCCCAGGATCGCCACGAAGAGCGGGGCCAGCAGGGCAGGCAGCAGACCGTCGCGCCAGGAGGTGGCGGCGTAGCGGGATAACGGGAGGGCAAGCCGGGTCTCGGCCCGGCTGGGGGATTCGGGGGCCGGGGGATTGGGGGATTGGATGATTGGGGCAGGGGACGAAAGCGCCGGGAGAGCGGCACGCAGGTCGATCTCCAGAATATCGGGTTCGGCGGGTTCGCTCCCGGCCACTGGCGGTTCAGCCAGTTCCAGGAACGGGCCGGATGGGAGGGGTCCGGGTTCGCTAGATTCGGAGGAAGAGAATAGCGAATGGTGAATAGGGAATAGTGAATGGCTAGGTTCGGACTCTGCCTGCCACCTGCCACCGGCCACCTGCCACCTGCCACCCGCCGAATAGGCCACCCCAAAGGCATTGACAACCGTCAGGGCAAAGAGGGAGGGAATCGCCAGATTGAAGGCTACCTCCGCGTAGATACCCGTCAATTTGACCAGATAGGCCACCAGATAGATGCCAAAATAGTAGTAATTGATGTAGCCCCCGGCGAAGTGGGGGTCCACCGGCGGGAAGGTGGGGCTGCGCAGGATGCCGTTGAGAAAGGCAAATTCCATAAATTTTTCGCCGCCAAACCAGGGCTGCCAGATGTCCGGGTTCTGCATCCGAATCCAGACAAAAAAGAGGAAGGCCGCCCCAAACAGCCCTTCGCCTACCAGCAGCAGGGGCCACTTCTCGGCCAGAAATTCCTTTACGGCGCGCCATTGCCAGACGAACAGCGCCGCGCCGATCAGCCCCAGCAGGGCTGCCACCAGCCAGCTATTGATCACACTGTTCTGCGCGATCCCTGCGCTGGCAAGCAGCCAGAGAAGCCAGCCCGCCAGCAGCCAGCCCAGAGCTTTGCTGAAAAAGTAGCCCCGATCGCGCAGACGGCCCAGTAACGCAAAGGCGATGGGCCAGCAGAAGAGGCCGAGGAGGGAGAGCACCAGCCACCACCAGCCCACAGCCAGCCAGGGACTTTCACTGGCCGCCACATTCCAGCGGTAGTTATCCACCAGGGGCAGTTGGTCCAGCGGGGTTTCCAGGGCAAGGGTGGCCCGCTCCTCCAGGGGTGGCAGAGAGGGCTGAGAGGTGGGCCGCTCCTCGCCCCGAATCAGCGCCACAATCGCATTGATCAGCCCGGCTTTTTCGCTCTCCGGGCTGTTGCCCAGGCCAATCAGCGTGAGCAGCGGGCTAAGGGGCGAATCCTTGCCCCGATACCAGGGGATTGCCCCCTCCCAGGAACCGCCCAGCAGGGCGTCAAATTCTCCATCGCTCAGTTGCCGCTCTTTTTGAAAGATGGAAACCTGGGGGTGATCGTAGAGACTCCAGCTCTCATCCGCGCTGTCATCCGGGAAGCGCAGGCCAAAGAGCTGGGGTGGCGAAGTCACCTGGGCCGCGTGACGGAAGCCCAGTTGCTCGCCGAACATCAGGTCGTAGTAGCGGGTCGTCAGCGGGTAGCGTTCGGGCAGTTCGTCTACGCTGCCATAGATGCGCTTGGAGCTATAGATGACGAAATCGGCCTCTTTCAGCTTCGCCTTCAGAATTTCATACTTCTGGGCGTTGTCCTCCTCGTAGGGCGACCAGTCAATGTGGCGCAACCCCGCGCTGCCCATATCCAGCCCCGGCTCGCCTGGCACAGATTTGGGCAGGGGATCATCCCAAAGCTCCCACAGGATAATCGAGTCCCGGGGTGCGTTGGCATAGACCCAGCGGCTGGCTTGCAGCCAGGAATGTTCGTGATTGTAGACGCCGTTGACGTAGGCCAGCGACCAGAAGAGGCTGCCGAGAAGGGCGACAGTCGTCACGGCCCAACCCAGCAGCCGAATCGGCTGGGTATTGCGCATTGGGTATTGCGTATTGCCACCTGCCGCCTGCCACCTGCCCACCAGCCACATCGCCAGGGCGGCCCCAAACAGAACTACAAACGGCAGGACCGGACTCATATAGCGGTTGAATTTCGCCAGAAAGGCGCCGGTCAGACCGAAATAGGGGATCAACCAACTCCAGACGATCCACTCGCCGCTGCTGGCCTTTCCCAAAGCCAGGCGGACCAGTGCCCACAGACTGCCGGCCAGGGCCACAATCCCCAATGGCAAACCCATCCCCCAGATCACCTGCTCCTGAATGAAGTAGAGATAGGGAAGGGTATTGCGGTATTGGCGGGTGAAGGGGAAATCGGCCAGCCCCCGCACCATCGCCCCCTGCTCCACCAGCGTAGCCTGAATGAAGTTTTGCCAGTCCAGGATGGCATAGGGGCTGGTGATGGCAAAGGTGACCCCCGCCAGCAGCAGGGCAACCAGCGCGCCGAGGAGACCCCCACCCCAGCCCTCCCCCGTTCCAGGGGAGGGGGCAGAACCCCCACCCCAGCCCTCCCCCGCCGCAGGGGAGGGAGCAGAACCCCCGCTCTGGCCCGCTCCGGTTCTGGGGGAGGGGGCAGAACCCGTTCTGGGGGCGGGGGAACGGGTGGATTGCCAGAGGACGATCAGCGCGGCTGTCACCGGCGCGGCCAGAATGGGCAGTGCGCTGAATTTGGACGAAATCGCCAGCCCCGCGCCGATGCCCGCCAGCAGCGCGCCCCGCCAGGAACGATCCTGCACCATCAACACGCCGCCATAGACAGCCAGGACGGTGAAAGTTGTACTGGCCGGATCCATTGCAAAAAAGTGGCTCAGTTGGATGGCCTGGGCTGTAAAGGCGTAGAGCGTGGCGGCCAGCAGGCCGGTCCATTCGCCAAAAAGCCGCCGCCCCAGCAGAAAGAGCAGAAAGATCGTCAGTGTATCCAGCAGGGCCATCAGCAGGCGGCCGGCCACAGTCACTTCGCAGCCACTGTTCGCCAGCCGCATTTGGGTTACAACCGCGTCGGAAATGGGCAGGGCTTCGGCCACAGGAGCCAGCTTGTGCAGGAGTTCCCCAGTAGCGATGCCCAGATAGAGGGGAAAATGCCCGTAGGTAAAGCTGCGCCGCCGCTGCTCGTTGCGATCCCAGAGGGGGTTGAGCGGGCTGGCCTGGGGGTCTTTGAACTCCTCCCAACTGGCGGGCATATGGATGGAGGCCGCATAGAAGCAGGCTGTGCTGCGCTCGTCCGGGTGGCTGCCAATGCCCTCGTCAAAGCGAACATTCCAGGTGCGCAGGGTCAGGCCCGCCAGCAACACCAGGCCGAGAAGCAGATAGGTTAGCGGGAAAAGCCGTTCGGTACGGGTCATTGGGAGGCGTAGCGGGAAAGAGTGATGGTCATTATTTTTCAATCGGCCAGTTGGGCAAGACCCACGTGATCTGATGGGCAGGCGGTGGCGGCCAGACCAGATAGACATCCACCCACCTGTGCCAGAGGACGAGGTTGCTATCGTCGTAGCCCAGATCGATGCGTTTGGAACGGACGGCCGAGCCGGTGTCCAGCGCGTCGCCATAGCCATAGCCGGGCACATAGACCCGGGAGCGGAAAGGCACAACCGACGGATCAACCGCCACAATGCCAAAGCGCATCCGCTCCCCGGAGCGGGTGACCCCATACCAGGGCGCATCGGGCGACACACCGGCTGTCCCAGCGCTATAGCTGGAAGCAGACATACGTACTTTGCGCCAATAGGTCACCGATTCGCCGCTGGCAGTGGTAAGAGTCTGGGGCGCAATGCGCTGCCCATAGGCGATGACCCGTTGGGCGGGCTGCTGGGCCTGCCATTTATCTTCCAATTCCCGCTGGACTTCTACCCCGTCTTCGTAGCGCACACGAAAACGGCTGCGGGTAATCCCTTGCGCGCCCGCTGTGACCAGCTGTTGGGTGTCGATGAGAAGATTGGCGTCGGGACGAAATACGGTCTCGAAAGGCACAATATCTTCTTCAATCTCCACATCTTCCCGCACCCGCACAATGCGAATCTCCGCATTGTCATACAGTTCACTCTTTAGGGTGGGTTCTATCTGATCCAGCCCGGCCACGCCCAGCCCCATTTCGGTCAAAGCGTCGCCAACAGTCCGCCCCCGGGTACGGGTTTTCAGCAGACGCCCGTCCACGCGCAGGCTGATGGGTGTGCTGCGCTGGATAAAGACCCGCAGCCCCGTGCTCACCGGGCTGCCCAGGCTGGGCTGCACTTTGTCACCCAGATAGATGGTGATTTCGGCTTCGCGCAGGGCCTCGCCGACGGTCTGTGCTGTCGTGCGAATGGAAAAGGGCACATTGCCGTCGTCTACCGTAATGGGGATGGCTCGGTAAACCCGCAAGGGCAGGGGTTCGGTCACCAGCCCTTCCCACCCATACTCCCGGCCATAGGTAGGCGCACTGATCGACAGCACCCGCTGGGGCAGGGGCGCATCCAGAGGAATCCGCTTGCCGCCCAGCAACACCCGGTCATAATCATCCACGGCGATCCCGCCATCGGCCAGAGCCTGCCGGGCCGTGACAGCCCAGGTGTGTACCCGCACATCCCGGCCATCAGCCAGCAAACGCACGGGCCGGGCACGTTCCAGTTCGATCCGCAGGTCCGCCTGAAGTCGGGCGCTGGGGGACGGGCGGAGTCGATCGGCTGGGTTCAGGGCAATCCCCAGATCGGCCAGCAGCGGTGACAGGGTGCGGCGGTGGGTGTGAACTGGCTCGGAAATGCCATCGACCGTCACAGTGACCGGGATGGCCGTCAGATTCCACGCCCAGCGCAAAAGCAAGACAATCGCCCCGATCTGGGCAATCGCCAGCAGCCGGGCCACAAAAGGACGGTTGATAGTGAACCGGCTGAGCTCTTCCAGCGGTTGGCTGATTGTAGACATGCCACCTATTGTACTACAAGCAGATGGAAGACAAAAGCGGGATCGAGCGTTGGCAACCAGACCTGCCCTGCCTGGCTTTTGCCAGAGACTTACAGGCCGTGATAGCATTTTACTCTATGAGCAGTCAACCGCCTACGGTCACAGTCAAAGCCCCCCAGTCCAGCGTCGAACCACCCCGTTCACTTTCCGGGCTGGCTGTGCGCGCCACGGCAGGCCGCACCCGGTTGCTTGTCATCGGCGGATTGCTGGTGGCCTTTGCCCTGCGCCTGCATCGCCTGGGCGCGGAATCTCTCTGGTACGACGAAACGGTCAGCGTATTTCTGGCCCAGCTGAGCATTCCCCAGTTGGTGGCCCACACGGCCCGGGATATCCACCCGCCGGGCTACTATCTCCTGCTGCACGTCTGGGGATGGCTCTCCCGGCCAACGCTCTACACGGGTCTGGAATTCCTCTACGCCTGGCCCAGCCTCTTTTGGGGTGTGCTCCTGCTCCCCCTGCTCTTTGCCCTGGGACGCTATCACTTTTCACGCCAGGTGGCGTCGCTGGCCCTGATTCTCAGCGCGGTCAACCCCTGGCATCTCTGGTATAGCCAGGAAGTGCGGATGTATTCCCTGGGTGCGGGGCTGGGGCTGCTCTGCCTGTGGGCAGCCCGGGGCTGGTGGCAAAGCTCTGGGGCAACGGCGCAAGCGTCGCCTCCCTGCTCCCCACCAGCCAGCCAGCGATCTCTCCTGCTCTACGCTTTGGCGGCAGCGGCTGGACTCTACACCCTCTATTACTTCGCTTTTCTGCTGATCGGGCTGAACCTTCTCGTACTCTGGCGCTATCTTTCGGTTCGCCTATCTGCCCATCGGGCTCTCCATCGGACGCAGAGCGTCAGCCACCGCGTATTTCGCCTGTGGCTGGCAGCCAATGGGCTGGCCTTTTTACTCTGGCTGCCCTGGCTGCCCATCTTTTGGCGGCAGATCAGCCAGCCCCCAGTCCCCGTCTGGCGTTACGGATTGGAGCTGATGGGAGTATTGGAGGAGGGTCTGGCCGCGCTGGTGATTGGGCAATCCCCGCCGGGGGGGCTGCTCTGGCCCTGGGCAGCCGCAGGTGGATTGCTGGTCCTGCTCTTTCTGCTCTTTGGCAGCCAGCGCAAAAAGGGGGAGGTCTGGGCAGTTGCCGGTTTTGTCGTCCTCCCCCCGCTTCTGATTGTTCTGGCCAGCCTGACCCTCACCCCGCTCTATCACATCCGCTACTTCTTCACCTATGCAGCCGGGGCTACCCTGCTGCTGGCGCTCCTGCTGGAGTGGACAGCCAGGCGCTCACGCTGGCTATACGCAATTTCCCTGGCTGCACTCCTGGCGGCCAGCGGTTGGAGCGTCGCTGAGTTCTGGACGAATCCCCTCTACCGGGCGGACGATCACCGGGGGGCGGTGGCGGAGTTGGCCCGCTCCTGGCGGCCTGGGGATGGGGTGCTGGTCAATGCGGGCTGGGTGCATACGGCCCTGGCGGTCTACTGGCCCCCCGCCCCCTCGCCGGATGGCGCGCAACCCCTGGCCGCACCGGCGTTCAAGCGGCTCTCGGCTGCCGGGACGCAAGATTCGCCCGGTCTGGTCGATGAACAGCCGGTTCTGTGGGTGGGTGGTTCGGTGGATGGGCCAAAAAATCTGGGCTGGGGTCTGGCCGAGAGTGATTTCTACGCCATCTCTCAGGCGGAGACGGTAAGGGCGTTGGGCCAGGCGGCGGCCCGCCATCCCCGGATATGGCACTACCGGCTCTACGACACAGTGAGCGACCCGGATGGGATTGTGCGGGGCTGGCTGGATACCCACGCGGCCCAGCGGCTGGACCTGCCCTTTGCCGGCCGGGATTTTCTGCGGCTACAGCTTTACGAGACCCCTGCTACTGCCGACCCGGCGCGCTGTCCCACGACAACGGGCAGTCGGGTCATCTTTGGAGAGCAACTGGCCCTGACCAGCGCCGCGATTTCCCCCATATCCCGCAGCGGCAGTACACTCTATACGGTTCTCTGCTGGGAGATCGGCCCAGGCGTGGCCCTGGAGAATCTGCGCACCAGCCTGCGTCTCTACAGGCCCGCCGACGGCGACGCGGGATTGATGGCCCAAAAGGACGAATCGCCCTTTGCTCACGTTACTACACGAAGCAATTATCGGGCAGCGCTGGCACTGCCCATCCCGGCAGCCACCCCACCCGGCGACTATCGGCTGGAGTTGATCGTCTATGACGGCAGGACGGGGGAACCGCTCCCCATTGCCGAGGAACGGGCCATCTTTGGGCAGCGCTGGCCCCTGGCCGAACGAGTACTCCTGGGCCCGGCACAAACCAAGTGAAGCGCACAAACACGCACCCGCAAGTGCCGGGGGACTGGGCAGTAGACGGCTGCCAGCCACAGAAATTTGTCACCCGGTCACCCGGTCACCTCGTCTCCCGGTCACCCTGTCACCCGGTCACCCTGTCACCCGGTCAAGTATTTCACCTGCGGGTCGCCTCCGGGGCCATGGGTTTGATGCGCGGCCAGGCGTTGACAGCAAAGGCTGCTGCCGCGGCTGCTTCGCACAGGCGGCCAGCCAAGATCACCCAGGCGGGCAGGGCCAGTGTGCCCCCCATCCCCGCCAGCCAGACCCCGCTGTTGAGCAGCACAAACGCCACCCACACGGGCCGGATATCGCCCCGGGATGTGTAGAAGCGGGGCAGAATCCAGTAGGCCACGCCCATAGCTAACTGCACAGTCCACCCCAGGAGCAGAAATTCCATATGCGCGGGCAGCAGCCGCCAGAGTTGGGGGTGGAGGGGAATGCCTTTGTTCCACAGCAGCAGGCCGCCAAAGGTGAAGCCCAGGGCCAGGTGGAGCAGTGCGGAGCGCAGAAACCAGATGGTTGGCCGGGGCATCTCAGCGCTCCTTCACCCGGGGCCAGAGCTGGGCCACAAAGGCCATCCCCGCCAGCCATTGCAGCAGAGCAGAGAGAGCCAACAGCCAACCCCAGACGGGCGCGGCGCTAACTGTGCGGGCTGGCTCGGCGAGTATACGCAGCAACAGCCCCCCATTGAGCAGACCGTAGATAGTCCAGGTCAACCACTCCCGACCCCGGGGCTGGGTCTGGCTGAATTTGGGGAACATCCAATGGGCCACGCCCAGAATCAGTTGGGTGACCCACCCCACCATCAGCAGATGAAAGTAGACTGGGCCGAGGCCACTCACGATTGGGGGCAGGTCCAACACAGGCCGGGCCGCCAGCAGCAGGCCGGCCAAGAGGGCGGCCAGAAAGTAGGCCAGAGCGCTTTTGATAAAGAGACGGGTAAGGTATGGCATAGTGAATCACCAGTAGAAACGGTTGCTGGTTACCCCTGTAGCTCGGCCAGAAGCGCATCCCGCCGCTGGGCCTTCGCCTCGTTCAAGTGTTGGGTAGGTTCCCAAATATAGGAAACACAGAAGAAGTGCAGCACCAGCGGGGAAGCTAGGCTATGGCGCAGACCGTGGGTCGCCATCACCTTTGTCATCAGCTTGAAAGTGTCCAGATACTCCTCGCCTTCCGCCCAGAGGTAGTTGGCGCAAGAGAGACCCACCTCCTCCACCACCCGGCGAAAGAGCGGCGTATTTTTGACCAGCGCGCAGCAGGGATGCAGGCGCGCATCACAAATATCCGGGTTATTGTCCCGTACCTGCCGGGGAATCTCCACCAGGCCATCCCAGGACTGGCGGGGGCCAATGCCGAAGAGGTCATCCCGGCTTTCCAATTCGGCCAACATCCGCGATAGCGTGTTGTCTTCTACAAAGCAGACATCCGTGTCCAGAAAAAGATAGTGAGAGCAGTCGGGATGGGAGAGCACAAAACGGCGCAAAATTTCGCCGTGGGAGTTATTCGCCGTTTCTGTGCTGAATCCGGATGGGACAAAGGGGATATGCTGACTTTCGGTGAAGGATAAGAGACCGGTCAGGTCATCCTGAGAGTTGTTATCGTAGACCGTAAGAGAAAGATTCAGTCCAGACGGATGGCGGGCAAACAGCGAACGCAACATCAGCTCCATATAACGCGATGTGCTGTGGTTGACCGTTACAGCCTCAATTGTATGGGACATTTTATACCATCTCCACAAAGTCGGCTTCCAGAAAATCCGCTACTTCCCTCAGCCAGACATTCTGCACAAAGTCCACGTGGGCCGGGTGCTGGTTATAGGCGTCGTAGGCGGCCTGGTCTGCAAAGTGCATGGAAAACTGGAAGGTATAGGGGTTCTTTGGGCTGACCTGACGCAAGGAGTGAAAGCGCTGCACACCCTCGACAGCCGCCAGGCCTTGCCCCTTTTCCAGAAAAAGACGCTCGGCCTCGCTGCCGGCAGGGTGGATGAGTTTGAACGCGACTGTATGAATAATCACAACGCCTCCGTGCGATGTACTGGCGGTCTGTAAGAGATACTCTGCGGAAACTGTACTGATCAAGAAGATCGTGGAATCTGTAGGTGGGGTTTGTAACCGCACTTCTCCGGGTGAAAGTGCGGTTACAAACCGCACCTACATT
>JAHDWH010000172.1 GCA_023384455.1 Caldilineaceae bacterium | reverse complement strand
CCGCCCAATCGAACCGCCCCGCCCGTGGAAGAGGGTCAGCCGCATTTTGTGGGCCTCGCAGACCTGGGCCAAGTGCTGTTGCGTCTCGTAGAGCATCCAGTTGGCGCGCAGGTAGCCGCCGTCTTTGTTGGAATCGCTGTAGCCGATCATAATTTGTTGGCTGTTTCCCCGTTGGGCCAGATGCTCCTGATAGATGGGTGTCTCGAACATCTGCGCCATCACCGCCGACGCATTTTGCAGGTCCTCAATCGTCTCGAAAAGAGGCACGACGCCGATCTTCCCAAACAGTCCCGCATCCTTGGCCAGCAGCAGCACCTCCAGCATATGGCTGACGGAAGTTGTCATACTGATAATATAGGTCTGGATGGCCTGGGGGCCGACCCGCTCCTGGGCGGTCTGAATCAGCCGGAAAAGGGCAATCGTCTCATTCGTCGCTTCGGAAAAGTTGAGTTGGGCGGTCAGCGGGCGCTGGCCGCGGATTTCGTCCACCAGCCAGGCCACTTTCTCATCTTCGGAAAGGCCCCGATAGTCCGTGCCGGGGTGGTAACGGGCGTAAATCTCGGCCATCGCCTCCCGGTGGCGGTCGGAATGCTGGCGCACGTCCAGCGTGGCCAGATGGAAGCCGAAGATGCGCGCCTGCTGCACCAGCGTGGCAAAGCGTCCATCGGCCAGCCGCCAGCCGTTGTTCTGGCGCAGACTCTCCTGAATCAGCTCCAAATCCGCCACAAACCCGGCCGCGTCGGGATAGGCCCGGGGCTCTGGTTTCTGCTGATCCCAGGGCTGTTCGTTCTGGCGGATCGTCGCCATCAGCCGCCGGTAGATGAGAATCGACTTCTGGCGATAGGGTTCCAGGGCGAAGCGTTCCAGTACATCCATTTCGTCGGCAGGGACCAGTTTCAGGTCTGCGGCCAGGCTGTCGAGAAAGGGCTGGGAGAAACCCATCCGGGTTTTGGCAACGCTCAAATGGCCGTAAAGATCTTCCACGGCCTGGGCGTAGAGTTTCAGCGCTTGCCCTTTCTGCTCGCGCAGGGCCGCTTCGGTCACCGCAAGCGTTACGAAGGGGTTGCCGTCCCGGTCACCGCCCATCCACGAGCCATAGCGCAGGAAAGCGGGAATGGCGAAGGATTCGCCCGGCCAGGCTTCTTCCAGGGCACGGCTCAGTTCGAAGTAGATTTGGGGGACCAGCTCAAAGAGGGTCGTCTCGAAAAAGTAGAGTCCCTGGCGCACTTCGTCCAGCACAGTGGGTCGCCGCTCCCGGTTTTCGTCGCTCTGCCAGAGGGCCACCAGAATTTCCCGGATGGCGTCGTAGATCGCCTGCTCTTCGCTGGGCAACAGCACATGGAAATCCAGGTCGTGTAAATGGCGGGCCAGGGCCTCCAATTTGAGCAGAATCGTGCGCCGTTTGGCCTCGGTGGGGTGGGCGGTGAAGACGGGCATAATCAGCAGATCGTTGAGCATCTGACGCATCTCATACGCCTGCATTCCGTCGGCCTTCAACGTCTGCACCGCGGCGGCAATCGTCTCCCGCATGGGGCGCTTTTCGCTCTGTGCCCGCTCCATCCGCTCCCGCAACACCCGTACCCGCTGCTGCTCCTCGGCCAGATTGATCAACTGGAAATAGGTGGTAAAGGCTTTCAGCACCGCCTCTGTGCGGTCCGCATCCTGGGTCAGGCTGCGGGTCAGTTCCAGCAGCCGCGCCCCTGCCGAAGAATCCCCACCCCGCTGGGCACGGGTCAGAGCGCGCATCTCCTCCTCCAGATCGAAAACGATCTGGCCCTCCTGCTCAATAATTGTCTCTCCCAGCAGGTTGCCCAGGGTGCGCACGCTCTGGCGCAGACGGGCGTCGACGGGTTCGGGGGGGGATGTTGTTGATTGGCTCACAGGGTTCTCCGTTACGTATTGCGTATTGCATAAGGTGGCGAAGCCACGATTTGCGTGCGGAAACGGGAAGACGTGAAACGTGAGATCAGGTGACGACACCTCACATTTCACGTTTCCGTTGGTTGTCCGACCGACTAACGCCTGTGCGTCAGTTCCTCGCTGGTACGGAGTAGGTCGGGACACTGTCTGCGTTTCTCATCGAGTAAGGGTATGAACGCGCAGCCAGCCATTGCTCTCTGCCCAATCCCGTGAATAGAAGCTCAGGTTCATTGGGAATCTCTGTGGCTGACTCGCTACGGTTTCCCCACTGTGGGGGAGGAGCCGCTCCAGTTCCCTCCCTGGAATGGGGAGGGGTAGGGTGGGGTGGCTCAACAGTTACGCCCTATTCTACACCCCCAAGTCCGGCACGTCTACCCAGCGCCGCTCGCTCCAGGCCTGATAGCCCAACTCGGCCAACTGGACGCCCTTCGCCCCTTCCATCAAATCCCAACGGAAGGGAGTGTCCTCGACGACGTGGCGCAGGAAGGCTTCCCACTGGATTTTGAAGGCGTTTTCGTAGGTCTGGTTGTTGGGCATCCATTGCCAGGTGTCAAAGAATTGGATGGGCTGGATGATGTCCGGGTTCCAGACCGGCTTGGGGGTGAAGGAATCGCCCTGCACCACACACTCACGCAGACCGGCCACCGCGCTGCCTTTTGTGCCGTCCACATGCACAGTCAGCAGATCGTCCCGGCGCACACGGGTCGTCCAGGAGGAGTTGAACTGGCAGACAACCCCGTTCGCCAACTCGAAGATGGCGTAGGCCGCATCGTCCGCATCCGCGGCGTAGGGCTGGCCCCGCTCGTCCACCCGCTCCGGCAGATGGACCGCGCCCATACAGGCGAGGCTGCGGATCGGCCCGAAGAGATTGTCGATGACGTAGCGCCAGTGAGCAAACATATCCAGAATAATGCCGCCGCTCTCCTTCTTCTGATAGTTCCAGGAGGGGCGCTGGGCGGGCTGGTCGATGCCGTCAAAGACCCAATAGCCGAACTCGCCGCGCACGGAGAGGATGCGGCCAAAGAAGCCGGTGTCGATGAGATACTTCAGTTTCAACAGACCGGGCAGAAAGAGTTTGTCCTGGACAACGCCGTTCTTCACACCCGCGTCCCGGGCCGCCTGGGCCAGACCCACAGCTTCGGCGGTAGTGGCCGCCGTCGGCTTCTCGCAATAGACCGCCTTGCCCGCGGCGATGGCTTTCAGCGTATTCTCCACCCGCAGGTTCGTCGCCAGCGCGTCGAAATAAATCTGGTTGGCGTTGTCGGCCAGGGCTGCGTCCAGATCGGTGGTCCAGTGTTCCACGCCGTGGGTCGCGGCCAGCCGTTGCAGTTTGTCGGCGTTGCGCCCCACCAGCACAGCTTCGGGCACAATGCGGTCGCCGCTGCTGGTCACAACACCGCCCTGCTGCCGAATCGCCAGAATCGAGCGCACCAGATGCTGGTTCGTCCCCATACGCCCGGTGACGCCGTTCAGTATTACCCGAATTGGAATGATTGCCATTGGAGAAGTCTTCCCTTTGCTACTTGAAAGTTTTTTAACGCGCCTATTATGCTAAGTCCACTCAACCTGCGTCTTCCAACGATATTCGTTCTCGTTGTTCATCGATTGAAGGAGACTCACCCCCCATCATCCCTTCATCCGTGCCTTAAATACGCCTCCACAATCCGCCCCAAAAACGCTTCCTGATCCGTCGCCCACAGACGATTGGAGAATATCTCCACTTCGTTGAAGCCGTCGAAGCCCGCCTCTTCCACCCAGCCCCGAATCTGGCGGATGGGGATACAGCCCTCGCCCATCAGCTCCCGGTCGTTGAGCAGATCCTCCGTGGGCGTGCGCCAGTCGCAGATGTGAAAGGCGAAGATGCGCCCGGCCTGGCCGCAGCGCTGGATTTCTGCCTGCAAATCGGGGTCCCACCAGAGGTGGTAGACATCCACCGCCACCCCCACCCAGGGCGAGTCGATAGCGTCGCAGATGTCGTTGGCCTGCTGCATTGTGTTGATGGCCGAGCGGCTGTCCGCGTACATCGGGTGCAGGGGTTCCACGGCCAACTTCACCCCGGCAGCCGCGGCCTGGGGCAGTACCGCTTCGATGCCGTCCCGAATCTGCTGGCGGGACACCTCCAGCGGCTGGCCCGGCACGGCCCCGCAGACCAGCACAATCAGCGGCGCGCCCAGGGCTGCGGCTTCGTCGATGGCCCGCCGGTTGTCGTCGATAGCAGCCTGACGGCCTGCGGTCGTCTCCGCCGGGAAAAATCCACCCCGGCAGAGGGAGACAGGGGAAAGTCCCGCGTCCCGGATGCGCTGGCCCGTGGCCCCGATATCCCGGCCAGCCAGGGCATCCCGCCAGACGGTCATCCCCTGCACCCCCCGGGCGGCAAAGCGCTCGATGGCGGTTTCGATGGGCCAGGGTTTGGTGGTGATGGTGTGGACGCAGAGTTTGGATGTGTCGAGAAGCGGTTGAGCCATTGGATTCTTAGTTTTGGGTTGGGATTGTGGACCGGATGCGAAGCAATTATAGATGTTAAACCACGAAGACACAAAGACACGAAGGAAGAAACAGATCAGAAATGGTTCTTCTTTGTGCCTTTGTGTTTTTGTGTCTTTGTGGTTTTCGTGGTTTTGTCTTCTGTTTAAGACTCTTCCGCGGCCAGAATGCCGTCGATGGCGGCCAGTTCCTCGGCGCTAAAGGCGAGGTTCTGCAACGCGCCTACGCAGTCTTCTACCTGCGTCGGTTTGCTTGCGCCAATCAGCGCAGAGGTCATCCCCGGATGGCGCAGCACCCAGGCAATCGCCATCTGGGCCAGGCTTTGCCCCCGCGCCTGGGCCAGACCGTTCAATTGCTGGATCGTCCGCTGGCGCTCGGCTGTAATCTGCTCGCTGCGCAGAAAATTGGACGCGCCGGCGGCCCTGGAATCCGCGGGGATGTCGTGCAGATAGCGGTTGGTCAGCATCCCCTGGGCCAGGGGTGAGAAGACGATACAGCCGATGCCCTCGGCGGCCAGGGTGGGGATCAGTTCCTCCTCCGGCCCCCGCCGCAGCATACTGTAGGCGGGCTGGTGGATCAGGCAGGGCGTGCCCAGCCCGGCCAGAATGACCGCGGCCCGGCGGGTCTGCTCGGCGGAGTAGTTGGAGACCGCCGCATAGAGCGCCCGCCCGGAGCGCACCGCGTAGTCCAGCGCGGTCATCGTCTCTTCCAGGGGCGTATTGGGGTCGGGCCGGTGGTGATAGAAGATGTCCACGTAGTCCACGCCCATCCGCTTCAGGCTCTGGTCCAGGCTGGCGATGAGATATTTGCGGGAACCCCACTCGCCGTAGGGTCCATCCCACATCCGATAGCCCGCTTTGGTGGAGATCACCAGTTCGTCCCGATGCCCGGCCAGGTCATCCCGGAGGATCTTGCCAAAGCTCTCCTCGGCGGAGCCGGGCGGCGGGCCGTAGTTGTTCGCCAGGTCGAAGTGGGTGACGCCCAGATCGAAGGCGCGCAGGATAATGGCCCGCCCTTTCTCCTGGGGGTCTATACCGCCGAAGTTGTGCCACAAACCCAGGGAGAGCGCCGGCAGCAGAAGGCCAGAACGCCCGGCCCGTCGATAGAGCATTTTTTCATAGCGGGATGCAGAGGCAGTATACGAAGACATTTGCTTGTCCTTTCAGTGAGTCGAATCTGTCTGATATTTTCCATTCTACCTGTAAAATATTCGAAACCGAAACCGATTTAGTTCAACGGCTGCCTTTCAGGGAGATTGGGCATTCAACCCCAAAGACTTAACAAAGACCCCCCCCGGACTGGAGGATATAAAAGAAATGGAGCCCACCGGTCCAACCGACGTCGGGAGCGCAGTTGCCCCCAACCACAGGGACAAGTCCAGGGTGACTTCGCCGTCCGCAGGCGCAGGCGGCAGAGTAGCAATCTGCGTATCGCCCAAACCCGGCAGCTTCACAGAAAGGGAGACACCGGGCAGGGTGCGATAACGGACAGTCAGATGGATAGCGGCGCCGGGGAGATGGCGAAAAATCAGGACGGCAGCTTCGTCTCCCAGCCAGCGCCCTGGGCCATCTTCCCCCTCGACCAGCGCCCCCCATCCCAGCGGGCCGAGGAACAGATAGGGCAGGGGATTCTCCGGCGGCGCGACACGCCAGGCGGTGATACGCTCATCCTCGTAGAGCGGTGGCTGGTCTGCAAAAATGGCTGCGGCCAGTTCGCTCGTATAGTCGCGCTCCCGACCGCCGGGCATTTTATAGCGATCCGCCACCACCCAGCCCACCCCCAGATCGGCCAGAACTGTCGGCCCCAGAGCAACCGGGTCCACGTCCAGAATATCTGGCCGCAAATGGCGAAAGTGTTGCAAGACGGGGATCCGCTCAGTCAGGGTACGCGGATCGTCCCGGCTGATATAGGCCACCGAGAGCGGCTTGCCGTGAACCGTCTGATAGAGCAGATAGCCCGGGCGGTCATAGTTCATAGGCAAATTCAGCACGGCGCCCGGCGCGGGGTCTGCGGCCAGAACACTGTAGAATTCCGGCGTATCCGGCGGCGAGACAGGAAAGGGCGCAACCCAAGACTCTGCCAGAACCAGGAGAGCGGCAAGCGAGGCCAGAAGCAGAGGCCGCCGAAATGCTGTGGGTGGGCGTGGCGCGGTTCGGTTCGCTGTGGCCCTGACAAGAAGTGCGCCCAGACCGATACCCGCGGTCACCGAAAGCGCCAGTTGTACCATCACGGCAAAGCGGCTGACGCTGCGGCTGATACGCATAAAAGGGATCGTCTCGACCAGCAGACCGTAGAGAGTCCAGGTGGGGCCGGGGTTGCCCGCGGGAATGTCCGCCGCTGTGATACTCGTCCAGTGCAGAGCCGGCCCCAGAGCCAGCAGGAAGAAAAAGAGGGCCACGACCAGCCAGAAGCCACTCCGTCGCCGGGCAGCCACGCCAGCCACCCCAGTCAGCAGCAGCGCGGCATAGCCGATGGAAATTGTGCGCTCGCTCACCGGCGCAAGCTGATTGCCCGCCCAGGCGAAGCTCTCCGGGCGAAAGAGGGTGTGCAACCGATTGGGGACGAAGAAATCCAGCGCGGCCGCGCTGAGAATATAGAGATCGCTGGCAGGCCGCTCCATAAAATCGTAGCGCAGGGCTTCCGAAAGCATCGGGGCAAGAATAGGGCTGAGAAGCAGGAGGAAGATCGATCCGGCGACCGCGGCGGGCAGGCCAATGCGTATTACGTATTGCGTAGTGGGTAAGGGATGGCGGAGGGGCTGGAAAGAGAGCCTTTGGAAAATTTTCCAGAGGAGAAAAAAGGCAGTGAACAGAAAGAGGTAGAGGACGAAGTACCAGTCGCAGAGACCGACCAGAACGAGAAAGAATCCGGCCCACAGACTATCCCGCAGCCAGGGCAGACCCGCGGCCTGGCGCTGGGTTGCGCGCAGGAGATAGAGGATATAAAAGGGCATCCACTCCAGGCTCATCACCTGCATATGGCCCAAAAGATGGGACATATGAAAGGGGGCAAAGGTAAAGATCAGCCCGGCGACAAAGGCGGCGAAGTAGGGGATTGGGGATCGGGGATCGGAGACTGGGGATTGGGGATCGGGGATCCGATTTGCTGTCCCCAGTCCCCAGTCCCCAGTCCCCAGCCCTCTGTTCCAGACCCACAGGACAAGCAGAAAGAGGCCATAGCCGCCCAACACCCAAGAGAGGAGGACGACGGCATTGTAGGCGGGGTAGAGACCAGCCGCCACCTGCACGGGCAGGGTTGCCAGCCCGTTGAAGGGGTTGAGGGTGTGAAAGTATAGCCCAACGCCGGTCGGTGCGTAGAGCAGGTCTGTGACAAAAGGGGTTGTCTGCCGGTCTACCAGCGCCAGCTTCACCCACCAGAGATTCCAGAAATTCTGCCAACCGTCGAAGCTGTCACCGGGGATGGCGCTGCTCCAATGCAGGGCCAGGGGCCAGGTCATTACAAGCGTGAGGAGGCTGTAGAGAAGCAGGGCGGCTAGGTGAAACGAAAAACGTGAAACGCGAGGGGGCTGTGGAATTTCACCTTTCACGTTTCACGCCTCGCAGTCAGGAAAGAACGATTAGCCGATTGCCGCTCGATAGGCGTCAAACAGATTGCTCATCAGCATCCCGTTGGTCACAGGGCCAGTACCGCCGGGCACGGGGGTCATCATCCCGGCCACCGCGGCCACTTCATCCTGGGCGCAGTCGCCCTTCAGCCCGTCATCGGTGTAAGTCGTGCCAAAATCCACCACCACCGCGCCGGGTTTGATCCAATCCCCCCGCACCATCTCGGCGCGGCCAATGGCGACACAGAGAATGTCCGCGCTGCGGGCCACGCCGGGCAAATCCAGCGTGCGGCTGTGGGCAATCGTCACTGTGCAGTGGCGATGGAGCAGGAGCAGGGCCATAGGCTTGCCCACAATATCGCTGCGCCCGATGATCACCGCGTGCTTGCCCTTGAACTCCACACCCGCCTCTTCCAGCAGACGGATGGCCCCGGCCGGGGTGGCGGGGACAAAGTAGGGCTTCTTCTGGGCGGAAAGACGTCCCGCATTTAACGGGTGAACCCCGTCCACATCTTTGGCCGGGTTCAGGTGATCGATGAGCCGGTGACCGTTGATCTGGTCGGGCAGCGGCTCCAAAATCATTATCCCGTGGACCTGGGGATCCCTGTTTAGCTGGGCGATTTCGGCTTCCACCGCCTCCTGGCTGGCCTCCTGCGCCAGAACCCGGGCGGCAAAGGCGACGCCTGCCCCGGCACAGGTCCGCTCGATAGCCCTGGCATAGCCTGCCACCGAAGCGTCGTCCCCCACACGCAGGACGGCCAGAGTCGGGGTCACGCCGGAAGAGTCGGCCAGGGCAGCGAACTGGGCCTTCATCTCATCCCGAATGGTCTTGGACAGCGCTTTGCCGTCGAGAAGTTGTGCGCTCATACGTTCACCCCCAGAGTAGCGGAACAGGCAGCGATGGCAGCCGTATAGGCATCGGCAGCCGCGGCCCGCAGGTCGGCTACTTTGCCCGTCCATTCGGCCACAAAATCGCCATCTTTGATATACTTCAGATTGATCTCCACATTGAGCAGACCGGCGTTGAGGGCGGCCAGGGCCAGATAGGCGCTGGTGGCCGCGTCGCTGACCACATTGCTGTTGCCCTTTTCGCCGATGGGAATCGCCAGTTGCAGGAGTTCCAGACAGTGCTTGGCGACGACAAAGGGCACTTCTGCCGCACCCTTCATAGCGGCTTGCATAGCCGCGGTGCGGGCTGCCTTCTCTGCATCTGTCTCTTTGGGCATTGAATAGCAGGCCGAGACCGCGCCAAAAGCTGCGGCGTCCCGGTCCACCAATGCCAGCAGCCCGGCGCGTAGCTCTTCGCTGCGGGCCAGATAGCCCTGCATCTCCGCTTCAATGTCCGCATATTTCTTGCGGCCAACAGTAAAGTTAAGCACCATACTCAGCAGCGCTGCGGCCTGGCTGCCAGTGAGTGCGGCGGCACCCCCGCCACCGGGGGTCGATTCCCCCGAGGCCAGAGCGTCGAGAAATTCCTGGAGAGTGTTATGGGTAACGGTTGTCATAGAAACCTCCTGAGTGGAGAGGGGCGTGTGGGAAATGGGCAAATCCTGAGTGAATGTTACCCTTCTTCCAAGTATACCATTGAAAGCGGGATTGGCGAGATTTTTCAGGGCAGTTCTTCACGCGCGGTTGTGCGCCAGGGACAATAATAAAGCGGACGCAGATGCACGCAGAAACAACTGATCTGGGCAGATTTTTATCAGCGTCAATCACTCTTTTCCGCGTAATCCGCGTCCTATTCTCGGGGGAGAGGTGACGAAGGGGGACGGGCAAAAATCCGGGCAATTTTCCCTCTTTACATTTGCCAACTCCTGTGCTACACTGCCCAAAGTTTGTTTTGTCGTATATCCAGTCGTATGTCCAAAGGTCGTACATCTGGTCGTACATCTAAACGTCGGAAAGGAGGCGATTTCATGGCAGTCAAAGTGCAAATGTTTGCTCAAGTGCGGCAGCGTGCTGCCAGCGGAATACGCCTATCGTCCGTTCGGCGGCTCTAGCCCGCCGATCTTGCCCCGTCTACCAGGCCGCAGGCGTCTTCCGCACTGCGGCCTTTTTGATTGGCCGCAGAAGGAATCCGGCTTCGTGAAGAATCCGGACCCGGGATATTTCATCACCAATCAACTGTACTACAACTGTACTACATAAGGACAAGACGTTGACTACTTACAACAGTTATGACAGCGGCCAGTGGGACGAAAGCGAAGCACTCCTGGCCTATTACAACCAGAAGTTCAGCCTGCCCCAGCAGCGCATCCGCAACAAACCGCCCAAACCTTCCAATCAGGAAGAGAAGATGGAACGGGAACGGGAGTTGGTGGATACAGTGACCGCGGATCGGGGCATTGCCCTGGGGCTTGAAATCACCTACACCCCCGCCCGCTTTGAAGCCGAGTGGCTGCTGGATTCTCTGCGCAACTTCTTTCTGCAGGACCTGATCACCGACGTAATGGCCCAGGTGAAGGGGGGGAAAGAGGCCAGCGTCTACCGCTGCGTGCCCCACCCGACCGTCGACGCGGGCTGGTTGGCGGCCAAAGTCTACCGGCCCCGCCAGTTTCGCAATTTGCGCAACGACGCGATGTATCGGGAGGGCCGCCAGATTCTCACCGATGAGGATGGCAAGCCGGCCGATCCCAAAGATGACCGGATCATCCGGGCGATTGGCAAAAAGAGCGCTTTTGGCGTGCAGGTGCAGCACACCTCCTGGCTGATGCACGAGTTTACAACCCTGCAAAAGCTCTACAACGCGGGGGCCGCGGTGCCCCGCCCGGTGGCGGCGGATCAGAACGCAATTCTGATGGGCTACATAGGGGATGGAGGCCGGGGCGCCCCGACACTACACGAGACGGCCCTGAGTCAGGCCGAGGCTGGCCCTCTCTTCCACGAGACAATGCGCAATATCGAAATAATGCTCGATCAGGGCTACATCCACGGCGATCTCTCGGCCTACAACATCCTCTACTGGGAGGGCAAGATCACACTGATCGACTTCCCCCAGGTGACGAATGCCCGAGGCAACCGCAGTGCGCGCAAAATTCTGGATCGGGATGTGCGCCGGGTTTGCGATTACTTTGCCCGCTTTGGGGTGAACAGCAATCCGGCCGCTATCACAGAAAAGTTGTGGAAGCGCTACGCAGAGCCAGACCCGATGGACTACCTGGCGGATATGTCGCGGATAGAGGCCGAGCGGGAGGAGGAGTAGGGGAAACCTTAAAAGGTGAAACGTGAAACGTGAGATTTGGGTGGTCGATCTCATGTTTCACGTTTCACCTTTTGTTTTTCGGGCAGAAAGGGGCCGACCGGGGCCTCAATACGCGGCTTTGAGCGCGCGCTGGATGTCCCGTTTGGCGTCCCGGTCGGCGATGTCCTGGCGTTTGTCGAACTGCTGTTTGCCCCGGGCCAGGGCGATCTCCACTTTGGCCCGGCCCGCTTCGTTGATGTAGACGCGCAGGGGCACAATCGTCCAGTTGCGCTGGGTGGCTTCCGCGTGAAGCTGATTGATCTCCCGCCGGTGCAGGAGCAGTTTGCGCTGGCGGGTCTCGTCGTGATTCTGCCGGTTGCCCTGCTCGTAGTGGGCAATGTGTACATTCATCAGCCAGGCTTCCCCGCCCCGCACCAGCACAAAGCCGTCGCGCAGATTCACCTGTCCCTTGCGCATAGATTTTATCTCTGTGCCGCTCAGCACAATACCCGCTTCAAAGGTCTCTTCGATATGATAGTCATGGCGCGCTTTGCGGTTGGTAGCCACCGTGCGCGGTCCATGCGATTGGGGGTCTTTGTCTTTCTTCGCCATTATTGTCCAGTTTCCAGCAACTCAATTGCCCGGTCTAATTGGGGGTCTTCGTCTGCCTCGATCTGTTCGTCGCTGATCTCCACTTCGATGTCCGGGTCCAGACCTGTGCCGTCGATGGAGCGGTCGGCGGGTGTGTACCAGCGGGCAATCGTCACCCGCATCATACTGCCATCGCTGAGGGTGTGGGGCAGTTGCACGCTGCCTTTGCCAAAGGTGGTGGTGCCGATGAGCACAGCCCGGCCCGTGTCCTGAAGCGCGCCAGCCACAATCTCGCTGGCGCTGGCGCTGCCCTCGTTCACAAGCAGAACGATGGGCAGTTTGGCGTTGATGGCGGCCCGGCCTTCTGTATCGTAGAACTGCTCTTTGCCATCGCTAAAGCGCTCGATCAGCACCCGTTCGTCTTGCAGAAAGAGACTGGAGACCCGTACCGCTTCCCGCAGGAGTCCACCGGGATTGCCCCGCAGATCGAAGACCAGGCCGCGCAGATTCTGTTTGGTGGCTTCGTCGATGGCGTCCCGCACCCGCCGACTTGCATCGTCGGAGAAGCGGCTGAGACGGATATAGGCGATGTCCTTGTCCTGACCGTAGGTATCCGTAAAGACGATAGGAATCTGAATCACATCCCGCACAACAGTTACATCAAAGGTCTCGTTGCGGCTGGGCCGTTCGACGGTCAGCACAACCGACGAGCCTTTTGGCCCTTTGATTTTGCTGATAGCTTCGTTGAGATCGGCCATTTCGGAGACCGGTTCGCCATCAATTGCAATGACCAGATCGTTGCGGCGCAGCCCGGCATTCCAGGCAGGCTGATTTTCGAAGGGTTCGATCAGACGGACGGCATTGCGATCCTCCACCCATTCGACGGTGGCACCGATCCCCTCGAAGCTGCCGTCCATACTTTCCAGGAAATTTTTGGCCTGGTCGGGGGCCATAAAGCTGGTATTGGGATCGTCCAGCAGGTCCAGCACACCCCGGATCGCGCCGTAGCTCCGCTCGCTGCCCGCGGGCAGATTGCCGTAGAAATCCCGCTCCAGCAGCCCCATAGCTTCCCAGAAGATCTCCATATCCTCGTGGCTGAGGGTTCTCTCCTCACCTATGGGGGTCACATCCCCGGCGCTGATCTGTGGGGCAGCAGCGGTCTCGGCGCTGTTGTCCGTAAATCGACCAAAGGCAAAGCCAATCCCCGTTCCCAGGGAAAAAGCCACGGCCACGATCAACAGCAACCCGCAGCCGATGGCAATATAGCGCGCCAGATTGGGGTTTCCGCTAGTGCGGCCGGCTTTGTTCATACTCTCTGAAAAGCTCATAGGATCGAGTTCCTTTGTTATTCAGGCTCAGTCGTCCGCAGTCGCTAGTACAACGCGGCGTAAATAGACCAATAGTTGCTGACGTAGTGCGTAGTGCGTATACCAGTTCACGCACCACGCACTACGCATCACAATCAATCGTTGGCAGATTTACGCCGGAGTGTACTAGTCCAAAGTCCTGGGTCAGGCAGGGCCGTATTGCGGTCTACGGGGACTACTTCGATATGCTTAATACCAGTTCCACTGCCTGGGCCAAAGCATCACTTCCCGGCTGAATCACCACATCCGGCGTCAAACCAACACCGTCAATCGCGTTGTGATTCGGCGTAAACCAGTGGGCGTTCGTCACATGCAGACTGCTGCCATCCACCAGTTCGTAGACCAATTGCACGCTGCCTTTGCCAAAAGTAGGTTCGCCGATGAGAAGCGCACGCAGGCGGTCTTGCAGCGCGCCGGCTACAATTTCGCTGGCGCTGGCCGATGCACCATCCACAATCACCACCACCGGCGCGCCCCGGCTGGCATCGTCCGCCTCGGCTTTATAGACGACTTCTGTGCCGTCGGCCTTGCCTTCGTAAAAGACCAACCCCCCATCCATCCATAGGCCAGCCACACCCACAGCCGCGGAAACCAGCCCGCCGGGATTGCCCCGCAGGTCCAGAAGAAAGCGGGTTGCGCCACCGTCCAGCAATTCGGTCATCCCCCGCTTCATCTCATCCACCGAGCGTTCTGTAAATCCGCTCTGCTTCAGATAACCGATGGTTAAGTCGCCGCTGTCGTCGGCCAACAGCCGCCATTCGACGCTGGGTGTTTCGATCTCGGCCCGCTGCACACAGATGCGCAGCTTTTCGGCGTTCGGCCCACGCAACAGGTCCAGACAGACTTCCGTAGCGACTTCGCCCCGAATCAGGGCGGTAAGTGCATCAATCGTCGTTTCGGCGCTGATCGGTACGCCATCGATGCCCACCAGCCGGTCCCCGGCCAGCACACCCGCTTTTTCCGCCGGGCGGTCGGGCATAGGGCGCAGGGCATAACCGCCTTCCACTGTATCGATCCACGCACCGATGCCGCCAAAGCGACCGCGGAGATGATCCCGCTCCAACTCTCTGGGCTGTGGCTCCAGAAAACGGGTATAGCCGTCGCCATAGGAATCGGTCAGCCCGCGCACGCTGGCATAGGTTCGCTGGGTCAGGCTGGGGTCTTCCCCATAGAAATCCTTTTCCAGCAACTGCCAGACCTGGCGGAAGAGTTCTCCATTCCAGACAGCCGCCGCCTCATCCGGGAGAGGCGAAGCCGCGTTCACTGGCGGGAGATCAGCCTGGCCGCGCAGCCAATAGCCCCCGGCAAAGGCAGCCACCAGCAGCCCCAGGGCGCTGACCGTATAGAAGAGGGAGCGGGCAAATGAATTCACCTGAAAATTGTACCACAGGGGAAAGGCGGGGAAAAGCAAGCGGCTACCCCAATTTTTATGGACCTTCGCTTCACAGACACTGCCACCAGTCGGTCGTCGGCTCTGCCCCCAGAAAAATATGGGTGATGATGTCCAGAGCGTGAGACGAGAAG
>JAHDWH010000171.1 GCA_023384455.1 Caldilineaceae bacterium | reverse complement strand
GTCCGGGTCGATAATCCAATACTCCGCCACCCCGTGGGCCGCATAGTCGTCGAATTTGACGCCCCGGTCGTTGCGGGTTAGGGAGATGAGCATTTTTTCACAACCCGCAAACCCCAAATTTCGGCTGTCCACATATACATCCAGCAGCACAAAAAAGTGTTGCGACGCCAAAATCTCATTCAACTGGCTCGGAGACTGTACAACGACCTGCCCGTTGATGAATTCGTTTTTGCCTGTGTCCGGCATCGTCTCAATGAAATGCTCGCGCCGTATCTGCTCCGCCTCCAACACCCGTTGAATCTCGCGTTGATAAAGGGCAAGGCGGAGAGATTCAATCAGCTTTTCCAAAATCGCTTCCATTGGCAGATCCTTCCCTCCAATCGAGCGATCAGTGGACACCCACTGATTACCCTTCACTGCTCACTTCCGCCACATCCCCATACAACGCCACCGTCTCGCTCGCACATTTCTCCCAGCGGAAACGAGCTGCCTGCACCCCACCCCGCCGCCGCAATTCATCCGCCAGCCCCGGCTCGGTGAGAATCCGCCCTACGGCCGCGGCCAGAGCTGCGTCATCCGTGGCGGGGACCAGCAGAGCCGCGTCCCCGGCCACCTCGGGCAGGCTGCTGCTGTCGGCGCAGACTACCGGCGTGCGGCAGGCCATCGCTTCCAGCACAGGGAAGCCAAAGCCCTCGTAGAGGCTGGGCAGGAGCAGGGCATCTGCCCCTGCGTAAAGCGCCGGGAGTTCTTCGTCCGGCACGCGCCCGGCAAAGGTCACATCGCCGGTCAAGCCCAGTTCGTTCACCAGGGCAGCCACCGGCTCGAAAAGCCAGCCCTTCCCCCCGGAGATGAGCAGCCGGTGGGGATGGCCCGCCTGCTTCAACCGGGCCAATGCCCGCATAGCCGTGGCGTGGTTCTTGCGGGGTTCCAGCGTACCCACCATCAGCAGATAGGGGCGATCCGGGCTGTAGCGCCGTCGTATGTCGGATTGATAATCCGACTCAACCGGCGCAAAGCGGTCGTCGATGCCTTCGTAGATCACCCGGATTTTGGCTTCCGGCGTGGCATAGCGGGCCATCAAATCCCGCCCGGTCTGTTGGCTAACTGCAATGATAGCACTTGCGGCCCGTACAAACAACGGCATTGCGATCTGCAAAAAGGCCCGATTTGTCCACGTGTGGTGCTGGGGAAAGGCTTCAAAAATTAAATCGTGGACCGTCAGCACAGTCGGTCGGGCCAGCCGGGGCAGCAGATGTTCTGTGGCGTGATAGAGCGCTGACCCCGGCAGCCTGCTCTCCAGCCCGGGGGAACGGAGCAACTGACTTGCCAACGCGCCCAGCCGCCAGGCGTATTGCCCCCGCTCGACGGTTACTCTCTTGCCCCCGGCCAGGGAAAGCGGCGGTTGGTGGCCGCTGTGCCGGTTGTAAAAAAGGGTCAGGTCGATTTCGTCCCCGTGCCCGGCCAGCAGATGGGAGGCCAGTCGCTCGGCGTAGCGGGCCAGCCCCGCGTTCTGATGCACCGCCGGGCCGACATCCAAAAGGACGGAAAGTTTTTTATCCATCAACCCGCCTCGTCCAGCAGCTTTTGCACCCGGCTGATGATCATCTCCATCGCCACCTGATTACGCCCACCTTCTGGCACAATCACATTGGCGTAGCGCTTGCTCGGCTCCACAAATTCCAGGTGCATCGGGCGCACTGTCTCCAAATACTGTTCCACCACCGAATCCAGAGAGCGCTGCCTCTCGGCAATATCCCGGCCCAGGCGGCGGATAAAGCGAATGTCGGCGTCCGTGTCCACAAAAATACGGATGTCCATCAGATCGCGCAGGCTGGCTTCGGCAAAGATGAGAATCCCCTCCACCAGCACCACCGGCGCCGGGTTGACCAGACGGGTCTCTCCCGTGCGGCTGTGGGTGGCGAAGTCGTATACGGGGACCTCCACCGCCTTCCCCTGGCGCAGCCGGGCCAGATGCTTCACCATCAACGGCGTGTCGAGACTTTCCGGGTGGTCGTAGTTGCACTTGGCCCGCTCGTCCGGGGGCAGGTGGCTGTTGTCGTAATAGTAGCTGTCGTGCTGCAAAAAGGCGATCTGCGGCGGGCCGATGCGGGCCAGAATCTGCTCGCTGACAGTCGTCTTGCCGCTGCCAGTCCCGCCAGCTACGCCAATCACAATCGGCGGTGTTTGGAGTTTGCCGAAGGTTGTCGGCTGGATCATTGGATATGAATACTCCCTTCCAATTCTGCCAGAGGTTCCGGGCTGCTGCTCTGCACCACCAATACGGAGCGTTCTTCGGGCCAGGGGCCAAGCTGTACGAGCGCAAAGTAGGGCCGACGCACATAACCCACAATCCCGGTCAGCACCAGCGCCAAACTGGCCCAGAGCAATCCGTCCCCTGGCAAATAGCGCACCCGCACCGTCACTGCGGGCAAAAGGCGAAGCTCTATTGTGATCTGTTGCCCAGCCCGCTCGCCCCGCACCAGATAAACTTGACGGCTTTCGTCCTGGCTGATCTCCGAGCGGGTCACCGCGCCCCCCTCCCCGGCAATCGTCTCAATCAGAAACCGGCCTTCTTCAGCCAGGCGAACCAGCCGCAGGCCCATATCTGCGTCGGGGATCAACACCGACTCTTCGCTGCCCGCTGCCGGAAAGACAAAACCGATGCGGTTAATTGCCCCAACCTGACCCGGCAGGAGAAAGTTCACTTCGCTGTCGCTCTCCACCAGAATTCCCGGCACTTTTGATTCCATCCGAATTGTGGTGTTGTTCAAACGGGCGGTATGGGTGCGGCCCAAGGCCAGCAATTGAGAAGCGTCACCCAACTCTACCTGTAGCGCAGCGAGTCCGTTCTTTTGGCCCTCATTTGCGTCCAGCACCGTATAGCGCAGATGCAGCTCCCTTTGCGGGAATCGAAACTCCCCGCCGGGAGCCAAAGGCGGCGGGTTTACTTCCCAGCCGAAATTGACGCCGCCCCAGAGCACAGCCAGGGCCAGGAGAATCCCGGCCAGGAGCAGCGGACGCACATAATAGGCCCAGGCGTGGCCCTGGACCAGCCAGCGCATCTCGCCACCCCCTTCACTCACCTGGGCCCGGCGCACCAGTACCGACGGGTTGGCGTCAAAGCGATCCCCCAGCCGTCGGCTGATGGCCCCGGCCATCTGGGCAAAGCTGGCGTCCAGCCCGGAGCGGGAACGGAAGACCTGCCCGCTGCCGGGGATGGGCAGGGGTTCGCCGGTGGCGCCTTTGGCCGCGGCCAGCAGACCGGGCAGTTGGCGGCTGCGCTGGATGTCGGCCACCTGCTCGCCCAAATGGATGAGCAGCAGCAGCCCCAGGACAGCCAGCCCGCCCCGGATCAGCGGGCTGTGGATCAGATCGAAGAGGCCCAGCCCGTTGAGCAGCGTGCCCAGCCCGCCGTATTCGTTGCGGGTGGTGAGCAGCCAGCGGGTCGCGCCGGCGGGGTCGTCGGCGAATTGGCCGGGCAATTGGGGCAAGGCCAGCCCGACAATCACCAGCAGCAACAGAAAACCGGCCACTCCCACCAGCAGCAGCGGGCGGCGCAGGGACTCCCAGAGCAGGGGGAAGGGGTCCCGGCGGGGGGGTGGGGGTAAATTCAGTTCAGAACTGGCGGGGATGGGTTCCACCATCAAAGATTCCGTTCTGCTTCAGAGTTTTCAAGAACCGCAAGCCCGGCGGTTGTGATGCGGTAGCGCTGCTTCGAGCTACGGGGCTTGTCGGGGATGGTCATTTCGACGAGACCAGCTTCGATGAGCGGATTCAAGACCTGATCCCTAAACTTGGTTCTGTTGGTTCGGCCAGCAACCGCCAACATTTCGCTGATTGGACTGTCATACAAACATTTTTTGAGAACTTCGACTTGGTCCCTACTTAGTCCCGACTTGGTCCCTACTTGGTCACTGGCAGTCGCCGGCTGGTCCTCCGCCAGCGCGCGCACTTCCGGGTTTGGAAAGAAAGTGACGGTTATAAAGCTGCTCTCCTCGAATAGCGGTTCAGGGCACCCCTGCGCGCTGGCTTCGTCACGGATGCGTTTGATGCCAGTCCCGGCTTTCTCGATGAAGTCGATGCGGTGCAGCAGGTCAGCGACGAGCGCATTGCGGCGGACACTTTTATAGCCAAGATCGGAGAGTTTCATCCCTTTGGGTAGACCGCCGGGGCTTGACACTTCGATTCGATCCGTGTATATCTCGACAAAAACATTGGCCCCGTCGATAAACCAGTCACGGTGCATGACAGCATTGGTGATGGCCTCGCGCAAGGCGTTCATTGGGTATTCGGGGATATTCTGGCGTCGCAATCCTTCAATACGCCAGGCGGTCCGGGTATTGCGCTCAATGAAGCGCATGGCATCCTCGATGTCCGCCACAATCCCACCGTCGAAATCTTTGCGATCAAGCACATGAACCTTATCGCTGCCTTTGCCTAGAAGACAGGTGATGTAGGCCTGGTTGAAGAAGTGGCGGACATTTTTGGCGAAGAACAAAACGCCTACATTGCGGAAGATTAATTTGCCGCCCGAACGTTCCGCCGCCTCGATGTTTACCAGCACGTCTTCGATCTGGGGTCGTCCAGTAATGCCGCTGAGGCTCAACCAATTGTTGAATTTATCCGAGTCGAAGTCATCGGGATAGCGGAAGCGCGGGCAAATGGACAGATCGAAGCGAATGGCCCCCGTCTGCTGGAATAGTTCGCGGATTTCCTCACGGCGCAGCTTTTGAGTCACCGCGCCCTGCCGCCAGAAGAAACCGTCGCTGCACTGCACAGGTTTCGCATCGCTCTCGCGTACCGTCACTGCCGTCACCTGACCAATGCGGTGTAAGAGGATTTTGACCGGCGGATCGCAATTACGGGCAATATCCTGGATACGGGCGCGCAGATCATTGGTGTCATCGATTCCTTTGACCGTGCCGTCATCGCGAACCCCCAACAAAACCCTACCGCCAGCGGTGTTGGCAAAGGCCACCAATTCCCGGGCAAAAGAGGACGCCAGGGACTCTTTGAATTCCAGCATAACGCCTTCACCCTCTTGCAGCAGAATGTCAAGATCGGCGGCTTTCATAGCACAGCCTCCTGAGGAATAGCGGTGTCCAGCGTCGACGCATCCACCTTGCCAGGAAGGAAATGAATCCAACCCAATTGTCTCAGCACTGGTGAGACAATTCGCTCAGCGGAAAAGGCTTCGGCAAAGCGCAGCATATGACGTAGGCCCTTTTCGGAGAACGCCTGCCCGTATTCTGTCTCCAATTGTCTCGACAGCGTAGAGACAATCTGACCCCCGTACTCTGCCCGTTCACCCTTGAGAATCTCCTCCAAAAGTGGAGTTGCAACTTCCAACGAAGCCGATCCCATTTTCTCCAAAGGTTGCTTTTTGCTTGCCATTATTCGGCCTCAGTCAATCAAAACATCTGCGAAAATCTGCGTCATCTGCGCAATCTGCGTTCCCATTCAAACTCAAAACGACGACAGAAACATCTGCCCGGCCCGTAGCCAGGGATCGTTGGCCAGCCATTGGGAGACCGTCTCTTCCAGATTCATCAGGGGTGCGTTGCGCTGGGTGCAGGTGGGCAGAGCCTCCAGAAAGGCCGCGCCGTAGTCCCGTTTCCAGGCCCGGTTGTCCAGCATCACCACCACCCCCCGGTCTGTGGCCCGGCGGATCAACCGGCCAAAGCCCTGGCGAAAGCGCAGCACCGCATCGGGGACGACGTACTCATAGAAGGAGTCGTCGTAGCCCGCGCCCCGGGCCGCCACCAGTGGGTCGGTAGGCACGGCAAAAGGCAGACGCACGATAAAGAGACAGGTCAACTGCTCGCCGGGCAGGTCGATACCCTCCCAAAAGGTGCCCGTGCCCAGCAGCACAAAACGCCCGCCGCTGCGAAATTCTTTCAACAGCCGCCGCCGGCTGCCGGAGCCGTGCTCCAACAGCCCGATCCCCATCTGGTCCAGAGGGCCGCGGATGGCTTCGGCGGTTGCCTTCAAATGGGCGTAGCTGGTGAAAAGTACAAGCGTATGGCCGTCGGCAGCTTTGGCCCCGGCAACAATCGCCCGCTCCACACTCTGCTGGTAGTTGCCCCGATCCGGTGGCGGCATATCGCTGGGCAGATAGAGCATCACATTCGAGCGGTAGTCGAAGGGGCTGGCGATGGCCGAAACCTCCGCGCTCCACCCGCCCAGCCGGTCCTGCATAAAGTCGAAACCCTCGTTTGTGCGCAGAGTCGCCCCGGTCAGCACAACCGTGCGCAGGGTGTGGAAAATCTCCTTTTCCAGCAGATCGCCCACGTGGACGGGCGCGGCGCATAGCTCCACATTCTGCTCTGTCCCCCGGCTGCTGGGGATGGAAAGCCAGGTCACAGTCTCGTCGCCCGCGCCTACAGGACGGAAGATCACCCGGTCGGCGGCCGCGCTCAGTTCGGCCAGATAGTCGGTGTGGGAGCGCAGTTCGTTCAGGTGGGTGGAGGTGGTCTCCTCGGCCCACCAGCGCGCCCGCTCCAGCCCGTCGATCAGCGCCCGGCTCTGTTCCAGGATGGAACCCAGCCCCCGGCTGATGGCGTCCCACTCCATTTCGAGCTGGCTCCAGCGGGGCTGGGCGCGCATCCCGCTGTCCAGACGCAGGCGCTGGGCATACTCAGCACTGGGGCGGATGCCCTCCTGGGATTGGGCAAATTGGAGCAGAGAGGCGGCAAATTCGGCCAGGAGCGGGGAGAGGCGGCGGGCCGCTTCTTCCAGCGCACGACTCTGGCGCTGCCATTCGGGTTGGCTGTCCAGACGGCGGCGCATCTCCTTCGACAACCGCATCCGATCCAGCGCTCCGTCGATCTGTGCCCGGTCCGTGCGGGTGGTGAGGGCTTCGGTGGCCGCGTCTTCCAGCCGGTGGGCCTCGTCGATGACCAGATGGTTGTAGGCGGGCAGCAGACGGCGGCCCGTCCCTACATCGGCCAGCAGCAGGGCGTGGTTGACCACCAGCAGATGGGCGGCCTCGGCAGCCCGCCGCGCCTGCCAGTAGAAGTCGTGGGAGCCAAATTCCCCGCGCTGGTACTGCTGCCCTGGGTTTGCCGAAGGAGCGTCGCTTCCGCAGCGATCTTCGGTGCAGATGGCCGGGTCCGATGCAATTTGCCGCCAGAGGGAACGCTCTTTGGGGTCGTTGATAGAGAGTTCGGAGACATCGCCCGTGCGGGTGCTGGGGAGCCAGGCCAATATCTTTGCCAGCAGACGCAGCTCGACGGTTGCCAACTGGCGTCCGTTGCGCCACTCTTCCAGACGGCGGGTGCAGAGATAGTTACCCCGGCCTTTGAGCAGGGCAGCGCGCAGGGGTGGCAACTCCGGCGCGGTCTCCGCCAGCAGCGCGGCCAGCCGGGGAATCTCCTGCTCCAGCAGTTGCTCCTGCAGGGGGATTGTGTTGGTGGCGACGACGGCGCGCTGGTTGTGGGCTGTGGCCCAGAGCGCGGCGGGCAGCAGATAGGCCATACTTTTGCCCGTGCCCGTGCCCGCTTCGATCATCCGGTGGCGGCCCGCAGCGAAGGCGTCCAGCACCAGATGGGACATCTCCACCTGTCCCCGGCGCATTTCGTAGTGACCGTCCAACTGGCGGGCCAGAGGGCCATCGCTGGCAAAGGCGGCGTCCAGTGTCTCCGGCCTCATCAGCCGTTCAGCCACAGCGCTGCCGGGCGCGGGCTGCATGGGCAGGGGGGATTGGCCGGCGTCGGCACGAATCCAGCGCACCGGTGCCTGATTCCACGCCCCGGAGAGACGGCTGGCCAGGGCGTCTTCCAACAGAAAGCGCAGAGACCAATCGCTGCCCGCGCTGCTCTGGACGAGGATTTGCAGGATTTGTAGGGGCAACTGCTCCAGCCGGTCCAGCAGGCGCATAAAGAGTTGGGCCGTGGCCGCGGCGTCGGCGTTGGCCCGGTGGGCGTCGTCCAGGCGGATGTCCAGGCTGTTGCAGAGTTCGCCCAGATTGTAGCTGGGCTGGTTGGGCAGCAGAATCGTCGCCAGTTCGTGGGTGTCCAGCCTCGGGCGGTGGAAGTTGGCCCCGGCCGCTTCCAGAAAGCCCAGATCGAAGCCCACATTGTGACCCACGACGCCGTAGACCGAACGGTCCACAAAGGCGAGCAGTTCGGGGATCACCCGGTCGATACGGGGCTGGCCCGCCACGTCCCGGTCGGAGATGTTTGTCAGTTGTTGGATGAAAATGGGGATGGGGCGGCCCGGATCGACGAATGTGGCGAAGGTATCGACGATTGCGCCGTCACAGAAGCGCACCGCGCCGATTTCGATGATGGCATCTTTTTGGGGGCTGAGGCCGGTGGTTTCCACATCCACAGCGACAAATGTACGCGGGGGCATTGGCTGTCCGTTCGGGAGTAAGGAATAGAACGCGGAGTACGCGGATGGGGCGGATCAGAGCAGATTTGAAATACGGAAAAGTAACGGCTCAGATATCCAGACCAGTGAACGCTGATTGAGTAGCCGAGTCTGCGAGGCGTATCGAAATCAAGTGAACGGGTCTGCCCCCGGACATTATAGCAGGCGGGCGGGATGGATGGCGAATAGGGCGGGAATACCCGCGCGACAAATTGCCCGCGGCGGGGTTCTGGGGCAAAATGGGAGATGGAAGGCAAAAGAGGGAGTAATTATACAGCAGGCCCGGTGCGACGCACTCGCCAGGAGAAGTCGCACCGGCAAAATAGCTGTGGCGAGTGCGTCGCACCTGTATGGTTACAAGAGGGAAGGCAAAAGTGGCTCGACAGTCCGTTTCGCTCATCGCAACCGTATACAACGAAGGCGAATCCATCACCCGTCTGCTGGATTCTCTGGCGGCCCAGTCGCGCCTGCCAGATGAGGTGGTGATCTGCGACGGGGGCAGCAGCGACGATACGGTGCAGATTCTCCGTTCCTATGGGGATCGTCTGCCCAATCTGCGGGTGATTGTAGAGCCGGGGGCCAACATCAGCCTCGGGCGCAATGTGGCGATAGCAGCCGCCAGCGGGCCGATTATTGCGGCCACAGACGCGGGTGTGCGGCTGGACCCGGCGTGGCTGGAACGGCTGGTGGCCCCTTTTGAGGATGGGCGGGATGCGATGGCGGTGGCCGGTTTCTTTTTGCCCGACGCCCAGGGCATCTTTGAAACGGCGATGGCCGCCACTGTTCTGCCCCTGACCGACGAGATCGACCCGGACAGCTTTCTGCCCAGCAGCCGCTCTGTGGCCTTTCGCAAGGATGTGTGGGCGCAGGCGGGGGGCTACCCCGAATGGCTGGACTATTGCGAGGACCTGCTCTTTGACTTTGCGGTGAATGCCCTTCAGCCGGACAAGTCCACCGCCTTTGCCTGGGCGCCCGACGCACTGGTCTATTTTCGTCCCCGCTCCTCTCTGGCCTCTTTCGCCAAACAATACTACCGCTACGCCCGGGGCGACGGCAAGGCGGACCTCTGGCGCAAACGCCACGCCATCCGCTACGCCACCTATTTTGTGGCCCTGCCCGCGCTCCTCGGCCACGCCTTTTGGGGATTCTTTGCCCGCTGGCTGGGCTGGGTCGGGCTGCTGATCGGGCTGATCCTCTACTGCCTGCACCCCTGGCAGCGGCTGGCAAAACTGGGGAGAAACTTTTCGGCGCGAGAATGGCTACAGGCCGCCGCGCTGGTCCCGGTCATCCGGGCCGTGGGGGACTTTGCGAAGATGGCGGGCTATCCGGTTGGGGTGTGGTGGAGGAGGAAGAGAAGGGGTGAAGGGGTGAAGGGGTGAAGGGGTGACTCGTCTGATTTTCTTTGCGCGGGGTATTACCGCGAATGGGAGGATTACGCGAATAGTTGGTCGGTCCCGGTTGTTCTGGGATACCCCGGATCATTGAATACACCTCAACTATTCGCGTAATCCTCCCATTCGCGGTCATTCGGTCCGTAGCTTCGTTGCCTCACGCAGTACGAAATAGGCCAACCACAGGGGGTAACTGTGCCGCTCCTAATCGACGGCCACAATCTAATCGGGTCGGGTGCGATCCCCGACATCAGCCTGGCCGACGAGGACGACGAGGCCAAACTGGTGGCCCGCCTGCGGGTCTGGCGCAGCAAAGCCGCAGACCGGATGACCGTCATCTTTGATCACGGCATCACCGGCGGGCGCTCGCTTGGGCTGAGCGGCGCGGGGGTGAATGTGATCTTTGCCCGCAACCCCCAGGATGCGGACGAACTGATCCGCCGCCGTCTGCGCAGCGCGGGCAAAGGGCTGATTCTCGTCTCCAACGACGCGGAGCTGCGCCGGGAGGCGGCGGCCGCGGAGGTGGAAGTCTGGCGCAGCGATGAGTTTGTCCAGCGCATGCAGGCGAAGGTACGCAAAAAAGGGGAGACAGCCGCGTCCCAGGAGGCGGCGCAGGAGGCGGGGGCCGAGAGCCACGTCAACCTGTCTGAGCGGGAAGTGGACCAGTGGCTGCGGATGTTCGACAAGGCCAAGAAACCGCGGAAGAAGAAATGACCACAAAGATTTTCCTTTTTTCTTCGTGTCTTTGTGACTTTGTGGTTCAATGGAGTGGTGAGTGATGACCGAACCGACGACAAAACCGACCCGGCGGGAAGTCCCCGCCCTCCTCATCGAAGCGACCCCGCCTGTCAACGGCCTCGGCTATTGGCTGCTGGCCTCGCCGCTGATTCTCTATTTGGGCTGGCTGTGGGTGGACATTTTCGCCTATTACAGCCCGATTCCCTGGCGCTGGCTGGATCTGATTGTGGGCGCGCTTGTCTATTGGTTTCTCTTTGTGCTGCCCGCGGGCTACGCAATGCACAGACTGGTGACAGCCTTCCCCCGCCCCTTCCAGCACACGGGCTGGGATGTGCAGCCGCTGGAAGCCGTGCGCCCGGCGGAGATGTATGCAGTCCGCTACATCTTCACCGGACGCCAACCCGCGCCCCGGGATCGCCAGCGCGTCGGGCTGCGCGCCGCCCAGGGCTGGGTCTATCTGGAAGTGGCGACGATTTTTGTGGGCGCAGTGTTGATGATCCCGCTCTTTTTCAGCGCGCTCGATTTCGGCTTCGGGAGATAAAGAACGCAGAGAAGAATGGAAACACAGATTTTCGCAGATGACCACAGATTTCGCAGAGGGTATCCGCAAATGTTGACGGCTCAGGCAGATTTTGCTTTATGACCACAGAAAACACAGAATAGACGGAATAGACAAACACCGACGCAAAATTTCCGTGTATTTCGTGTTTTCCGTGGTTCTATTTCCCCCGTAAGCCAACACACTTGGAGCCGTTAGCCGCAAATTTAGTGATCCCATTCCCCACCAAAGGAGGAAGCAAATGTATAGCGAACGACTGGTCGGCTTCTACCAGACCAAACGGGAAGAGATTCTCGCCACCATCCGCCTGCTGGTGGAGAACGAGACCCCCAGCGATGACAAAGCCCGGCTGGATGCCTTTGCCGAACTGCTGGCGAAGCGCTACACAAAAGTCGGCTTTCACGTCGATGTGATCCCCAACCCGGATGCGGGTAACCACCTGCGGGCTGTCTTTGCTAACCCGGCCTATGTGGCCGATCCCACAATCAAGCCCGCGCTCATTTTGTGCCATTTCGATACAGTCTGGCCGGTCGGTTCACTGGCAACTCATCCCTACCGCATCGACGAGCAGGGCTGGGCCTACGGGCCGGGCATCTTCGATATGCAGTCCAGCCTGGCCCTGGTGGAATACGTCATCGCTGGCGTGCAGGAGATGGGGCTGCGTCTGCCCCGGCCTGTAGTGCTGTTGGCGACTTCCGACGAGGAGACAGGCAGCCACACCTCCCAGCGTTTGATCGAATACGAAGCCCGCCAGTCCGCCTATGTGCTGGTGATGGAATCCCCCCTGCCCGGCGGTGTGATCAAAACTGCGCGCAAAGGCACGGGCCATTTCGAGGTGGAGATCACCGGGCGGGCCGCCCACGCCGGAGTGGAACCGGAGAAGGGCATCAGTGCCATCCAGGAGCTGGCCCACCAGATTCTGGCCCTGCACAAATTGACCGATATGCAGGCGGGCACGACTGTCAATGTGGGCGTCGTCAGCGGCGGCACCCGCTCGAACGTCGTCGCGCCCCACGCCAAAGCGATTATCGACGTGCGGGCCTGGACAGCCGGGGAGATGGACCGGGTGCGCCACGCCATCCGCGGGCTGACACCTGTGCTGGCCGGGGCGAAGATCACCACCCACGACGGCGGCGGGCGTCCTCCCCTGGAACGCAAAGTCACGGCGGAACTCTTCCATCAGGCCCAGACCATCGGCGCAAAAGTGGGGCTGGATTTGAAAGAGGGCGCGACCGGTGGCGGCAGCGACGGCAATCTGACCGGCGCGCTGGGCATCCCCACCCTGGACGGGCTGGGCGTGCCCGGTCACGGCGCGCACGCGGATCACGAACACATCGAAGTAGATCAGATCGCGGGAAGATTGGCGCTGTTGACAGGGCTGTTGATGGAGTTGAGGGCATAGCGTATTGCGTATTGCGTAAGCCGTGATGTGGCTCGCGCCGAGAGACACTGAGTGGGCGGAAGCGATACGTACATCACATACCCAACAGCAGACAGCCGCGCCTTCAGCGCCACTACTTACGCAATACAAAATACGCAATACGATTTCCCACCACGAGAACCACCCAATGAACTTCAACCACTACTTTACCAATGACGAACTGACCGAAATTCTCTCCGGTTGGGCGAACGAACATCCTGCGTTGGCCGTGCTCTCTGTGCTGGGCAAGAGCTACGAAGGGCGGGAAATTCCCCTCCTCACACTCACCAATCGGGAAACCGGCCCGGATACGGACAAACCAGCGATTTGGATCGACGCCAACATCCACGCCACCGAATTGGCGGGCACGACGACGGCCCTGCACATCGCCCACACCCTTCTCACTGGCTACGGCACTGATGGCCGCTGCACCCGCCTGCTGGACAATTGCGCGGTCTATCTCGCGCCCCGGCTCAACCCGGACGGCGCGGCCCTGGCAATGGCCGCCGTGCCCCAATACATCCGTTCGGGAACCCGGCCCTACCCCTTTGAAGAAAAGGCCGACGGCATCCACGCCGAAGATATGGACGGGGACGGGCGGGTGCTGCAAATGCGCATCCCTGACCCCAACGGCGACTGGAAGGTGAGCAGCCTGGACCCGAAGCTGATGGAGAAGCGGGGGCCGGACGAGCAGGAAGGCACGTTCTACCGTCTCTTTCAGGAGGGGCGCATCGAAAACTTCGACGGCGTGCAGATTCAGGAGGCCCGCCCGGTGCAGGGGCTGGACTTCAACCGCAATTTCCCCTTCGAGTGGAAGCCGGAGAACGAGCAGGCCGGCGCGGGTCCCTACCCCACCTCCGAAGTGGAAATCCGGGCGACGGTGGATTTCATCGCCCGCCACCCGAATATCAACATCGCCATCACCTATCACACCTTCAGCGGCGTCATCCTGCGTCCCTTCAGCACCCGCGCCGACGACAAAATGGATGTCAACGACCTGTGGGTCTACGAATTGATGGGCGAGCGGGGCAAGGAATTGACCGGCTATAAGTGTGTTTCGGTCTATCACGACTTCCGCTACCACCCGACGGAAGTGACCACCGGGGCCTTTGACGATTGGGTCTACGACCACCTGGGCATCTTCGCCTTTACCGTCGAACTGTGGGACCTGCCGGGCCGGGCCGGGATCGAAGACCGCAAATTTATCGAGTGGTTTCGCAAACATCCCCACGCAGACGACGTGAAAATTCTGCGCTGGCTGGAGGCCAACGGAGGCGACGACGCCTACATCGACTGGTACGTCTACGCGCACCCCCAGCTTGGCCCGGTGGAACTGGGCGGGCTGAATCGAATGTACACCTTCCGCAACCCGCCCCACCATCTGATGGGCGAGGAGGCCGAGAAGAATACGCCCTGGGCGCTGGCCCTGGCCGATATGCTGCCCCGGCTCACTCTCCACGAATTGAGCGCGACCGCTCTGGGCGACGGGCAATATCGGCTGCGGCTGGTGGTAGAGAACAACGGCTTTCTGGCAACGAATACCAGCGGCCAGGGGCAGAAGCGCGCCGCGGCCCGACCTGTACGGGTGGAGTTGACCCTGCCCGACGGCGCAACGCTCATCACCGGCAAAGCACGCACAGAACTGGGCCATCTGCAAGGCCGCAGCAACAAACTATCTGTCCTGGCCCATTACGGCAGCAGCCCGACCGACAACCGGGCCTGGGCCGAGTGGGCGGTGCAGGGCCAGGCCGGGGACGAAATCGGCGTGGCGATCCTCAGCGACCGGGCCGGGGCCATCCGCACATCTGTCGTTTTGGAATAGGGGGCAGCCGTCTGCTGGGCATTGTGATATAATTCACACAACAGTTCCTCATGCGACGGGTAGCGCCACGGGGGATGAAAAGCGGACGCAGATTCACGCAGAAACAACTGATCTGAGCAGATTTTATCAGCGGCAATCATCTCTTTCCGCGTCATCAGCGTCCTATTTTCAGGGCAGTTCTCCATGCGACGGGTAGCGCCACAGGGGATGAAAATGTAGGTCGGACTGTCAGTCCGACGGGCCTGCAACGTCGCTGGTCGGACTAACAGTCCGACGTACGAATGGCTATTTTCAGGGCAGTCCCGTTCGGGCGTCGTCGCTGGGTAGCCGGGGTCTTTGGTAAGCGTCAAGAAATAACCTAGTACACCCCGGCGTAAATAAACCAATGGTTAGGCCATAAGTGGTTTGCCCTG
>JAHDWH010000170.1 GCA_023384455.1 Caldilineaceae bacterium | reverse complement strand
TGCGGTTTGTAACCGCACTTTCACCCGGAGATGTGCGGTTACAAACCGCACCTACGTTTTATCATCTCGCTGATCAGTACACTTTTTCCGAAAAGTCGAACTTCTCCCGCTTCCCAGAATCAGAGGAGAGACCCAATGGAAAAGAGCCTGCCCACCCCCCCAGTCCGCCGTACAGGACAAGCCAGCCTGCTCGCCCCCACCGATGCTTTTGTCGAGCGTCATCTCGGCCCCAATTGGGCCGAAGTGGAGGAGATGCTGGCCGTCATCGGCGCAGCCTCTCTGGACGATCTCATCGATCAGACAGTGCCCGCCGCCATCCGTCTGCGCCGCCCCCTGCGCCTGCCCGCGCCCCGCCCGGAATCCGATGTGCTGGCCGAGATGGCCGGAATGGCGGCCAGGAACCGGATCTACCGCTCCTTTATCGGGATGGGCTACTACGACACCCTCACCCCCGGCGTCATCCTGCGCAATATTATGGAAAACCCCGGCTGGTACACCCAATACACCCCCTACCAGGCGGAGATTGCCCAGGGACGGTTGGAAGCCCTGCTCAATTTCCAAACGCTGGTCAGCGATCTGACCGGGCTGGATATTGCCAACGCCTCTCTGCTGGACGAGGCCACCGCGGCTGCCGAGGCGATGGTGATGTGCAAGCGGGCGCAGAAGCGTTCTTCCCAGGCCAATGTCTTCTTCGTCTCGGAGAAGTGCCACCCCCAGACGATTGATGTGATCCAGGGGCGGGCCGAGCCGTTGGGCTACGCAGTGGTGGTAGGGGATCACCGCAGCTATGAGGTTGGCGCGGAGACCTTTGGCGTGCTGCTCCAATACCCGGACACGGAAGGGTCGATCCACGACCTGCGCACCTTTACCGAGCAAGCCCACGCCGCCGACGCGCTGGTCGTCGTCGCCACGGACCTGCTGGCCCTCACCCTTCTCACCCCCCCCGGCGACTTCGGCGCGGATATTGCCGTGGGCAACAGCCAGCGCTTTGGCGTGCCCCTGGGCTACGGCGGTCCCCACGCCGCCTTTATGGCGACGACGGACGATCTCAAACGGATTATGCCCGGTCGTCTGGTGGGCGTCTCGAAGGATGCCGAGGGCAAAATGGCCATGCGTCTGGCCCTGCAAACCCGGGAGCAGCACATCCGCCGGGACAAAGCCACCAGCAACATCTGCACAGCCCAGGTGCTGCTGGCGATTATGGCCTCCATGTACGCGGTCTATCACGGCCCGGACGGTCTGCGCCGGATCGCACGCCGGGTGCAACTGCTCACGACGATTCTGGCCGGAGAATTGAAGAATTTCGGCTACGAATTGGGCGACGCTCCCTTCTTTGACACGCTGAAGATCAGCGGTGGCCCCAGCAGCCAGGCCGATCTGATCGAAGAGGCACTCTCTCTGGGGGTCAATCTGCGCATCTACGCGGATGGCGCGGTTGGCGTCTCGCTGGACGAGGCCACGACTGTGCAGGAACTGCGCACGCTTCTGGAAATTTTCGGCGTGGACGGGGACGAGGAGTTGGAGGGGCTGGCCGAGGCCGCGGTGCTGGATTATCCCACGCCCTTTGCCCGCAGCAGCGACTTTTTGACCCATCCGATTTTCAATGTCATCGGCTCGGAAACCGAGATGCTGCGCTACATCACAAAGCTGGAAAACCGGGACTTGTCGTTAGCACACTCGATGATCTCCCTCGGCTCCTGCACAATGAAATTGAACGCAACGACGGAAATGATCCCCGTGACCTGGCCCGGCTTCGGCCATCTGCACCCCTTTGCGCCGACCGAGCAGGCCCAGGGCTACGCCGAACTCTTCCGCAAGCTGGGCGACGCGCTGGCCGAAATTACCGGCTTCCACGGCGTTTCTTTGCAACCCAACGCAGGTTCCCAGGGCGAATATGCCGGGCTGATGGTCATTCGGGCCTGGCATCGCAGCCGGGGCGACGATCAGCGCACTGTCTGTCTCATCCCGTCCTCTGCCCACGGCACAAACCCGGCCAGCGCGGTGATGGCCGGGATGGATGTGGTGGTGGTGGCCTGCGACGACAACGGCAATGTCGATGTGGACGATCTGCGGGCCAAAGCCGACGCCGCGGGGGAGCGGCTGTCCAGTTTGATGGTCACATACCCCAGCACCCACGGCGTCTTTGAAGAGGCGATTGTGGAGATTTGCCGTATCGTACACAGCCGGGGCGGCCAGGTCTATATGGACGGCGCCAATATGAACGCCCAGGTGGGCCTCTGCCGCCCCGGCGACATCGGCGCGGATGTCTGCCATCTAAATCTGCACAAGACCTTCTGCATCCCCCACGGCGGCGGCGGGCCGGGGATGGGGCCGATCTGTGTGGCAAAACACCTGACCCCCTTCCTGCCAGGCAGCGCGGTTGTCCCCGGCACGGGCGGCGCGAAAGCGATTGCGACCATCTCGGCCGCGCCCTGGGGCAGCGCCAGCATCCTGCCCATCTCCTACGCCTATATTGCGATGATGGGCGGCAGCGGACTGACCCAGGCCACGAAGTATGCGATTCTCAACGCCAACTATATGGCGGCCCGGCTGGCGACGGTCTATCCGGTCCTCTACACCGGGGCCAACGACCGGGTGGCCCACGAGTGTATCATCGACACCCGCCCGCTGAAGGAGTTCGGCGTGCAGGTGGAGGATATCGCCAAGCGGCTGATCGACTACGGCTTCCACGCCCCCACAATGTCCTTCCCTGTGGCCGGGACGCTGATGATCGAGCCGACGGAATCCGAGTCCAAAGACGAGTTAGACCGTTTCTGTGATGCGATGCTGGCGATTCGGGCCGAGGCGGCCGCGGTGGAGCGGGGCGAGCTGACACCGGAACAGAGCCCCCTGCACCACGCGCCCCACACGGCCGCGGCCATCACCGCGGCTGATTGGGATCGGCTCTACAGCCGGGAGGTAGCGGCCTTCCCCGCGCCGTGGGTGAAGGAGAACAAATTCTGGCCCTTCGTGGCCCGCATCGATAACGTCTACGGCGACCGCAATCTGGTCTGCGTCTGCCCGCCGATTGAGGAATATGTGTGACCTCAACAGTCCCCTCCTCAGAAGGAGGAGGGGACTGTCGGCGGCGCGGGTGCTGGTGGGTGGACATCCCATCAAAACCGACGGGAAATCAGCCCCGCCCCCGCAGGGGGGGAGGCCGGGTGGGGGTACTTTTCCTCGTTCCCAGCGCTCCGCGTGGGAACGTCTGTGGACCGCTCGGCGGCTGGTCTATGCAGAACGGTCGTCGCCCCCGACCCTCCTTCGACAGGCTCAGGACACCGCTCTCCCAGCCGGGACGACGGCGGCGCGGGGTCTGTTGGTCGGGCTGGGAGAGGGGAGTCGGTCGATGGGGATTGGTGTACGTTTGGGTGTGGGAGAGGGCGCGGCCCAAAGAGCCGACCTCCCCTTCACGCTGTAGGGGGCGGTGAGGGGTACAACGCCGCCGGCTACCACTCCAATGCCAGCAGACGGAGTAGCTCTTCCGGCTGGGTAGTGTTGCGCACCCGCACCCTATGCAGTTGGAAGAGATTGTCTGTGCTGTGGGTTGCGCCCTGAATCGTAGTGAAGCCGGCCCAGTAGTTGGCGCTCTCAAAAATGGCGATGGTGTGGGCGTCAAACTCGCCCGCGGGATAAGAGACAAAACGGGGACGCGCCCCCAACTCATACTCGATAGTTTCCAGGCTGCCCAGCGCCTGCCAGACCAGATAGTCCGCATCCCGGTTCTTCAGGCTGGCGTGATTGCGCCCGTGGGATTCGATGGAAAAGCCCGCGGCCCACATCTCCCGGGCCATCTCCCAGGTCAGATATTCGGGCCGCCCTTCGTCCATAAAGTCGGTCACCACAAAGATCGTAGCCACCATCCCCCGCTCCCGCAGGAGAGGAAACGCATTTGTATAGTTGTCCCGATAGCCGTCGTCAAAGGTGATCACCACCGGTTTTTCTGGCAAAGGCGCGCCTGCCCACAGATGGGCCAGCAAATCATAGGGGCTGACGGTGACATAACCGGCTTCTCGCATACTCTCCAACTGGTGGGCGAAAAGATCGGGGGAGACGGAAAGGTCCAGCCGGTAGCTGTTGGCGTCGGCAGGGGGAACGCTCAGGTAGTGATACATCAGGACGGGTATCCGGGCACTGCGCGCTTCTCCATCCCAGGCCAGGGCTACCGCTTGGCGCGGGCTGGGGGCTTCGTCAGCTTCGCTCATCTGTACCAACGGCAGGGCAAGCGCATAGGCGCTATCGTTCCCGCTTTGGGCTGTTCCGCCGCCTATCCTCTGCTGGTCCACAATTGTTTTGATGCGTTCTGCCTCAGAAATCTCTTGGGCTGCCTCCTTTTGGGGGGAGCGAACAGTTCCCGGTGGTGCCACCTGCACCGCGTAGCCCCCTGGCTCCGCTGTCAGCATCGGTCCGCTGCCTGGAAAGCCAACCAGCAGAAACGCCGACAGCGCCAGAAACAGCAGGGGCCAGCGGCGCACAACTCCCCCGAAGAGTCGAGGATGCAGAGCGGAATGGTAGGTCATACCCAACATCAGACAATAGGCCCTTTGCCAAAATGCAAATAGTAATGAAATAAAATCGTACGCTGCCTTTTGTAACCCGAACTGTTGGTTCGGGCTGGCGCAAGCTAACAGCTTGCGTTACAGGGCTATTTTCACATCAGTTTCCGAAATCGTAACATAGGCCAGGGAAAGTCCCAATCCATTGGGTCTGTTCGGAAGCCAGACCGCCGACCTTATGGCTGATTTGGTCCAGAATAGGATCATCTGCATAACGACGGGAGAATCCGTTCCTGTTCCACCCCAGCCATATCAGGAGGGGCTAATGTACCGCCAAAAAATACAGGACGAATATAGCAGCCTCAGCCCCAGCTATCGTCGGGTGGGTGACTTTGTGGTAAGCCGTTATTACGACGTGGCCTTTATGACAGCCGCCCAGTTGGCGGCGGCTGTGGATGTAGACACGACAACCGTTGTGCGTTTTTCCCAGCGCTTGGGCTATCCTGGCTATCCCGAATTGCTGCAGGATGTGCGGGCGCAGGTGAAGGAAGAACTCTACGCTGTCTACGAGCCGGTGGCATTGGGCAGCCACGACCCGGCAGCTATCTTCAAAGCCCGGATCGACCAGGAGAGCGCCAACCTGCGCCAGATTCTGATTCATAACCCGCCCAACCGCCTGCAATCCATCGTGCAGGGGATTCGCAGCGCAGCCCGGATTGTGCTGGTGGCCGAGGGGGAGTTGGGGGTCATTGTGGGAATCGCGGCGGATCAGTTGCGGGGGCAGGGGCTGCTTGCCGAGGCAGTAACCGGCGATCCGGCCCGTCTTGCGACGATTCTCTCTACCCTGACCCCAGGGGACGCGCTGATGGGTCTCAGCCCGACGGACGAAGAGAGCGCAGTTGGCAGAGCCTTGTCCTTTGCCCAGGCCCAGGGATGCCCTACCTACGCGCTGGTCGGCCGGCTGGACGGGCCATTGCATCGCGCCGCGGATGAGATTCTCTATGCCCCGTCGGAGGTGGCAGGTTTCCGGCCGGACATTCTGGCACTAACCGGCGCGTTGCTGGCCCTGGTGAGCGCGGTGGAGATTTCTGCTGCTGGCAACGGGGGGAAAGGTGACGCAGAAGCTGTCCGCTCGGTCTATCGGTTCGTGACAGAACCGCAAGACTCGGCCGGGTAGAACCTTCGCGATTCAATCAGCGCCGCGCAAAAAATCCCAGATAATCCCGTGTACCACCTGCTCCACCGGTGCGCGGTCGTCGGTAAAGAGGGGCGTACCTGCCGGGGGCGCGGCCACCCGGGCCTGCTCCGCGGCCTGGGCGGCAAAAGAGCGAAACTCTGGGGCCAAGGCAGGGGGTAGCCCGGCCACATTGCGCTGGAAGTCGGCCAGGGCAAAGGGTTGGCCGGTCGCCACCAGCAACGAATTGCCCAGATCATCCGGGGGGCCGGGTTCGTCAATCACAAAGACCGACGGGAATATGACCCCCAGCGTGAGAGAGAGCGCATCCACCAGGGCAAAATTGCGGGCCGTGCGCCCCACATTGATCGCCACGACTCCCCCGTCGGCCAGGTGGTTCTGCACAAGCCCAAAAAACTCCACAGTTGTCAGATGAAAGGGGATGTAGGGCGGGCGATAGGCATCCACCAGAATCAGATCGAAGCGCCTGTCGCGCGGCTGTTGCTGAAGCCAGCGGCGGCCATCAGCCGCAACGGGGGTAAGATTGGGCTGATCCATTTCAAAAAAGCGCTGGCCCACAGCCAGAATCTCCGGGTCCAGTTCGATGCCGGTGATGGGCCACGGCCCAAATATATCCGTATACAGAGCGGGCACAGTCCCCCCAGCCAGCCCGATGACCAGAACCTCCTGCGCCTGCCCGGTCGGTTCTTCCCTGGCCTGAAAGAGGGGCGCCAGGAGAAAGTAGTCCCAAATTCCCTGGCTCAGCCGGGTGTCGGGATGGTAGACGCTGTGAATACCCACCCCTTCGTTCAGTTTCAGATGGCGTTCGCTGCCCCAGGCCCGCACAGCAATATAATTGTAGAGACTCTCGTCTTCATACAGAAGTGAGCTGTCCATACGCCCATCCCACCCGGCGCGCAGCGCGGCGGGACGGCCAAACCAGACAAGCAGCAGTACAACGGCCAGCCCCAGTAAGGGAACCCAACGCAGCCACCCCCTGCCTGCTCCGGTCAGGCCGCCTGCGCAGCAGATCAGCAGCAGCCCCAGCGCCAACAGATAGAAGCTCCAGCGGGTGCCAAAAGCGGGGATCAGCCACAATACTGGCAGAAAAGTACCCACAATACTCCCCAGCGTCCCCACCGCATAGAGCCGCCCCGCCACCTGCCCAGCGTGGGAAAGATCGACCAGAGCCAGCCGCACAGCCCAGGGGGTCACCGCGCCCAGCAGAACAACCGGCAGGCTGAAGATCAGCAGCACAGCCAGCAGGGTCCCAGCCAGCAGCCCCGGCGCAAAATCCTGCAAACCCAGACTGGCCAGGCGCAGAATGGGTGGGCTGACAGCGGGGATCAGACCCACCCCTACCCCGGCCAGGGAGGTCACAGCCAACAGGCTCTCCAGACTGGGGTATCGGTCGGCCAGCCGCCCGCCCAGCCACGCACCCGCGGCCAGATAGAGCAGAATCAGCCCAATCAGCCCGGCCCAGACAATCTGGCTATTACCAAACCAGGGGTCCAGCAGCCGGGCCGCGCTTAATTCTGTGCCCAGCGTAGTTGCGCCGGCAGCAAAGACGAGAAGGGAGAGATATTTCATTGCAGGGGCTGTTTAGCGGCGGCGGGGACGCAGGGTGAGGAAGCCTGACATCCGGTAGAGAGAGGCGTATATCCATTCCTGCCAAAGGCCGACCGGCAGAGCCAGCACAACCGGCAAGGCCCGAGTAACGGGGCGGGCTGTCAGGTCGAGCTGCATGGCGGAAAAGAGGAGAGAGAAAAGCAGGTAGAGAAGAACGCCCAGAATCAAGCCCATCACGGGCTGCACAGCAAAGCGCACTACGTGCTGCCGGTCGAAGTCCTGGCCGGAACGGATATGGGCCAGAAAGCCGAGAATGGCGCCGCTGACGGCGCCCAGGCTGCCCGTAATCGTCACCCACAAAAAGGGGTGCAAATGGGCCAACACCCGGCTCTGATTGCCCACCAGCAAACGCACAATCCGGCTCAACTCTGCCCCATAGAGAAAGAGGGCCACGCCCCCAAAGACGGTGACCGCCAGACAGAAGGCGAGGTAGAGCAACACCCGGAAACCCCGTTGGCTGGATTGGCGCCGCCCTTCCCTGGCCCGTTCCAACATCGAACGCACCTGGCCCAGATTGTGCTCGGCCCGTCCCAGGCGATGGGGTTCGGCCAAAAGAATCTCCCGTGCTTCCCGCAGCAACGAAAGGGCGTGGCCCGTCACGTCGCGCCGGGTAGCCAATACCCGTTTCACCTCTTCGTGAAGCTGGCTGATCTCTTCGTCCAGATAGCGGACCTGCCCTGCGGTCAGCGAAACTGGCGGCGGTGTGGCCGGGGGTATTCTGCCCAGTGCGGGGGCCGGTCGGCTTAACAGTGAGCCGGTCGGTTCGGGTTTCTTCGGCTCTGCAGGGGACGGATAGAGAAGACGCGACTGCTCACCCGAATCGATAAACTGGCTGCGGGCCACTTCTCGAATGGGCGGGGTATAAAGAGGGGCTTGGGCTGGCTGGGCCAGACCGCCCCGGGCTGCGATGCTGGGCAGTTCGGCTTCGGGGAAGAGACGAACCTGATCCGGTGTCACATCCAGCAGACCGGCAATCTCGGAGCGCAGAAGGTCCACGCCACCACCGGGCAATTCAGTCCCGCGGGGTTGTGTTGGCCCAAGTAAAAAATCCGGTGCCGTCGAAAGGCCAGCCCGTTCCCGGCGCTCCGTCGTCTCTGCTCTGGGCGAGCCGTTGCGGTGTTCACCGGAAATCTCTTCATCCACGGCTTGAAACGAAGCAGCGCCCGCAGTCGATTCATCCAACAGATATTCCACGCGCCCCTGCCATGCCCGAACCTGTTCCGGGGCAGCGGGCGCTACATGAAAATCAAAGAGCGTCTCTGTGGGTGAATAGGACAATGCAGATTAACTCCAGAAATAGTTAGCGCAGCGCGGCAGAAATAGTCGTGAGGTTCCTGCTCCGCCGGGTCTGTGACCCGGCGGCGAGCAGCCAAACGGGACTGCTCTGCCTGGGCAGGAACGAAAACCGCAAAAGTATCATACCACAAGGGGGGCGGGCACGCACACAGCAGGCGTGAAAAATGTACTTCTGCATTGTATTATTGCCAATTTGACCTGAAAACGGAACACGTGAGGGAAAAGCGGCCCGGTGATTTGACAGGGCGGACAGTCCCGACGTATAATTTTTGCTTGTCGGTAAAGTATTTACCATCCCACGCGGGATGTTGGCCTGTATATTTGCGAGGAGCAGAGTCGAAATGGTAAAACGAACGTGGCAGCCCAAAACCCGCCGTCGTTTGCGGGTGCATGGATTTCGCAAGCGAATGTTGCGACCCGGCGGCCAGAATGTGATCAAGCGACGTCGCCTGAAAGGGCGTAAAAGTCTTTCTGTCAGCCTCTCTATACGCAAGTCCGTGGATTAGTGCGTTTAGAAATGGCGATGCGGGATCTGTTGTGTGAACCCCTGTTGTGTGAACCAGCGTGAAGCGTCTCTACCGTGTGCGTGAGAATGAGCGGTTTCAAGAGATTCGTCGCCAGGGCCGCTCGTATAGCGATCGATTGCTTGTCCTTTGCGTGTTGTCGAATGATTTGCCTTACAGCCGTTACGGCTTTTCGGTCAGTCGGCGTATTGGCAATGCAGTAGAGCGCAACAGAGTACGCCGTCGCATCCGTGAATCGGTGCGTTTGCGTATGGGTGATATTCTGCCAGGATGGGATGCGGTATGGATAGCTCGGGGTCCCATCCAAAGCGCAGAATATGCAGAGATCGACGCCGCCTGCGCCCGCCTGCTTCGGCGGGCGTCTTTGTTATCAGCCCCTGGCAGCGGGGGTGGGCCATCAACGCCTGCCGCGCCTGAGCCTGCGGAATGAAAGTTTCCGCGTACCTGTTGAGCCACCCCACCCTACCCCTCCCCATTCCAGGGAGGGAACTGGATCGACTCCTTCCCCACAGTGGGGGAGGTTGGGTGGGGGTGAGCAGTTACGTTTCCGCAGGGCGTGGCAAGCAGGGATTTGTTTGCCCGTCTGCCGGGAATCGAGAGAATTTCGTGCGCTGGATTGTGTTGGTTCTGATCCGCTTCTATCAACGCTTTCTGTCCCCGCTGATGGGCAGCAACTGTCGCTACCTTCCAACCTGTTCCCATTACACCTACGAGGCCGTCGAAAAGTATGGCGTGGCCAAAGGTGGCTGGATGGGAATCAAGCGCATCTTCCGTTGTCATCCCTGGCACCCCGGCGGGTATGATCCTGTTCCGTAAACTGTAACAGAGCGTTTTTCTTGCCCGGCAAGGGTGAAAAGAACGCGGTCTGTGAGGAGTAATAAGGTGAAAAGAAAGCATCTGATTCTTTTGCTTGTGCTGGTGGTATCTATGCTGCTGATCAGCGGCTGTGGTGTACCCCGAGAAGGTGTGGATGTCACCACCACCCCCCCAGAGGGTTTGTGGCAGGTCTACCTCGTCTGGCCCCTGGCCAAAGGGTTGGTCTGGCTGAACGAAGCTCTGGCAAACGCCAACATACCCTATAGCTGGGGCTTTGCTATCATTCTTTTCACCCTGGCGATTAAGGTAATCACCTTTCCCCTGACAGTCACACAGATCAAAGGAATGCAGGCGCAGAAAGACCTGCAACCCAAAATCCAGGAACTGCAAAAGAAGTATGGCAAAGATCGGGAGAAGCTTTCCCAAGAGCAGATGAAGCTCTATCAGGAAGCAGGGGTAAACCCACTGAGCGGCTGTCTGCCAATGGTTGTGCAGATGCCTGTTCTTTTCGGTCTCTACTCGGCCCTGATTGCTCTGGGCACCACCCTGGAAAATGCAAAATTCTTCTGGATTCCCAATCTGGGCTTCCCCCACTATACCGACGGAATGGGCTGGATACCAGAGCTTTTCAATGGCGGAGAATACTGGCATCTGGTCTCCTACCTGATTCTGCCCGCGCTGCTGATGGTAAGCCAATATGTGATGCAGAAGATGACGACGGCTACCACCCCGACCACCGGCGAAGGGGCCGCCGGGATGATGGGCCAAATGTCTACGATTATGACGCTGATGTTTGGCTTCTTCACATTGCAAGTGCCCGCTGGACTTACTCTTTACTGGGTAACCAGCAACCTTTTGCAGATGGGACAGACGATGGCTGTCAATAATATGCAGGGTGGTGGTAGTATATTGAGAGGCAGTAACAAACCCGCACTGGCCCCGGCAAGCGGTCCTGCGCCCTCTGTCTCGAAAGATGCTGACGAGAGCGATAAACCAAAAGCACCCCAGCCCACCCGCAAGCAAACCCGGCGCCAACGACGAAGGAAGTAATGCAATGGTTGAACAGAGCCAGGAATTTTCCGCCAAAACCGTAGACGCAGCAATTGATGAGGGAGTACGCCATCTGGGGCTGAACCGCAACCAGGTGGACATTGAGATTCTGCACGAAGGCAGCCGGGGTCTCTTGGGCATCGGCAGCACAAATGCCCGGGTACGAATTACCCCGCGGCCTGCGCCTGCGCCCAAACCCCCAGCCCCCCCTGTCGCCACACCTGCGCCCGCGCCACCCCCCGCACCCGCGCCCTCTCCTGTCCCCGCGGTTGTAGCAGAGAAGACCCAGGAAACAGAGGAGAGCGATGACGACGACGCCCCGTTGGTTACTCCCGACAGGGATACCGGGGACAGGGATAACGGGGACGAAGACGACGAGACATACGACGATTCTGATTTGGACCCGGCAGAAGTAGTCGCCCTGGCCAGCGATCTGCTGCTGGAAATGGTATCGCTGATGGGGCTGAACGCCCAGGTCGAAGGCAGCCAGCGCCAGGAGCCCGACGAAAAAGAGAGTTCCATCTACCTCAATCTGGTGGGTGACGGTCTGGGTTCGCTGATCGGTCGTCACGGCGAGACCCTCTCCAGTATGCAATATCTGGTGCGCCTGATGGTCAACCAGAAGTTGCACCGCTGGACAAATATCGTTGTCGATGTGGATGGCTATAAGGATCGCCGATCAGAAAAACTGGCCCAGATGGCCCTGCGTATGGCGGCCCAGGTGGTGGAGACAGGCCGTCCTGTAGCCCTGGAGCCAATGCCAGCCAGCGAGCGGCGACTGATTCACATCGCCCTGCGCGGCCATCCCCAGGTCTACACCGAGAGCATCGGCGAAGATACCCGGCGTAAAATCCAAATCTTGCTCAAATAGCCTGCGAGAAAGTACAATGAAGCCCACCCGAACGCGTTCAGGTGGGCTTTTTCTGTTCTGCCAACCACTACACCCAACCTCTGGAATTTATGCCAATACCTGCCCACCCCCCCCTGGACTTTCTGGTGATCGGTCACGTCACCCGAGACATTCCCACCGCAGACCCAACAGCTACCGAATACGTTCTCGGCGGCACGGTCAGCTTTGCCGCGGTCACGGCTTCCCATCTGGGCCGTCATCCCACCGTCCTCACCCGGGCCGCCGGCGATGTGGACCTTTCCGTATTGCGCGAGGTGGGCGGCCTGTATGCCCTGCCCAGCCAACACACCACTACCTTCGCCAACATCTACACATCCACCGGACGTATCCAGTATTGCTACACTCCGGCAGCGGTCATCGCCGCCGCGGATGTCCCGGAAGAGTTACGTTCCCCCAAAGTTGTCCTGCTGGGGCCACTGGTGGGGGAGATCGAGCCGGATATGATCCACATCTTCCCCGAAGATACGGTTGTGGCGGCTGTTCCCCAGGGCTGGATGCGCCGCTGGGACGGGGATGGCCGGGTTCATCCCACCCCCTGGCGCACGGCGGAAGAGTTCCTGCCCCATCTGGACGCGCTGATTCTCTCCATCGAAGATGTGGACGGCGATCTTTCGATCATTGAGGAATACTGCACCCATGTGCCTTTGCTGGTGATGACCCAATACCGGGAGGGCAGCACCGTCTATCAGCGCCAGGCCGACGGATCCGTGTCGGTTACCCAAGTGCCCCCCCGCCCGGCCAACGAAGTGGACCCCACCGGCGCAGGCGATACCTTCGCCACCGCCTTTTTGCTGCGCCTGCAAGAGACGGGCGACCCCCTGGACGCGGCCCGCTATGCCAATGTGACGGCCTCCTTTGGGGTCGAAGGCTCCGGCACTTCCGCCATCCCTTCCCACCAGGCTGTGCTGGACTATATGGCCGCCCATCCCTGGCCCACAGAGGGAGTAAACTAACCAATGGCCGCCCGGATTTTTGCCTTTGCCAATCAGAAAGGGGGGGTGGGCAAGACCACCACAACCGTCAATCTGGGCGCGTTTCTGGCCCAGGCCGGGCGATCCGTTCTATTGGTGGACAACGATCCCCAGGGCAACGCCACCACCAGCCTGGGCGTCGATCCCCGGGGGCTGACAGTCAGCCTCTACGACGTTCTTATCGAACGCACACCCCTGCAGGATGCCATTACCCTGACCGACCGGGTGGGGCTGGACCTGGTGCCGGCCAGCGTGGACCTAGCGGGCGCAGAGGTGGAGATGGCCGGTCTGATGGCCCGGGAAAATCTGTTAACCCGTGCCCTGGCCGGGGTGATCCACAAGTACGACTACATCCTCATCGACGATCCACCCAGCCTGGGCCTGCTCACCATCAACGGGCTGACCGCGGCCAGCCACGGGGTGATCATTCCCGTACAGTGCGAATACCTGGCCCTGGAGGGGCTGAGCCTGCTCTTGAATACACTGACCCAAGTGCGGGAGATACTCAACCCCCGGCTGCGGGTGGCGGGCGTCGTGCTGACGATGTACGACGGGCGCACAAACCTGAGCCAGCAGGTGGTGGCAGAGGTGCAGGCCCACTTTCCCAACGAAATTTTCCAGACGATTATTCCCCGCAATGTGCGCCTGAGCGAAGCGCCCAGCTTTGGGCAGACAATTCTGAGCTATGCCCCGGCCAGCGCCGGCGCGCTGGCCTACCAGGCATTGGCCGATGAGTTTATGCAGCGAATGGAGGGCAGGGGATGAGCGACAGCAATCTACGCAAGCGCCGGGGGCTGGGGCGGGGGCTGGGCGCGCTGATCACCAATTCGGCCGCGGCGGGCGAGCGGGATCGGGAGGCACTCATCCAGCAGGCCGAAGCAGGGGGCATTCGGATGCTGGCCGTGGGCGAGATTATCCCCAACCCCCACCAGCCCCGCACGGTTTTTAACCCGGATGCCCTGGCCGAGCTGGCCGCCTCGATTGGCGAGCACGGCATTATTCAGCCGCTGATTGTCACCGAAAGTCTGGACGAACCCCAGCGCTTCTGGCTGATTACCGGAGAACGGCGCTGGCGGGCCGCCCAGCAGGCCGGGCTGGAGAGCGTGCCCGTCATCCTGCGCGAAGCATCCCCCCAGCAACTGCTCGAATGGGCTCTGGTGGAAAATGTGCAGCGGGCCGATCTGAACCCACTGGAAGAGGCGACGGCCTACGATTCGCTGATCACCGAATTTGGGCTGACCCAGGCCCAGGTGGCCGAACGGGTGGGCAAGAGCCGCTCCGCGGTCGCCAATACTGTACGTCTGCTGGGCTTGCCTTCGGCTGTCCAGTCCGCCGTGACCGACGGCCAGATCAGTGCGGGCCACGCCCGGGCCCTGCTTGCCCTGCCCGATCATCCCCGGATGGAAAAAGCCCTGGAGCAGGTGACAGGCCGGGAGCTGACTGTGCGCCAGACCGAAGCACTGGTGCGCCGTCTGCTGCAACCAGCGCCCCCCGGACCCGCCCCAGAACCGGCAGAAGTGCTGGCCCATCAGACCGCGCTGGAAGGCCGCTTCCGCTCCACCCTGGGCACAAAAGTCAATCTGGAGCGCAAACAGGACGGCAGCGGACGGCTGGTCATCCATTTCTACAACGACAGCGATCTGGACGCCATCTACCGGCAGATTGTGGGTGAGGAGGAATTTTGAGTCTGGATGAGCCAGAACCAAAAGACAAACCACTGAGCCACTGAGAGCACTGAGACTCGCAGAGAACGACAGAGCTTTTCTCGCGGAACCCTATGGCGTCCATTGGAAAGCCATTCACCGCTACAGATTCTCCCCTTCCCGACTTCTTCAGTGAAACTCTGTGTCCTCAGTGGCTCAGTGGTGGATTTTTTGTGCAAAATCCGTACTGAGTCAAAAAGATGGTGGAATCTGTAGGTGCGGTTTGTAACCGCACTTCTCCGGGTGAAAGTG
>JAHDWH010000169.1 GCA_023384455.1 Caldilineaceae bacterium | reverse complement strand
CGTTCATTCCTTCCTTTCTCTCTTGTATGACGCAGCGCGGCTCCAAACTCAAGATAGGATCGAGAAACTTCTTCGCATACGATACTCTCCTCTTTGTGAATACCTTCGGTCAAATACGGTCGGTCTGCCCAGGCCGCTATAGACGGGCCACACCTCCTTCTTGACGTACAGCATATATACTTGACAAGGTGACAAAATGACCGGGTGACAAGGTGACAGAATGTCAGTTTATGCCCGTGTCGAGTATAGAACTGGCACAAATTAGGCCAGAATGGGGATGACTGCGTTTTGCAGGGGCAGAGTCGTTACCTCCACCCGGTCGGCGTGCATCAGACAGTTGATTTCGCTGCGGATGCCCAGCCCTTTGGCCTGGGGGCTGTCGTCAAAGTTGAAATCGGGCATGTAAATACCCGGCTCAACTGTAAACATCAGGTCGGGGATCAGTTGGCGACGGTCCTGGGTTTCCAGGTTGTCGATATTGGCCCCGATCCAGTGGCCGGTGGGTCCCAGGCTGTGGCCCGTGCGGTGCAGGATAAACTCGCCATAGCCCGCGCCGGCGATGACAGCGCGGGCCGCGTCGTCGGCCCGATAGCCATAGGCAGGCAGCCCGGCCTCCATCTGCGCCTGAATGTAGCGAACGGTTGCGTCCCGGGCCTGGGCCACCACATCAAAAACCTGGCGCATTTTGGCGGGTACTTCTGCGCCGCAGTAGGCGGTCCAGGTGATGTCGGCGAAGGAATCCTCGGGGTTGACGGTCTCCCGGCTCCATAGATCGATCAGCACGGCATCGCCCCTGTGAATAGGGCTGTGATGGGCCGCGCTGGAGATGTAGTGGGGGTCGGCGGCGTTGGCGTTGACCGAGCAGAGGGAGGTCACGCCGGTTTGCAGATGGAGCTTCGCCAGTTCGTCGTTGATGAAGCACTGGACCTGAAATTCGGTCACGTCCTGGCCGTCGCGCAGCCGCTGACCGATAAAGGCAAAGGCCGCATCTTTGACAGCCAGACAGCCCGCCGCGGCCCGGCGATGGCCGGCGATCTGGGCGACGGAGAGCACCGCGGTCATCTGTTGCACCAGATCGCCGCTGCTGACGATCTCGGCCCCGGTCGTCTCCCGCACCAGATCGATGACGCCGCCGTCCACTGTGCTGACGTAGGGCAGGGCGTTGCGCGGGCTGTACTCCATTGCGATGCGCAGGGGTGTGGCTGACGGCGCGCCGACCAGCCGGGGCAGGGCCGCTTCCATCTCCTGCCAACTGACATAGCGGGTCATCTCCCCGCGCTTGTCGGCAGGCAGGTCCACAAACATATGGGTTTCGATGGCGTGGACCAGCCAGCGGGGCGCGCCCTGGGCCGGAATCCAGCAGAACCAGCGGCGGCTGCCCGAAGCCCTCAGCCCGGAGACAGACTGGGCAATCGGATTCTGGTTGCGAAAGCTGTAGACCAGCCAGCCGTCGATCTTCTGTTCGGTCAGATACTTCTGTATTGTGGAGAGTTTCACGGTGTACCTGTCAGATGAGAGGGGAAAGAGTACTCACTGCATATACATTATGGCAGACTTTGCGAAAATCGTCCATCTGGCAAATGCGTGTACACAAGAGTAGAGACACGCCACGACGTGTCTCTACTGGTTCTACACATCTAAATATCACCAATTTCTATACTTTCGCTATCATCAGTAAAACGTAGGTGCGGTTGCAAACCGCACCTACAGATTCCACGATCTTCTTGATCAGTACGGAAAAACCGGATTTTTGTACTGATCAACGAGATGATAAAACGTAGGTGCGGTTTGTAACCGCACTTTCACCCGGAGAAGTGCGGTTGCAAACCGCACCTACAGATTCCACGATCTTCTTGATCAGTACGGAATACGCGGAAGTTCTGCGTTTTTTCAGTGTGTTCCGTGTTTTCCGTGGTTAATAAGCAGAGGATGCCTGAGCAGTTACTTCAAATCATGAAAATCTGCGTCTCTCTGCTCTCTTGGCTTAGTAGCTATCTGTCACCGGGTTTCCGTCACCTTGCGCAGACCCCGGGGATGGTCTGGATCGTAATTTTTCGCATAGGCCAGGTGCATGGCGAAGAGTTGGCCGGGAATGACCGCGGCAATGGGCGAGAGCCATTCGGATATGACAGGCATCGGCAAAGGGCGATGGGCATAGGCGAGGGCTGCCGGATCGTTGCTGATACAGAGAATTTCGGCCTCCCGTTCCTGTAGCTGGCCCAGAAAACGCAGCATCTCCTGGCTCAGGGCACCGATGGGCGAGATGACCAGCGCGGGAAAGCCCTGTTGGATGAGGGCCAGGGGTCCGTGCAGAAAGTCCGCGCTGCTGTAGGGTTCGGCCATTGTATAAGTCAGCTCCTTCAGCTTCAAGGCAACCTCAAAGGCCGATGCGTAGTTGTATCCCCGGCCAATCACCACACAATCATTCATATAGCGGTAACGCTCGGCAGTCTGGGCGATGGCTGCATTGAGGGCCAGTGTCTCCTGCACAAAGACGGGGACTTCGTGTAGCGCCGAGAGGCGCATCTCGTCATCTGACAGGAGGGCAGAGAGGAGCGCGATGGCTGCCAGTTCGCCTGTGTAGGTCTTTGTAGCCGCTATCGAACGCTCTTCCCCGGCGCAGAGATCGATCACATGCCTGGCATTGCGGGCCAGATCAGAGTCGGGCACATTGGTAAAGACGGCTGTCAATTGGCCCTGGCGTTCAGCTTCGGCCAGCACGCTCACAATATCCGGGCTTTTGCCGCTCTGGCTGATTCCCAACACGAGGGTATCGGGCGCAAAACGGGGCGGCTGCTGGTAGATGGAGAAAAGGCTGGGCGTTGTAAGCGCAACGGGCAGGTGGTTGACCCCACCCAACAGGTATTGGGCATAGCGCCCCGCGTTGTCACTGCTGCCCCGGGCCGCTACCACTACATTTGTGATTCCTCTGTCGCGGATCGTGTGCGCCAATGCCCGAATCGTTGTGGTTTGCTGGTCAAGCAGCCGCGCCAGAGAGTCGGGCTGCTGGTGGATTTCCTGGTAAAGTCGTGATTGTGTAAGCATAGCTCTCCGCGCTTTGTCTGATTCAATAGGATTTCGGTATACCGTTCACCCATAAGTATACCACGCGAGCCATCAACAGATCGACAACACGCCCACAATCGTCCACCACTATCATCAGCCCCACGGCCCCTCATTCTTACTGATCGATTCCAGCGGAGGTTACCCATATGTACGAGTTGAGCGACGACCTGAAGATGTTGCGGGAACTGGCCCGGGATTTCACCGCCCAGGAGATTACCCCCAAGTCCGAGCATTACGATACCAGCGGCGAATGGCCCTGGGCGATTTTCCACAAGGCCCGGGAGGTCGGTCTGGTCAATCTGAACATTCCCGAAGAGTACGGCGGGCTGGGTGCATCCGTATTTGAGGAGTGTCTGATCGGCGAAGAGATGGCCTATGGCTGTTCCGGTATCCAGACCGCGCTGATGCTCAACCAGTTGGCAATGTTGCCGATTCTGATCGCCGGCAACGACCAGCAGAAAAAGAAGTACTTCTCCTGGCTGACGGAGGAGGGCAAAGTGGCGGCCTATTGCATGACCGAACCCGACGCCGGCTCCGATGTGGCGGGGATCAAAACCACAGCAATTCGCCAGGGAGATACCTACCTGCTCAATGGTTCCAAGACGTGGATTACCGACGGGCCGGTAGCCAGTTTTTTTACTGTCTTTGCCAAGACAGACCCGGACGCAGGCCACAATGGGATGAGCTGTTTTATTGTCCAGCGGGATTGGCCGGGTGTGAGCACCAGCAAACCCCTGGAAAAGATGGGCCAGCACGCGGCCCAGGCCTGTCAGGTCTTCTTTGAGAATGTGGAAGTGCCCGTAGCCAATCTGTTGGGGGTGGAGAACAGAGGCTTTATGATCGGTATGGCTGTCTTTGACAAGAGCCGACCGCCTGTGGCCGCGGCCGCTCTGGGCGTGGCCCGCCGGGCCCTGGACGAAGCCGTGCGCTACGCCGGTGAACGCACCGCTTTTGGGCAGCCCATTTCCCGTTTTCAGGGGGTTGGCTTTATGCTCTCGGATATGGCGATCCGGGTAGAGGCAGGCCGCCATTTGGCATATAAATCGGCCTGGGAGGTGGACAACGGTCAACGCAATACAATGTCCGCGGCTATGGCCAAAGCCTTCTGTGCCGACGCGGCCATGCAAAACGCCACCGACGCGGTGCAGGTCTTTGGCGGCAACGGCTATAGCCGGGAATATCCAGTCGAGAAGTTGATGCGCGACGCCAAAATTTACCAGATTTATGAGGGTACCACGCAAATCCAGAAGCAGATTATTCTGCGGGAACTCTATCGGTAGTACATTGTCAGAAGTTCGACTTTTTCCGAAAAGTCGAACTTCTGTTTTGGTTCATATGGAGGCAGAATCGGAAGTTGTCCGACTACAGGTCGGACCTACGGTGCTGATTCCGGGAATCGGCCAGGCGATGACGGGAGAGCCGAGAGATATTGGGGCCGATTCCCGGAATCGTGTCTGCGAAACCCCTACGCTGATTCCGGGAATCAGCCAGGCGATGACGGGAAAGCCGAGAGATATTGTGGCCGATTCCCGGAATCGTGTCTGCGAAACCCCTACGTTATTTCTTGACGCCTACTTAGTCCGCCACCTTCTGGGCCAGCAGGGCAATGAGATGGGCATCAAAGAGCAGATCAGTGCCTTGTCTGCGCACATGCAGCCCGGCGGCATCGGTTTCAATACTGGCTTCCAGCATTTCAAAGACGGCCACACGGGTGTTCTCCTCTGCCCCGATGCTGCCCAGCCACTCGCTTGCGCTGCGTTCCACCTTCCAGCGTTGCTGCTTCTCCACCCGGAAACCACTCTCCTCCAACAAGGACGTTAGCTGTTTGCCGGTTCGTAGCAACGCGTGGCTGGGATTTCGCTTGCCCTCGATTGCATTCTGGGTAGCCCGTTTCACCGCATCTTCCAGGCCGTCAATATCAATAACCACCAGCCGCCCGTGGGCGGGTAAGATCCGGTGCAATTCTGCCAAACTGGGGCGGGGGTCTGCCAGATGGTGCAGCAGATGGATGAGCAGGGCCACATCGAAGCGACCGTTCTTGAAGGGCAGGTCGTGGATGGGTGCCAGCCGAAAATTGACCCGCTGGTGTCTGATATCTCTGGTGTTCAGGCGCAGAAATTCAGCCTTTTCCAACATTCCAGGGCTGATATCGACACCTACCACTTCACCTATCCCTGCCTGGGCCAGTTCCAGGGCCAAGCGACCCCGCCCCGCCCCAGCCAGCAACAGATGGCTCTCCTCGTTGATTTCGGCAAAGTGGCGTAGCTGTTCGCCGGTCATCTCCTGGGCTGGGGGGTGGCTGGGGGATGCTGACTCGTTTTCGTTGCCCAGGCGTTGGGCAACCTGATTGTAGAAACGGGCAATCTTCTCGATCTCCGCATGGGCCTCTGGGACTGAGCCACCGGCCTGGCCCGATGTGGCGGAGGGAAGTAGACGTTGGGGTAGGCGACGGGGAAGATGTTCTGTGCGATTGGTATAAGCAAGCGACCAGCGGCCATGCGCATAGACGATTTCTGAGAGGGATGTGTGCCCTAACCAGATTCCCAATTCGCTGCTGCCCCCAGTGGAGCGCAGCAAAGTAGCGATGCTTACGGCGTCGGAGATGAAGAGAAGGGTGCTACCCCAACGCTCCTCCAAGAGTCTGGCAAGAGCATCTGTCAGGCTGTTGCTGTACTCTACATAGCTGGCTACATCTGCCAGGAGTGGGCTGTCTGGCCTTGCAATGGGCGGCTCTCGATCCCAGAGGGTATTGGGAGAGCGGGGCCACTGGTGGGCCACCTGGACAGGCAGACGGAACTGCTGGCCTACGCTCTGCGCGGTGAGCCGGGCTGCCAGACGGGTGTCTGTGAAGATAGCATCGATCTCTTCGTGGGTATGCAGCCAGTTCGCCAGGGCAACGCTCTGCTCCCAGCCCCGGGCCGATAGGCCGCTGTCAGTGACCACTCCCTGGGTTTGTCTGCTCTGTACGTTTTCCGCCTGGCAGGCCAATAGCAAACGTGTGGGTGTGGCAGGTGCGACCCCCGGATAGAGCTTGCCCAGAAGGAAGCTCTGCTCTTGTCTGACATCACCGGGGAGGATGCTTGGCTGGTAGGAAGTTGGGGAGTTCAATCTGTGGAAGTCTGCGCTTTCTGTGTAAATTACTGGTTTATCTGACCTCGGCAACCCTTCGGGCGCAGGGGGAGGGCGGAAGATTGGCTGAAAGATGGGGTAATTCTAGCAGAAGCTGACCCGATTCTCAAGGCAGGCTCTGATTGGCGAGGCGACGGCCGAGCTGGACCAGACCCCTGGCCTGCCCCTGTGACAAAAGTCGCAGTAGCGCCGGGGTCAATGGCCTACAATTGACTGGACAATCGAACCATCTCTCCTCGGCCATCGGGCCAGGACACCCTATAGCATTTGGAGTGTACAATGAGCGTCGTGGAATCTGCGAAAAAATCCGCTGCCAGCGAGAGCGAAGAACTCTCTGCCATTGCCCAGGTTTCCCGTCAACCGAGTTTTCGCTTGAGCACTGGCCTGTTGATTCTGGCTGCCGCAGTCTTAGCGATCTCCACCTTCCTGCCCTATTGGCGGATGCGACTGAACGCACCCCAATACCCGAAGGGGCTGTTTGTCACTGTTTACGTTAACCATATGGAAGGTGACGTGGCTGAGATTGACGGGTTGAACCACTACATCGGTATGGCCCCGTTGGACGAAGCCGCCAAAATTGAGCGGGCTATCGCGCCGATTGCAATGGTTGTCATCGGCCTGATGATTATCGGTGTTGCCTTTATCCACAGCAAATGGCTGGCTATCTTTGCCATTCCGGCCATGACCTTTCCGTTCATTTTTATCGCTGATCTGTGGCTCTGGCTCTGGTACTACGGCAACAATCTGGACCCCACCGCTGCTCTCTCCTCGGCCATCAAATCCTTCACCCCTGCCGTACTCGGCACGGGAATCGTGGGGCAGTTCAGCACAACCGCGGTTCTTCAGCCAGGCTGGTATCTGGCTCTGCTTGCGGCCATCCTGGCTGGTTTGGGCCTGCACTATCGACGGGTGGCCCGGCAGGCGGCAGAGAAACTGATTGCCTCTACACGCGAGTAGAAATTCCGTCGCTGGTTATGCGCCTGAAAGGCCCATCTGTATGTTTGTTAAACAAAACCACCCCTACCCAAACCGCCATCGGTTCTGGTTAGCCCTGCTTGTCGGGGGCATCCTTATTGCTTCCCTGGCTGTTATCTCCCCGGTCCAGGCCGCCCAGTTCGATCTGGCGGCCGCGCTGGCAAATGCCCAGCCAGGGGATGTGCTCGATGTGCCGCCGGGCGTCTATCCGGGTCTATGGGTGATTGACAAATCGGTGCATCTGCGGGGAATCACCGGGGGCGATGGCAGCCAGGCAATTCTGGACGGGCAGGGCGCGGGCACGGTTCTCACCATCAACGCTTCCGGTGTCGTTGTGGAGAATTTGACCATCCGTAACAGCGGCGATAAATTGGAGCGGGAAGATAGCGGTATTTATGTCCACGGGACAGACGTACAGATCCTCTCCAGCCAGATTGTCAATGTGCTGTTCGGCATCCAGGCCAGCACCGCTGATCGGCTTGTTCTGCGGGACAATTTTGTGGGCGGGATGGCCCTGGACATTGCCCGGCGGGGGGATGGCATTCGCCTGTGGGAGAGTAACGACTGCCTGCTGGAAGGCAATACTGTCCAGAGCGTGCGCGATACTATCTTCTATTTCAGTGAAAATACAACCATACGCAATAATATCTTTCGCGACAATCGCTATGGCATTCACACAATGTACACCAACGGTATTCATGTGGAGAATAATCACCTTCTCGACAATTCCGTGGGTGCCTATCTGATGTACAGCCAGAATGTGGGGATTCGTGGCAACAACTTTGAAGGAAATCGGGGACCCAGCGGCTATGGCCTTGCCCTGAAGGATATGGACGGGGTGATCATCGAGGAGAACTACTACATAGACAACCGGGTGGGGATGTTTTTTGACAATTCTCCCAGCAACGTAGATCTGAGCCAGCAGGTCGAACGCAATGTTCTGGCCTTCAATGATGTGGGTATATTGATGATGCCCGCTGTCAAACGCAATATCCTGCGCCAGAATACCTTTCTGGACAATCTGGAGCAGGTGGGTGTGAAGGGCGGCGGCAGCAACCCCGGCGATGAATTGGGCGGCAATCAGTGGGATGGCAACTTTTGGAGCGACTACCTGGGCTATGACGCGACCGGGGAGGGTGTGGGTGACATCGCTTACCACGCGGAGAGCCTCTTCGAGAATCTGGCCGATGGACAGCCCAACCTGCGCCTCTTCTACTTTAGCCCTGCCCAGCAGGCCATCGACTTTGCCGCCCGGGCCTTTCCTGTCATCCGGCCCAAACCCAAACTGACCGATGAAGCGCCGATTATTCTGCCTGTCTTGCCAACCCTGGCGCCCCTCCTTCTGCCCCCGCCCAGTCGTATTGGCTGGCTGGCGGCTGCCCTGCTGCTTGGTGCATTGGCAATTTTTGCCGGGGAGATCGGGGGCTGGGTGCCGGGTCGTCGGGCGCGCAGCCTTCCGGCTGACGAACAGACCAGCCCCTCTTTGCCGCCGCCTTCCCAAACTGACTTTCCCTTACCTGAGGGTACGCCTATGCTTTCGATACAAAATTTGACCAAACGCTACCCCCGCCCCGGTCGGGCCTGGTGGAGCGACGAGACCGTTACCGCTGTGGACGACCTCAGCTTTGATCTGCCCGCGGGTTCGTCTGTGGCGTTGTGGGGCGTGAACGGCGCGGGCAAGACGACCGTACTCAAATGTCTTCTCGGCCTGCTGACTTGCCAGGGCGACCTGCGGCTGAATGGCTACGACCTGGGCCGGGATGGCCGCACAGCCCGCCGCTTTCTGGGCTATGTGCCCCAGGAGATGGCCTTTCACAACGATCTGAGTGTGGCGGAAAGTTGCCGCTTCTATGCCCGCTTGAAAGATGTGAGCGATGGGCGCATTCCGGTTGTATTGGCGCTTGTGGGGCTGACAGGCCAGGAGAAAAAAGCCGTGGGTGCGCTTTCTGGCGGGATGAAGCAGCGGCTGGCTCTGGCCCTGGCCCTGTTGGCCGACCCGCCGGTTCTGCTCCTGGACGAGCCGACCAGCAATCTGGACGCGGCCACCCGAGACGAATTTATCGATCTGCTGGTGCAACTGCGCAACAGCGGCAAGACGCTGCTCTTTACCAGCCACTACGCGGACGAAGTGGAACGGCTGGCCGGGCGGGTGCTTGTCTTGCAGGATGGCCGGCTGGCTGCCCAGGGCGCGCCGGCAGAGGTGTTGAGGAGACGGCAGACCGCGGACGACCGACCGCAGATAGCGAACCCCCTTTCGTCTGCCGCTCCAACCACCTATGATGCCACACCGCTCATCGGCGGTCTGCCCTCCGCCGTCCGCGGTCTATCACCCGCGGTCGCCTATAGCCTGGAGGAAGCAGTCAAATGAACCTGCGCACAATCGCCACCCTCGCCAATTATGAGTTGCGCTCCTCCTTGCGCAATCGCTGGTTTGCCCTCTATGCCCTGGCTTTCGCTGTCCTGGCCGTGGCCCTGAGCAGCCTCTCGCTTAGCGGCGCGGGGATGTTCGGCTTTGCCGGTTTTGGCCGCACCGCCGCCAGTCTGATCAATCTGGTCCTGTTGATCGTCCCGCTGATGGGGCTAACCATCGGCGCGCAGAGCCTGGCCGGGGAACGGGAACAGGGCACCCTGGCCTATCTGCTGGCCCAGCCGGTGAGCCGGGTGGAAGTGCTGTTGGGTAAACTGGTGGGGCTGGGTGGGGCATTGCTGGCCGCGTTGCTGTTGGGCTTTGGCCTCTCCGCCGCTGTCATCGCCTGGCAGGGGGGGGCAGTCGAGGTGGGGCGCTACGGCAGTCTGGTGGCCCTCTCCCTGTTGCTGGCTTTGTCCACTCTCTCTTTGGGGATATTCATTTCGGCCTGGAGCCGCACAGGTGCCCTGGCGGTTGGGTTGGCTCTTTTTGCCTGGCTGCTGCTGGTTTTTGTGGGCGATCTGGGGTTGATGGGTACGGCAGTGGCGATGAAACTGAAGATCGGGACCCTTTTCACTTTGACCCTTCTCAACCCATTGCAGGTTTTCAAAATCGCCACCGTCAACAGCCTGCGGGCCAGCCTGGAGATTCTTGGCCCAGCCGGCATCTACGCCACCCGCACCTATGGGGATAGCCTCCACTGGCTGCTGATCGGCGTGTTGGCTGCCTGGGTTGGCCTGCCGATGGTGGGGGCGTATGTGCGCTTTCGATTGGAAGGGGATTTCTAGCAATTATTGCGTATTGCGTATTTCGTAAGGTGGCGCAGCCACGATTTGCGTGGGGAAACGGGAAGACGTGAAACGGGAAGACGTGAAACGTGAAGACGTAAAACGTGAAGACGTGAAACGGGAAGATGTGAAACGTGAGATCGGGTGACGATACCTCACGTTTCACGTTTCACCGGTCTGGCCAACCAACTGAAACGTGAAACGTGAGGTGTCGTCATATACTCTCTCGTTTCACATCTTCCCGTTTCCCCACGCAAATCGTGGCTTCGCCACCTTATGCAATACACAATACACAATACGGACACAATCCAATGCAACACAAAACAATTCTACTCACCCTACTTCTTCTACTTCTCTCCGCCTGCGGCGGCGCAGCAGTGGATCCCAATATCCCGCCGGAAATTGTATACGGCGAGGATGTGTGTGATCAGTGCGGGATGATTATCAGCGATGACCGCTTTGCGGCTGCTCTGACCCTGGAGAAGGCCGCCAACGACTACGAGCAACTGCTCTTTGACGACGCCGGCGAGATGTTCGCCTACGTCGCCGAAGACAACGGCCAGTCGAAAATCGCCAGTTGGTTCGTTCACGATTATAATAGTAGAGAATGGCTGGCCGGGGAGGTTGCCTGGTATGTGCTGGCGGATTCATTGCGCACGCCAATGGGTTTTGGGATTGCTGCACTGGCCCAGGAAGCGGAAGCCAGAGCATTGGCAATGGAATGGGGCGGAGAGGTACTGACGTTTGCCCAGGTTATGGAGAAGGTTGGCGGAATGGAAAGTATGAATTCCCGGGGACATAAATAGACTGCTCATCGTACAATCTCATCATTTCATCTGTTGAAGGAAAGGTATTTCTGATGTTAAAGCGACACACACTGATTGCCCTGTTTTTCGTTTTGATCTTGGCTTTGGCTGGCTGTGGCGGGGATGAACCCGAACCCACGGCTACCCCGTCCGCTGCCCAGCCCACGGCCACCCCAGTGCCTGCGGCCAGCGGGGACGCCGAGGCCGGTCAGACCGTTTATATGGGGACTTGCATCGCCTGCCACGGCCCCGACGCCAAAGGTGTGCAGGGCCTGGGCAAGAGCCTCTACCCCGCGGACAGCGAGTTTGTGCGCAGCAAGACCGACGACGAACTGGTTGCTTTCATCCTGGTTGGGCGTACCCCGGACGATCCCCTCAACACCACCGGTGTAGGGATGCCGGCCAAGGGCGGCAACCCAGCCATCACCGAGCAGCAGTTGCGGGACGTAGTAGCCTATGTGCGCGGGCTGAAGTAGCACCCTCCACCGTAGGTCGGACTGTCAGTCCGACCTACGGTGTAACGGACCTATCGGACTGTCAGTCCGACCTACACTTGTATTATCGTCTTCCGATGCCAACCAGTTGTGGCGTCCGCCTTGAAAATTTCGTTGATGCGCGGTCTGCCGAGCGGACCGCGCATCCTTTGTTTTGCCAGGGTAAAAGAATCTGCCTATGATCCCTGCCCGACCACCCCACAGCGAACTGATCGAGACGCTGAGCACCATCTCTTTTCTGCGCGGTCTGGAACTGGCAATTCTGGACGAAGTGGCCCAGGCCGCGTTCTGGCGCGTCTACCGGGCAGGCGCGCCTGTCTTTTGGGAAGGCGAACAGGCCGCCGGTCTCTATTACCTGCGCTCTGGCTGGCTCAAAGTCGTCAAGAGTTCAGCCGATGGCCGGGAACAGGTGCTGCGCTTTTTGGGTCCCGGCGAGACTTTCAACGAAGTGGGTGTGCTGGCCGACCACCCCAATCCGGCCACCGCCATCGCGTTGGAAGACGCCACCCTCTGGCTGATCGAGCGGGCTGCCCTGCGCCGCCTGCTGCTGGCCCACCCGGACGTGGCCCTGCGTGTGCTGCAGAATATGGCCGAGCGGGTGGCTGGTCTGGTCCAGTTGGTGGCTGATCTTTCGTTGCACAGCGTGGAGGCCCGGCTGGCCCGCTTTCTGCTGGAACAGGCCGAGGGCGACGAAGTGGTGCGCCGCCGCTGGAACACCCAATCCGAGCTGGCGGCGCGCCTGGGCACTGTCCCCGATGTACTCAGCCGAGCACTGCGTATCCTCTCCGAAGCCGGTCTGATTGCTGTAGACCGCCAACGCATCCAGATTTTGGATACCCCCGCCCTGCGCCAACGGGCACAGTTGGCCCTGTAATCGTACCTACCCAGGCATTGGTGCGACGCACTCGCCACACCCATTTTGCAGTGGAATCTACTCCTGGCGAGTGCGTCGCACCTGAACCGCCCCCTGTAATCCCCCAATCCCAAACCCGACAAAAGTCGACGACAGACCGCCCCGCCCCTGCTATCCTTGGGTTGTAGTTCGCTGTTTTCTATGACCCAAGGAGAAATTCTATGACTGACGCAACCACCACCCCTCTCGTCTTTCTGGCCGATTGGCGCACGTCCGTAGCCTTTGCACCCGAAGGCCCCCAGCCCCGTTTTCTGGTCGATGGAGCGGACCTGAAGCTGATTTTGGCTGGGCTGGAGCAGGGCCACCAATTGCCTCCCCACCCCGAAGCCCAAGCCGTCTATCACTTTCTGGAGGGCGCTGGCACGATGACTGTGAACGGCGAGAGCTTCGCTGTTAAGCCCGGCTCAACGGTCGTCGCTCCGGCTGGTGCCACCCGGGGTCTCGTCGCCGAAAGCCGCTTGGCCTTCCTCGCTGTCAAATCCGCCTAGCCCTATGTGGCAAAGGAGAAAATCCAGATGAGTACAACTTCGCCTTCTTTCTCTCCGCGCACAATCGCTCTGGGCAGTTGGGTGCGAATCGGGCTGATTGCCACTGTGACCGCGATCGTCGCTGTATTGGCCGCCCAACTGCTGGCCACCCGGCTCTGGCCGGAGATTGTTCTCTTCAAGCCCTTGGACAGCTACGCCCGCAGCGCACTTTTTGTGATCGTGCCGGGGATTGGCGCAACGGGGCTGTTCGCCTGGCTGGCGCAGCGCAGCCGCCAGGCCGATACCCAGTTTTTGCGCATCGCCGTCGTCGTACTGCTTGTGAGCATCGTTCCCGACTATCTGCTTCCGGTAGAACACAAGACGATCCTTGCCAGCACAGTGGCAGCCTTTTTGCACGTCGTCGCCGGGATTGTGATTATCGCGGCCCTGACCAATGGCTACCGGCGCATGACCGGCTCTGGAAATCGCTAACACAAAGGACAAGAAATGTTGAATCCCTATCTGCTAATGACACTGCTCTATCTTTTGGTTGCGGTGCTGGCCGCAACCGACGCCTCCCTGACCAGTCTGAACCTGCTTGGCTGGTTCAACGGGCTGCGCTGGCTGCGGGTACACTTTATTACGCTGGGCATGGCGACCGAAGCCATCTTCGGCGTGCTGCCCTGGCTGGTTGCGGCCCGGCGTGGCCTACCCCGACCTCAAACCCGTTGGGATATCTGGCTCACCCTCAACGCCGGTCTGTTGATTCTGCTGGCTGGCATTCCGATTGTCAACGGCGCGCTGATTTTCACCGGCGGCACGCTGATCTTTATAGCGGCTACACTGCTCTCTCTGCAACTCTGGCAGATGCGTGGCACTTCCCCAACCCCAACGCGCATCAGTATTCATTTTTATGTGATGGGGTTGGCCTATCTGCTCTTAGGTATTATTGTGGGCACAGGGCTATGGCTGGGCTGGAGCGGCCCCCTGCGTATTCAGATTCCTGTGGAGGTCCACATCCACGCCAACAATTGGGGCTTTATGTCTCTGGTCTTTGCCGGGCTGCTGGTGGATGTGATACCCCGCTTGACTCGGCGGGAGTTGGCCTCTGACCGGGTGATCAATGCTGTCTTCTGGATGATGAGCGTAGGCGCACTGGGTCTGGTGATTGGCCCCTGGCTGGGCGGCTCCCTCTGGTTTACTGTGCCGGGACTGGTTCTGCACCTGAGCGCGACGATCTGGTTGCTGGGGTTGACGGGGGCCGGCGTCTATCGGGCCGGGTTGCTGGGTACGCCGGGCGCGTGGCATCTGCTGCTTGCCTATATCTGGATTCTGGCCCCTGTGATGGTGGCCCCGCTGATTATACTGGGCGTGCCAGGCTTTCCCGGCACGGGTATTGAAGCTACTGCACCCCAGGCGCTCATCTATGGCTGGGTACTTCAGTTTGCTTTTGCGCTGCTACCCTACTTTATGCGCCGCTTTCTGGCCGGGGAAGAGACGCCCCGACTGGGGGGCAACTGGCTGAGTCTGCTGACTGTCAATGTGGGCAGCGGGCTGATCTGGGCCAGTATCTTCCTCACCGGACAACAGGCGACTTTGCACGGTACAGCCTATCTCTTTTTCGCTGTCTCTATGCTGCCGATTGCCTGGGAAATGGGACAGATCAGCCGCTCGGCTTTGCGCCGATTAGAAGCATCAGTACCCGCCACCCTGTAAGTCTATTCGGTCTCTGCTTTCCAATCCTTCGGTAGCCAGATAAGGGCTTGTCAAAGAATAACTTCCCGTTTTGGTGCGTCGCACTGTCCACATGA
>JAHDWH010000168.1:14235-14917 GCA_023384455.1 Caldilineaceae bacterium | reverse complement strand
GTTCATCGCACTAACAACATAGCTAATCGGTACATAGCCAGCGCCTGGAGTGCCCGCTATGTCAGGCCAAGTTGGATCCCAGTGCTTGGGGTGAATTGCTACGCCGAAGAAATCGGTTCCATTAAACTGGTTAAACGCGACGGATACACTGCCGCCATCGGGATTGTCCTCAAAGAATACTGCTGACTTGTCCGTGCCAACCGCAGCAATGCCACTGAATTGATTGTTGAGCACAACTGCATTCGGAGTGGGTCCTTCAAGCCCAATGGCGTGGGTCCATTTTCCATATACGTCTGTGATTGTGTTGTCGATAACCCGAAGGTTATTGACAGATGGGGCCATATTGACGAGAATGCCGTATGCACCGCCCCCTGAGCCATTGGTCTTCACATCCGAAATCGAGTTTTCCTGGATCACCACATTAGTACTTGAATCGCCGCTGGAGCCAGTATGACCCAGGTAGATACCCTTGACCGATTTGTTTCCATTTAGGATGTGTTGGATCTGGTTCTTCTCAATCGTTATGCCATCGGGTCCGTTAGTCAGGTAGATACCTTGGACATTCTTGTTCACCAAGCCCGTATTCCCCACATTCTGTACAAAGTTGTTGAGAATATGGGCATTGCTACCGGTTGAGTTGACCAGAAGCGCTGCGATACTGCTTGAAGTCGTATCCGGATTC
>JAHDWH010000168.1:12379-14225 GCA_023384455.1 Caldilineaceae bacterium | reverse complement strand
TTAGGGTAAATCCGTCAACGGTGACATCAGCGGCAGCAACAGTCAGAAGCCCCGCAACATTGGACTCAGACCCACCACCAGCCGTGCGTACACCCACGGATATGCCTGCCTGCGCGCCGTTGAGCGTCACAGACTTGTTGACGTTCACGTTCTCGGTATACGTCCCGGCGGCCACATTGACAATACCTCCGGGAGCTACAGCAGTGATGCCATCCTGAATTAAACCGTATGGCTGTCGAGGATTTCCCAACCCATTGCCTATACCAAAGTCATCAGCAATATCCGGAGTGGCCCCTGCTATAATTGAAGCGTGGGAACGATTTGAGTCGCCGAATCGTCGATCCAAGATCGTCATACCACCGTTGTTTCCTGATAAAGCCATGACCGCCAGACCATAAGCCGCCAGATCATTCTGCAGTGGCAATAACGCAGTCTCCACGGCTGGAGCTCCATAAAGACTGGGCATAATCACAATGTCCCATTCATTCCCATCAGGACCAGGAGTATTTCCTGTGGCAGTCGTTGTTTGACCACGAACAAGGATTGACCCCTTTGTGTTGTTCACTGTATTGCCATTGATGGTTGCACCGGACCCAGGAAGCGTCTGGATACCAGTACGAACATCTCTAATCTGGTTATTGGTAATGGATACACCCGTAACATTGGCCAACACCTGAATACCCGCAGTACTCTGATACCCCGCTGCTTTCCAGTCATGGCTAGTATAGGGAGCAGTGTGGGGGCCTGCAATCGTAAAGCCCGAAACCTGAATCCCATTGGCAGCAATAGAGATACCAGTCACCGTTTCTGCAACAGTGATAGTAGCACCAGGAGCACCCGCTAAAATAAGGTTTTCCTTATCTACTGTTATTACTTCCGCATACGTTCCTGCTGCCACGTTGATGGTATTCCCCGCCGTGGCAGCATTGATGGCTGCCTGGATCGACGTGTGATCACAACCGTTTGCACAGACGGTGATGGTGGCTGCCTGTGCTACCAGGGCAGAACCCCAAATCAACAGAGCCACGAGGGCAGCCAAGAGATACAAGGCTCGTCCTCGCAACATTCCTTTGGCCCCACTATGTACAGTTCTCATTTCTTTCTCCTCCTGATATCAAGACAAAACGCAAGACGTTTCCCACTGGCCCTACACCCCTCATAAATATCCAAACATCTTTCGCCCCTTACGGGCATCTCCCCATTTACGCCTCCTTATTCTTTGTGGTATCTGCACAGAAAGCCTGCGTAGAGTTTTGTCAGCAGATGCAGATTGTACTGGCTGATCTGGAAGCTCCCGGTGGTGGCAGTCAAAAAGTAGATATGTACCCGGCCACCTTTTGCTAAGGAGGTCCCCAGGTGTAAGAATTGCTAGTTTGTCCGAAATTGCCCGACACTAACGACAAATCCTGAATGTTGACTCTGTTGTCTGCGTTCACATCTCCTGGCGACGGGCCAGTATTGCCATACTGGCTGCCCACAATCGCCAGATCGAAGATGTTGACCTGATTGTCTCCATTGATATCTCCACCTAACAGGCGCAACCCTGTAAAGGTGAGAAGGTCGGGCAACAGATTGATGGTCAGATCGAGCGTTGCCCTGGCGGACAAATAGCCCGCACGGGTTGCCTGGATGGTATACTCCGTGCTATCTTCGCTGGCGAAAGCAGGCACCTGGGAGATGGAGAAATACCCCCCGTTGTCTGTATTGGTCTGCAAGCCCGAGCCCGGCCACATGAGTACTTGAATGTCGCTTTGTTCAGTGCGTCCCTGCAAGGTGAGATTTCCCTCTACAGTAGTACAACAGCGTTCGACGAAACTATTATTTTGGGGCTTAGGCAGATTTTGCA
>JAHDWH010000168.1:0-12279 GCA_023384455.1 Caldilineaceae bacterium | reverse complement strand
GTAGTACAACAGCGTTCGACGAAACTATTATTTTGGGGCTTAGGCAGATTTTGCAGAGTAAAATCGACAGCGTTATCGTTTGTGTCGTAACTATTGCCGTATAGCTTGTGCTCATTGGCCATTTGGGATTGGTCGGAAAAGTAGAATGCCTTACGTTCTGCGCTTTCAAGCGGAGACGGCGCTGGATTGAAAGCGCCGCCTTCGGGGTAGGCGGCGCTCCCATAACCGAACTTATCAATTATCGAAGATGATTCGGGACTGGTCAGTGTAGTCTGATTGCCCACAAGGAAAATATGACCACCACCACCAGCAAGCTGGATGCTACCGTGAGCCATATCCGCGCCAGCGGCACAGGTGCAATCGCTGTTAGCAATCAGGTAAAAGCCATACGCTGGAATCGTGGCACCAGCCACGAAATTTTTTTTCTGGTAACTTCCACCCGCAGCAGGAAGGTATTGGAGTGACCAGCTTTCGATCAGAATGGATGCATTTGTTGGGTTGTAAATCTCGACAAATTCATCAGACGCGCTGATACCGGCTGTCTGCACCTCACTGATCACTACGTGATCAGCGAATACGTGTGTGGGCAGCACATCTTCTATTTCCGAGATCGGGCGGGCTTCGACAGGATGATTTTCTGCGAAGAATATAGCGACAAGAGCAATGAGAAGGACGGGGAGGAAGAAGGCGCGCCACCCCCTGGCCATCGCGATATGGCAGGTGGCGGAATGTGGCGCGCCCGTAGTTGCAGGGGTGCGTTCATTTGTGTATAATACGGCTAACCGCAATACCACACAACGCATAACGCGTTCGCTTTCGATAGGTTCATACTCCTGTCTACTTTGCCGTGGCGGAGTATGAACGGTGGGATTTGCTGTTGCGCTGCTCCGGTCTGACCACCGGGGCAGCGTTTTTTAACGCAAGAAGTGTACTGTTAAGGGTGAGTTTGTGCTTCTCTGAATAATTCTATGTAACCCAAATACATTCCAAGAACACGGATATACAATTGTAGAGCAGTTGGCTAAACTCAACAACAGGGAGGTTGCGACAAAATAAACCAATACAGGTATGTATTTTCTAAATGTCGTACTTTGACTGGGGTGGTTAGTGCGATGTAATTGCGTAGCTTCGTTGACCCAGATGAATACCTGACTGCATTATAGCCCATTCATTGGATTATTATCCAAAAAGCGTAAGCCATAAGTACTAGTCCGATTTGTAGGGTAATCTATCTTGAGATTAATGTCAAATTTGATCTTGATGGAATTTTTGCAGAAATCTGTTGCTACAAAGATGCGAGACCACTACGATTTTCAGAAAGGTGAAACGTGAGGTGTCGTCACATACTCTCACGTTTCACGTCTCTTCACATTTCCGTACGCAAATCGTGGCTTCGCCACCTTATGAAATACGCACTACGTCTCCTACCTCTCCCACGGAAACGCAAAGGTCGGCGCACTCACATAGCGCGCCGTCTCGATCTCCAGGCGGCAGCCGCAGCCCGGCGCGAGATCGACGGTGAAGTGGGAATCGTCCACGACGACGCTCTTTCCATCCACCCGCACCGCGCCAAAGCGATGTTCCGCATAGGCCCCGGCCTGGACGACGACCCGCCGCGCCTCAATCTGGCTGGTGTTGACCAGCGTGACCGTCACCAAATCCGCGCTCATCGAATCCACCAGCGCGGCCACGTCCTGGGGGATGCCGGCGCGCTGGCGGGCCGGATCGAAGTAACGCAGGCGGCAGTGCAGGGGAAAGCCCACCCGCCCGGTGGGGATACCACCCAGCATCTGTTGGGTCAGGGCCTCGGTGGTGGCCGGGTTGATGTGGTTCATATCGTCGGAGAGGCGGGTGTCGGGCGAAGTGGTGTCGGCGCGTAATAGCTCCACTTTGCGGCGCAGCTTGCCCAGATCGTCCTCCAGGGCCGAGACGGCGAAGTCCGGGTTGTTGCCCTCCAAAAACTGAATCCACGGCTCGTCCCCCAACCGTTTCAGATCATCCCGGTCCATCGACCAGTAGTAGACTTCCAACGCGCCGGCATTGAAGGGATAGGGCTTGAAGTCGTACCAATCCTCCTCCCCGAAATAATCTCCGTAGGCGTTGGGATACATCATCTGGCCGTCGATCTCCCGCCCATTGGCGTTGATGAAGTCGATGACCCCCCGCCAGGTCTTCACATAGCGCTGGTCGCCAGTCATCAGGAGTCCGTTGCCAAAACCGTAGAGTGCCCGCCGGTAGGAATAGGTGCGGTGGGCCAGTTCACCGGTCTGGGGTACAATCACTGTGAATCCCCAACCGTAGACGCCTCCGTACCAGCGCCCGCCGGTCTCCCCGCCAATCGTCCCATCCAGCCCGATATTCGTAGGGATAATCCCCCCGTTGGCCTCGGTGCGCTCCACCCAGGCGTCCACATAGCCGGTCAGCCATTCCCGGTACTTCTCCTCGCCGCCCAGCATAAAAGCGTTGAGCATCAGCGTCGTGATGCAGAGATTAAGTGGGTGATCCCCCACCACATCGTTGTAATCGACAAAATGGGCCACCATCTCCTCGTAGCTGCGCTCGCCGTGGCCCAGACGAAAGCGCCCCTCAATTTCGATGGGGTCGCCGGCCCAGTCCAGCCCGGTAGCCTTGCGCAGCAGCGGCCCCCGGCTGCCGTTGAACATACTGCGTACGATGCGCCGCTCGGCGTCGTAGTTGGGGGCCTGGGGGTCTTCGTTCATATAAAAACCGGCAAAGCGCCGACTGCGCACCCCATACTTCTGGTCGTAGGGATCCGACAGCCCCTGCAGTGTGAAGGCGTTCAGCCCCTCGCCGATGTGAAACCAATCGGCTACCGTCGGGAACTCTTTGTAGTACATCCCGTCCCGGCCCAACTCCACTTCCACAGTTTTGGCTTCGGTGTACTGGCGCAGATGGCCTTCCCAGCCCTTTTTGTAGAGTTCCAGCACTTTGTCATCCCCGCCCAACGCATGGAGCATCGTCCAGTTGAGCAGATTCTCGGCGGCGTCGTCCGGGCCGTCGTCGCCGCCCCAGCGGGGCACGCAGAGCAGATAGCCCCGCTCGTCGAAATAGTGGGCGTAGAATTCCTCGATGGCCCCACACTGTTCTTCCAGCAGGCGGCGTTGGAGCAGTGCCCAGTAGGGTGGGGTCATTGGGGTGTCAATTGTCAGTTGGCGCATTGGAGTTTCTCCTGGGGGTATGGATGGATGCAGCGGCAAACGGCAGCGGGCCGCTTTGGGGATGATAGCATTGGGCTGGGATGGGAGCAAACAGAAAAAAACTGAGCTTCTGCCAGAAGCTCAGTTTTTGAAGGAGATAATAAATTGTGGCTCAGTTTCGCAGGGTGTATAGCCGCAGCACCGATGCTTCCGGCAGGGGACCCGTGCGGGGGCGGTCCCGGTTGGCGGGGAGCGTCTCCCAGCGCAGGAGATAGCGCACCGCCGGGTCCGGGCTGTGGCCGTCGTCCTCCCACAGCCGCACCTGCATCTCCGGGAAGTCGGATTCGGGCGTCATCAGTTCACCGGGCAGGAGCGCAACAGGCGGCAGGGTTTCCAGAGGGCGCAGGGTCGTCTCGTCCAGCAGCCAGCGGCCCGCGCCCGACTGGGTGTGGCGAAAGTCCAGCGCCAACTCTCCATCGCCAGTGAGTTCCACCCGGCCCAAAACCACATCATTGACAATACTCCCGCCCCCCTCAAACCACCAGCGATAATCCCACTTGCTGGTCTGATAAATCACCCAATCGCCGCTTTCCCATCGTGCATTGTACGCCTGTGTCTTGCCCGCTGCGTCAAATTTATGGTAGGTCAGAATCACCCGGCCCTGGCTGTCGAAGCCGACTTTGCCGCTGCCGTTAATAATCCCATCTTCGGCTGGGACCGGATCGACGATCACCCCCGGCGTTTGCAGGTGCATCGGCAGGTCAATCGGTTCACCCGCCGCGGTCTGCCACTGGACCAGATCGTTGCTGACCGCATAGGAGAGGTCGTGGTTTGTCTTGCAGTCCGGCGTGTCCCGCCAGACCCAGGACAGATGAAAACGGCCATCCGGCCCCGGCACTGGCTCGTGGAGATAGGCGTTCATCAACCCCTGACCGTCGGTGAGCGGTCGGTCCAACAGACGTACCCAGCGTCGGGCTGTCCTGTTCCAGCGGTTGTAGATTTCCGAGCCGTTGCCGCTGCTGCCGTCCCGATAGTGGAAGATCAGATCGCCCGCTCGATCCGTCAGAAAGCGGGGGTAGGTGCAGCGCTCCTCGTTGACGCCGGTCATCGCCAAGTGCTGGACAAAGCTGGTGATATCCCAGGGCTGCTCCGAGCGGAAGTAGGTCAGCGCGTTGACGTGCATATTGCCGCTCAGGTGCAGATGGCCGTCCCCGTCCACGGCCAGCGTGACCGAATTGTGGCTGTCCCATCCCAGCCGGGTGGAAGTAATTACAGATTTATAGCCCGGCGGCTCGGTCTGGTCCGGGGCGATGGCAACCCGCTGCCAACTGTCGCTGCCCAACTGACCCACGGCTACGGTCATACGCCGCTCCCCGTCGTAATAGGCCACAAACTGCCGGTCGCCCACTGTACGCAGGCTGAAATCCACCGGATGGCCTGCCCACACCCGGTCGATTTCCAAGACGGAAAGAATGCCCTCTTCGTGTAGTTTACTCATTCGTGCAAGCCTCCTCGTATCTCCAAAGATTCTGTGCTATACTCGGCTTGAAGGTCAATACGCAACCTTTTCACCACCCACCCCCAACGGAGAATCCCATGCGCACCAATACAATCCGGGAACGGCTCAACGCCGGTCTTCCCACCATCGGCACCCACATCCACGCCACCTGGCCCAGTGTTGTGGAATTGATCGGCCACACGGGGCAGTACGACTACGTAGAATTTGTGGCCGAATATGGCCCCTACGACCTGCACGATCTGGACAACCTCTGCCGGGCCGCGGAAATCTACAACCTGGGCACAATGATTAAAGTGGATATGGCCAACAACGAATTTGTCACCCAACGGGCTATCGGCTCCGGCTTTCAGAGCATCCTCTTTGCCGACATTCGCAGCGCCGAGGATGCCCGCAACTGTGTGCGCTATGTACGGGCCGATACGCCCGAGGATGGGGGGACGTATGGCGTAGCCACCCGCCGCTTTACTTATATGGGCTATGGGGGCAGCGCGGCCTATGTAAAGGCGCTGCAAGAGATCGTCATTGTATTGATGCTGGAAAAGAAGCCAGCCCTGGACAACCTGGAGGAGATTCTGGCCGTGCCCGGAATTGATATGATCCAGTGGGGGCCGGCAGATTTTGCCATGAGCATCGGCAAAGCTGGGCAATGGGGCGACCCGGAGGTGAAGGCCGCGGAGCAGCAGGTCATCGAAAGCTGTCTGCGTATGGGCGTCCATCCCCGGATCGAACTGGGCCGCGCCGACGGTGCGCAACGCTATTTGGATATGGGCGTGCGCCACTTTTGCATCGGCACCGATGTCCACATACTCTACGACTATTGGAAGAAGGAAGGCGACGCCCTGCGCAAGGCGATGGGGTAGGGACTGGGGGCTGGGGGCTGGGGCTGGGGACTGGGGGCTGGGGACTGGGGGCTGGGGACTGGGGATCGGGCTTTTCCAGTCCCCAATCCCCAATCCCCGATCCCCAATCCCCGATCCCCAATCCCCGATCCCCAATCCCCAATCCCTATCCCACCCGCTCCAGAAAGCGGACGTCGTTGGTGAAGAAATAACGAATGTCATCCACCCCGTGTTTGAGCATAGCGATGCGTTCCGGCCCCATGCCAAAGGCAAAGCCGCTGAACTGGGCCGGATCGTAGCCCCCGTTGTGCAGCACAACCGGGTTTACCATCCCCGCACCCAAAATCTCCAGCCAGCCCGTATATTTGCAGACCCGGCAGCCGCCGCCGCCGCACAGCACACAGTCCACATCCACCTCTACACTCGGCTCGGTAAAGGGGAAATAGCTCTTGCGGAAGCGCAGGCTGCGCCCCTCGCCAAACATCTGGTTGACGAAATTGACCAGTGTGCCTTTGAGGTCGCTGAAGGTGATATTGCGCCCCACCACCAGCCCCTCCACCTGATGAAACATCATCTCCGAGCGGGCTGTCACATCCTCGTGGCGGTAGCACTTGCCCGGCAGAATCACCCGGATAGGCTGAGGGCAGTAGTCCCGCATGGCGTGAATCTGGCCGGGGCTGGTGTGGGTGCGCAGGATGACGCCGGGTGTGGTGGTGTAGAAAGTGTCCCACATATCCCGGGCCGGGTGACCGTCGGGCATATTGAGGAGGGTGAAGTTTGTCTCGTCGGTCTCCACCTCGGGCGCGTCGTAGACCTGAAAACCCATCTGGCCGAAAATCTGGCTGATCTCGCGCAGGGTGGCGTTGCTGGGGTGGATGCGCCCGACATTTTGGCTGCGGCCCGGCAGGGTCACGTCCACACCTTCGGCGCTCAGGGCTGCCTCCATTTCGGCCTGACGAATGGACTCCTGGCGTTCTTGCAGGGCCGCTTCCAGCCGCTGTTTGATCTCATTGGCTGCTTTGCCCACAGCCGGGCGCTCCTCCCGGGAGAGTTGGCCCAATCCCCGCAGCGCCAAAGTCATCTCACCGCTGCGGCCCAGATATTGACGATACCACTCCTCGCTGCTTTCCGAGGTGGTGGTCGTTGCCAGCGCTGCTTCGGCCCGCAGAGCCATCGCTTCCAGTTGTTGTAATAGTCCGCTCATTCGTTTTCTCCCCTTTGCCTGAGTACGTCGGACTGTCAGTCCGACGTACTCAGGCAGTCCGACGTACAAAAAGAAAGTAACTGCTTACCCCCACCCAACCTCCCCCACAGTGGGGGAGGAGTCGATCCACTTCCCTCCCTGGAATGGGGAGGGGTAGGGTGGGGTGGCTCAACAGGTACAAAAAGAAAACCCCATCCCGGATCAGGACGAGGTAGTTGCTCGCGGTGCCACCTGACTTCCCAAACTGCCAACCGGCAGTCCGGGCGCTCAAACTCGATAACGGCGAGAACCGGAAACACCTACTGGTACTGCACGTTGCAACTGCTCACCCCCACCCAACCTCCCCCACTGTGGGGGAGGAGTCGATCCACTTCCCTCCCTGGAATGGGGAGGGGCAGGGTGGGGTGGCTCAACAGGTACTGCACGTTCAGCGTTTCGACTCAGGAGAGAATTCAACGGGCCAACACCCAAGCGCTCTTGCAGCCAGTGGAGCGCTCTCTCTGGTGGGGTGGTCTCCATCCACGTTCTCCGTCCACGTCACTTCTATTGATTGTCCCCATCTTAACGGATGGGCGGGGGGATGTCAAACCCGGCGCTTCCTCCGGTGCATCCCCAAAATGGGAGAGAAAATACCCCCGTATTTTCTCACCTCTCCGGCGCTTGGGGAGACGGCAAGGAGAGCCGTCTGACCCGTACAATCCCTTTGCGATTAAGGGTCAATTGAGAGGCGGTGTAGCGGGGCGCAGAACCGTTGCCATCCCGAATCACCGAAATCAGATGGACGTGATATACCTTCCGGCAACGTACCATCTGCACCCTACCTTCCCGCAGGAGCGGCTTGCGCTGTACAGGATCGGCCATTTTGTGCAGGAAAGGGCGGATATCCAGCCGCAGAATATCGCTGACACCGGTCAGCGCGGGGCCGCCGGGGTAGATACGGTCGAATTTTTGGGAAAAAAGAGTAACCGTTTTCGTGTAGTCAATGACGGACTCTTGCTGACCATCACCATCCAGCCCGGTATCCAACCCAACCCGGCGCAGCTTGCGCACGGCATCAGGTAGCTCCTCTTTGGGCACAAAGCCCACTTTCTCGCGCAGGAAACCCAAATCGTGGCGATGATCGGAGGTTTGCAGGATAATTCGTCTGTCATATAAGACATTGCGCAGCAGGCGAACCGAAAGCAGACGTCCGACCTCCTTAATGCGATCTTTGAACATATAGCCCACGACCAGCGCAGTGAAGACCGGCAGGGTGAAGGTGCCGAAACGGGCCTGGAAGTAAAAAGCGATCACTGTGGCAAAGATCATCGAAATGCCGGCCGCGGCGGCAAAGAGTAGCTGCTCCAGGGTGCGCCCTTCGGTCTGCACCGACGCGGCCAGATAGAGGACGTTGGATGTGAACTTTTTGAGCGCAGAGGAGCGAAAGAGATACTCCTCGTTGTCCGAATTGGGCAGCAGCCGCACCCGGTAGCCCTGCCCTGCCCGGTATTCGTTCTCCTGCTCAACCAGCCGGGAGAGCGCGGCGTGCAAGCGGCTTCTCTCCTCGCCGGTTACAAACTGTTCCACCAGAGAGTAGGCCGAGAGATAGCTCTCCTCCAGCAGCAGGCTGATCGATTCGTCTGTCAGCCGATAGTCCTGGGCCACCGTCTGCTCTGCGTCTGGGCTGTGCAATGGGCCAGCGATGGCGCGAAAGTAGGCGACGACCGGCGATACATCGTCGATGAAACGCTGGGCTTCGTCGCGCACGTGCTCTTCCCTATCGACAACCTGACGGGCCGTGGCTGGATTCATCCGGCGCAGACGACGATTCAGCCGGCTGTTGAGGATGGCGCGCAGAAATTTGAGACTGGTGATAATTCGCTCCCGCTGGAGCGGCTTGTCGGCCCAGTCCGGCTCGGCCAATGTCTGGCGAAGCTGAAGCAGAGGAGAACGGCTCTCCCGGCAGAGCGCCTGCAGGGTAAAGGCAGGCGTGCGCAGCCGTACGTAGTTCTGCACCCGGCGGTAAAATTCCTGGGGAGAATAGACCGAACCGTCAACGCCCAGACTCTGAGGCAGAAAAATATAGGTGGTAATTCGGTACTGGCTTTTGCGATCTGGCTGCAAACGATACGAGTGTCTCAGCTCTACCTGAAAGCGGTCGTGGGCCAACACCCGTTGGCGGATACTTTCGGACACGTGACTCCTTTATTTTCAACAAGTTAGGCTATAATGATCCGATTGCTATCCATTCTCAGCAGACCGCAGCACGGCCAATCTGGACCCAGGACTTTGGACTGGTAACTGCGAGCTGCTGATTATCAGCCAGGAAAAATTGTAATGACACAGACTCTTTGGATCATCCGCCACGGCAACCGGGAAGATTTCGGCAACCCCAACTGGGCCAGCAGTGCAAAGCGCCCCTACGATCCGGCGCTCTCGGCAGACGGAGAGCGCCAGGCCCAGGAGGCAGGCAGCAGCCTGCGCCAACAGCCTGTCCACCGCATCTTTGCCTCGCCCTTTCTGCGCACTATCCAGACCGCCCATCACATTGCCGACGCTGTAAACCTGCCCGTGGCTCTGGAGCCAGGCATTGGGGAGGTCTTGCCAAATGTACAGCAGATGCCCGCATTGCTGGCGGAGACGGAACGCAGCCAGCAGTTTGCCCGGCTGGATGCTGCCTATCAGCCCATCGGTGTGCTGGCCTATCCCGAAAATGAAGCCGACGGACACCGGCGCTCTGGTCAGACGGTTCAGCAATTGGCCGACGCCCTGCCCAGCCAGAATTTGCTCTTTGTCACCCACGCCTCCCCAGTGATTGGCATTGTGCGCCATCTGACTGGCATTCAGGAACAGATAAGCGTGCCCCTCTGCGGTATTTTCACCCTGCAACGCAACGGCAGCGGCTGGCATCTGGTGGGTGAGGGCGGCAGTGTGGCCCATCTCAGCGACAGCGCCACCAGCCTGCGCTATGCCCATTCAGGGTAATGGGATCGGGAACTGGGGATATCAGGGATTGGCAACTATCGTGCGGAATCCCATCTCTTGCCTCGTTTGCTTCCTTACGGCATGGGTGATACAATAGAAGCGGTCCGTCGTTCCCGCAGTGCATCGTACTATTACATCGCAACCTGCTGCGGGGCGACGGCTCTCTCTGCGACCAGAATTCCCTCCAGCCGGGCTTCGTAGAGCTGGGCTGCGTGTTCCGCCGTATGGCTGGAAATGAAAAAAAGAACACCCATCAGCGTATCATTCTGCCCCCACCCGTAGTCACCAACCGTCTGGATTTCTTCATCGGAGAGCCGATCGTACTGGCGCAGAATGCGGCGGTGGACGGTGACCAGCGCATCCAGCAGATCGATCATCCCCATCCCTGCCTTCTCCGCCACCAATCGGTCATTCACCTCGTCGATGCTGCCCTCTGTCCACGGGGTCAGCGTCGTCAGATCCACCGTGGGCCACTGCTTCGCCAACTGATAGCAATACTCGTCCCATACCAGGACGTGGGCCAGCATCTCCCGCACACACCACGCCCCCATCACCGGTACGGAAACGCAGGTCTGCTCGGGCAGGCCGGAAATGGTATCCAAAAAATTCCAGCTCTGCCGGGCATAGAAAGTGCGAAATCCGGCCCGTCCCCAGCGCTGCCAGGAGACGCAATAGGTGTAGACGGTCTGGGCGTGTTCCCGCGCGTGTTTCGCCATCTGTTCCAGAAGCTGCTGCAAAAGGAGGCGATCCTGGCCCTCTTCCCGGTAGAGCGCTGTAATCTGCGCCTGGGTCAAACCGCGGGCAAAATCCACCAACTTTTGCCGGTTGGCGTCCGCCTCGGCCAGCACCTCTTCCCAGGGGCGGTTGGCATCTGTGGCGGCCCGCTCGTCGTTGTCTGTCTGCGGGCGCTCCCGCTTTTCTGCCCACTCCCCACCCAGGGCTGCCTCCATCCGCCGCCGCTGATAATCATCCCAGAAGGCCACGTGGGCCACTGTGGCCGTGGGCGACCAGCCATCGGGCAGGCAGGCCGCGCTGTATTCGGCTGGCTCCAACAGAGCCAGCGCTTCGACGAATCGCCGATAGCTATGGGTCAGGTGCTGCGCGTATTGGTCAGGCGTCAATGGCTCGCTCATCACTGCTCTCCATTGTGGATATGGGAAGTGGAATAGGGCTATTATACCCCCATAAGCAACCTCTGGAAAGCGGCGCGCCGTCCCGAAAATGGCCCGCTTTGCGCCTGGCCTGCCTGCCTGTATACTATTGGGACCGCCACTGGGACCGCCGCGTTCCCTGCTCGACACGGGCATATATTGCTGATTTTTCACCTTCCCACCCGGCTACCTTCGCATTTTGTCACGCATATTCCTTCCCACCTACTGGAGAACTAATCAATGGCATTCGATTTCTTGCAAGTCCCCGAGCAGGAAGCCGTCTGGGTGCAGGCTACTGCCATCCAACAGCAGATGGTTGCCCTGCTGCAAAAGCTGGACGTACCGGCGGATCACAGCCGGGTGACCGCTGAGATTCTCACCTTTGTCAGTCTGCACGGGGTGGACACCCACGGCGCGGGCAACATTCTGAACTACTGCGCGGCCATCGAAGATGGCTTCTACACCATTCCCCAGCGGCTGGAGATCGTCTCCGAATCCGAGACGACTGCTCTGTTGGATGGGGGCAACGGGTTGGGGTTTGTCTCTGCGCACCGGGCGATGGAACTCTCTATCGAGAAAGCCCGGCGCTATGGGGTGGGGACGGTCACCGTGCGCAACGGCCACCACGTAGGGATGGCGGGCTATTATGCAATGATGGCCGGGACCCAGGATATGCTGGGCTTTGCTATGACGAATGCCGTCCCTGTGGCCCACCCCCTGCACGGCAGCCAGGCCCGGCTGGGGACAAATCCCATCGCCTTTGCCGCGCCGGCCGGTCAGGAACGCCCCTTCTTGCTGGATATGGCGACGACGACGGTTGCCAACGGCAAGATCAGCCTGGCCCGCCGTCTGGGGGTTCCCATCCCCGCGGGCTGGGCCGTGGACGCAGAGGGAAACCCGATTACCGATCCGCCCGCGGCGCGCAGCGATAGCTGGACAATGACGCCCCTGGGCAACAGCCACGAATTGGGCGGTCACAAGGGCTACGGACTGGCGGTGATGGTGGACATCCTCTGCGGTGTACTTTCCGGCGGCGGCTTTGGCGCGCAATTGCAGACGGGGGACAATATGACCTGGACAATGGCTGTGGATATCGCCCGTTTCCGCCCGGTGGCCGAGTTCAAAGCCCAAATGGACGAGATGATTCGCTCCCTGCACGCCACCCCAGCCCAGCCCGGGCACAAAGGCGTGCAGGTGGCCGGCGACCCGGAGTTCGACGCGGCCGATATTCGCCGGGAAAAGGGCATTCCCTTTCAGCCCGCCCAATACGAAGCGATTGTCGCCGGGGTCCAGCGGCTGGGCGTGGAGAGGCTCATCTAACCAAACTTTTTGACAGGAAGTGTACTGATCAATGAGATGATAAAACGTAGGTGCGGTTTTTAAACCCACATTAAACCGGAGAAGTTCGGGTAAAAAACCCCCCAACAAAATACACCCAAATAGA